>DXZM01000038.1:0-9785 GCA_019419665.1 Collinsella sp.
AGTTGATGGACGTGGTCTTGCCCGAGCCGTTGGGGCCCAGCAGGCCAAAGATCTCGCCAGGGGCAATACTCAGGTTAAAGTGGTCGAGCGCGATAAGATCGTCGTAGCGCTTGACGAGGTTTTCGACGTGGACGATATCTGTCATGAGGCGGCCCTTCTGTTGGTCGTGGCCCGGTACGATTGCATCATCGCAGGAGAGGACGGCGCGCACCAGTGAGCTTTGTCACGAGTGCGAGGGGGCAGAGGCGAAACCCCCGCTCGCGCGAGCGATCGACGCCGCTTTGCCGCGCGGGAGGAATGTCACGGTTGCCCCGGGCGGCGCCTCCCCCGCGCGCAGCATCGCGTACAATACCCGTATGAACAGGCTTTTCGACAAATCGATTGTGCTGGCGTGCTGTATTGCGGCCGCCATGGGTCTTGCCGTGGACGCTCGTCTGGTTGTGGCGTTTTGCCTTGGCGTTATGGCCACCTCGGCGTCGGAAGTCGCACGAGAAGAACACGCCCATCGCGCGAGCGAGGCCGCGAGCTACGCTTACATCATCGCTGCCGTCTTCGTGCCGCCATTTATGCCGTTCGCACCCCTTGCCTTCTATGACATCGCGCGACGCGTGCGCCGTGAACGCATCTGGCCCGCGCTGGCGATTGGCGCCGTGTTTGTCTGCGCGCTTGTCGCGGACCTTCGTGGCGGCGTGCTCACCACCCGAACGCTGTTGCTAACCGCCATCCTTTCGATCGCTGCCACGTTGCTGTCGCTGCGCACCGCGCAGCTGGAGCACGAACAGGATCGCATGCGTCGCACCCGCGACAAGCTGCAAGAACGCGCCCTGGTACTCGAGGCACGCAACCGCGACCTCGCCGACCGCCAGGACTACGAAGTCGAGCTCGCAACGCTCGCCGAACGCGCCCGCATCGCGCGCGAGATCCACGATAACGTGGGCCACCAGCTCACGCGCGCTTCGCTCCAAACCGAAGCCTTGCGCGTGGTCCACGCCAACGAGCCCGGCGTCGCCGCCGATTTCGCCGATGTCAAACGCACGGTTGACGAGGCGCTCCAGCTCGTGCGCGCCAGCGTCCACGCGCTCAACGACAATGCAACCAACCTCTCCGTGCAGCTCGAGCGCATCGTTGAAGGCGTACGCTCGGACAGCGGCCCACAGATTGAGCTTGAAGTTTTGGCCGAGCATGCGCCCGCCAACGTCGCCAACTGCTTTGCGGCGGTCCTGCGCGAGGCGCTCTCCAACACCATGCGCCACGCTTGCGCCCAGACCGTCACCGCACGATGCATGGAGCATCCGTCGTTTTACCAGCTCATCGTTACCGACGATGGCGTGGGCGGGGTCCAAGCAATCGGCCGTGGCGCCGCGGAGGGCATGGGGCTCGTCTCCATGCGCGAGCGCATCGAGGCGCTTGGCGGCACCTTCACCGCCGGTCCGCGCGCCGGCGCCGGCGGCTGGCGCGTGTTTGCCACCGTTCCCAAACAGCAAGGAGATGAGGACCGATGAGGCTCATAGTTGTCGATGACGACCACTTGGTAGTCGATTCACTCAAGATTATCCTAGGCGCCCAGCCGCAGATCGAGGTGGTGGGTACCGGCGCCAATGGCGACGACGCGGTCGCGCTCTACGCTGAGCACACGCCCGACATCGCGCTGCTCGACATTCAGATGCCGGGGCGCGACGGACTTTCGGCGGCACGCGAGATCCTTGAGCGCGACCCTGCGGCGCGCGTGGTGTTTCTGACGACATTCTCGGATGACGAGTACATTGTGTCGGCGCTCAAACTGGGCGCCCGCGGCTACTTGATTAAAACCGATGTCGCCGTCATTCCTCCGGCGTTGGCGCAAGTCATGGACGGCAAACGCGTGCTCGAGGGTAAGGCGATCGAAGATGTTGACTTTGACGGGATGGGCGACAAGACGGGCACGCCCCGCCGGCCCGCAGCCTTTGCCAGCCTGACCGACCGCGAGTTCGAAGTCGCCGAGCTCATCGCCCGCGGCCTCGACAACAAGGAGATTGCCGCCACGGCTTATATGGGCGAAGGCACCGTACGCAACCACATCAGCTCAATCCTAGCCAAAATGGGCCTACGCAACCGCACGCAGATCGCCATCGCCTACCTGCGAGGGTAGTTGCCCAACGAACGACCCGGCATAACAAAACGGCTGCTACCGATTTAATGCTATTTCAATACTATGCCGGTTTACTACGACGAATCGCCCACCTTCGACCATGGTAAATTGCGCGCTTGCAAAACCGCAGGTAGAACGCTTGCAATATTTAGAAAAATGCAGTCATGGTCGGGAATGCCGAATTCATCGTAGTAAACCGACATAGTTTTGTTCGCGACGGCCCTGCACGAGTGCCTCCGCAAGCCTCGCGGGACCAAAATGATCCTTTTCCTTCCGCCCGCGGAGATCGGCAGACGGCGCCCGCCACGAAATGGGCCCATCTACTACGTTTGACTCGATACCCCCGCCCATAACCGCTTTTCATGCAAAATCGCAGGCGTTCTACCTGCGGTTTTCATTTCACATTACTTGCCGTGGTCGAGGGTAGCGGCTTAAACGTAGTAGATGGGCCCATTTCGTGGCAGACGGGTCACGCGGCGGTACTCGCGAGGCCAAAAAGGTCCGTTTTCCTCCGTCCCCGAGGGATCAGGGGCTGGTACTGATATGGTGTCATTTCAAAACTGTGTCGGATTACGGGGCTAAAGTCGGAACCCTCATCCATACCTTCATTTTTTGAAAAACGGCAGGCTATCTACCTGCGGTTTTGTTTTTGCGATTTTCTATATGGTCGGAGGTTCGCCATCCAGCCCCGTAATCCGGCATGGTTTTGTTAGCGGCGGCCCAACCGCGCGTTCACGCGCGGGGCCGGTGGGGCAATTTTGCCCCACCGGCCCCGTTTTCGCGCTATTCCGGCTTGGTTTCTACCGTGGGAGTCTTATCCGCCGCAACCGGAGTACGGGCGGTATCCATAGTCAGGCAGTGCTTGGGGCAGCTCTCGATGCACTCACCGCACACCACGCAGGCATACGGGTCGATCGACCACGTTCCACCCTTGCGATCGACTGCGAGCGCGCCCGCCGGACAGCGACGCGCACACATGCCGCAGCAGATGCACGCGTCCATGTCGTTGACGATATGCCCGCGCAAGCGCTCGGGTGCCGCGAGCTTCTCCTGCGGATAGCACACCGTGACCGGCTGCTTGACCATGGAACCCAAGGCCGTCTTGGCGAATGTCAGCAAACTCATGCCGCGCCTACCTTTCCGTGCAGCTAATGCAGGGGTCGATGGTCAGGATAATCATGGGCACGTTGGCAATGAGCACGCCCTGCAGTGCATGCGTCAGACCCGCCAGGTTCTGCGACGTCGGCGTGCGCACGCGAAAACGGTCCAGGTTCTTGGTGCCATTGCCGCGCACATAGTAGTACGCCTCGCCGCGCGGCTGTTCAATCACAACCTCGCCGCGTGCGCCGTCGGCCGGCGTGAGCTTGGTGCGTCCACCGATGCCGTCGTGCGGAATCTTGCCCACAAGCTCCTTGATAATGTCCATGGCCTGCGTGACCTCGGCACAACGCACCTGGCAGCGGGCATAGCAGTCGCCGTCGGTGGCAACAATGGGCTCAAACGCAGCCAGATCCGCATAGGCGCCGTCGCCAAACATGCGCACGTCATAGTCCACGCCCGAAGCGCGCCCAAACGGGCCGACCATCGACAGATCCAGCGCGTCTTTTTTGCTGATCACCCCCACGCCATGTAGGCGTTCGCCGCAGCTGTCGTCGTCCAAAAACGTATGCACCAGGGCCTCGTAATCGGGACGCATGGCGTCGAGCGTCTGGACAATGCCCGCCAGCTCGGAATCCTCAATGTCGTGTTTAAGGCCGCCGATTTCGTTGATCGACAAAATCACGCGGCCGCCGCAAGTGCTCTCAAAGATCTTGAGAATCTGCTCGCGCAGGGTCCACGAACGATAGAACAGCGCCTCGAAGCCAAAGGCATCGGCGAGCAGGCCCAGCCACAGCAGGTGCGAGTGAATGCGCGAAAGCTCATGCAGAATGGTGCGGATATACTGCACGCGGCCGGGCACCTCGATGTCGAGCATGCGCTCGCAGGCGCTGGCATAGCCGTAGCTGTGGCCCACGGCGCAGATGCCGCAGATGCGCTCGGCGATGTAGCCAAACTGGTGCATGTCGCGCTTTTCGGTGAGCTTCTCGAGTCCGCGGTGCACAAAGCCGATCTGCGGAATTGCCTCGATGACGCGGTCGTCCTCGATCACCAGGTCCAGATGAAGCGGCTCGGGCAGCACCGGGTGCTGCGGGCCAAACGGAATTACGGAGCGATGAGCCATGGACCTTACGCCTCCTTTTTCTGCTTGTCGCGGGCGGCCTTGGCGGCAAGCGCCGCACGGACCTTGGCCGCTTTCTCGGGATCCATGGCGGCGAGCTTTGCCTCCATCTCGGCGGCCTTGAGCGCGGCCTTCGCAGCGGCATCGTCATGCTGGGCATCGGAGCCGGCAGCAGCAGCGGGCTGAGCAGCGGCAGTGCCCGCAGCATCGCCGGCACCCGCGGCACCCTCCCCCGCAGCAGCCGCAGCCGCGGCGGCCTTCTCGGCCGCGGCCTTGCGCGCCTTGGCCTCGGCGGCCGCGCGGACTTTCATGGCCTTCTCGCGCGCAGCCTTCACCTCGGGCGTGATGACGCTCATGGGTTCGGCAGTCGAGACCTGGTAGAAAAAGCCCTTAAAGTCGATCTGCATGTCGGTGATGGCAAGACCAAACAGGTCGTGGGCCTCATTTTCAAACGGGAACACCGCGGGGTAATACGAGCTGATGGACGGAATCTCCTGGTACTGGTCGATGCCCTCGACCACCAGGTTCTCGATCGCATAGCTGCCGTCCTGCGCAATATGCTCCTGAGCAGCACGGACGTTGATAAACGTATAGACCAAGCGATACGAGCCGTCGTCGACGTTGCGCTCGGCATGCATTTGCACAAAGCGCGCGCCGACGCCCTTGAGCGCCTGGACATGCGACAGGAGCTTGTCGATCCCGACGGTGGTATAGATAGCCTTTTGCATTACTCGGCCTCCTTTGCAGCGGCGGGCGTCTCAGCAGGTGCGTCGCCAGCGGCGGGCGCAGCAGGCTTCCCGGCAGGCGCGTCACCGGCACCGTCAGTCCCGGCCCCCGCAGCCACAAACCCGTCCTCGCCCAGCTCAACGCCACCGTCCCAGGTAGCGGCACCGCCCACGGTGAGCGGATCGCCACCGGCGCGCAACACGGTCTCCTTCTGGTCCAGGATGCCGCACGCCTCCACGATGGCATCGATCACCGTCTCGGGGCGAATGGCGCACCCGGGCGCGTACACGTCCACGGGAATCGCGCGGTCCACGCCGCCGATCACGTTGTAGGCATCGCGGAATACGCCGCCCGAGCATGCGCAGATACCGCAGGCCACCACGCACTTGGGCTCGAGCATCTGGTTGTAAATCTGACGCACGACGGGCAGGTTCTGGGCATTGACCGACCCCGTCACCAAAAAGATATCCGCATGCTTGGGGTTGCCGGTGTTGACCACGCCAAAGCGCTCCGCATCGAACAGCGGCGTGAGCGAGGCCAGCACCTCGATATCGCATCCGTTGCAGCTCGAGCCGTCGTAATGAATAACCCACGGCGAGCGCGACATTTTATGATCCATGGATGCCGCCTCCTAAATAAACACGTCGACGAGGATGGGCATAAGGTTGAGCAGGCCAAACACCAGCGCCACGCCCCAGCCGAGCTTAAAGCAGCTGCGCCAGGTGCTGCGTGCGAAGGTGTTGTCGATCAGCACCTCGACAAAATACGTCGCGGCCATCACGACCAGGGCTACGACCCAGCTCACCGGGTTGTCCCAAACAAAGAACATGCCCACCCACATCAAAAACAGCACGGTCTCACACCAGTGCATAAGGGTCATCTTGGCCAGCGTGCCGCCGCTCATCTCGGTGGCGACGCCCTGGACAATCTCCTGATGCGCGTGATGCGAGTACGAAAGGTCGAACGGCGACTTGCGTAGCTTGATGGTGAGCACCGCAAGCAGCGCCAAGAAAATGGGCGCGCTGTACACGATGATGGGCGCCGACTGTCCGGTCACGGCGATGGAATCAAAGCTATCGGTGGCAAGGTACAGGCCCACGCTCATCAGCAGAACGGCGGGCTCGTAGCTCATGACCTGCAGCAACTCGCGGTCGGCACCGACCTGGGCAAACGGGCTTTGCGTCGAGGCGGACGCCAGCACCACAAAGATCGCGGAGAGCGTAACCATAAAAGCGCACAGCAGCGTGTTGGAGCCCGACACAAAGATGCCGCCGCCCACGACGGTAAAGATGAGCGCGCACGCCATATAGGTATCGTCCATGGTGTTTACGCTGGCAGGGGCCTTGCGCAGCAGCTTGGCAACGTCGTAGAAGGGCTGCAGCAGGCGCGGGCCCACGCGGCCCTGCATGCGAGCGGACAGCTTGCGGTCAAGGCCGTCGATCAAGCCGCCCGCAAGCGGCGCCAGCAAGGCAAACGCCACGGTGCCAATAAAAATGCCCACGACGCCCGAGCCTTCAAAATACTTGCCGCGCAGCACCGAGGGCGCACTCATGGCGAGTCTCTCGGGCCCAATCCACGCGCAGCACAGCAGCGCAAACAGGATGATGGCACAGCAAACAACACTACCCGCGGGGCCAATACGCTTCTCGCCAAGGGCGTCCTCCGAGTACCAATTGCGCTTTTCGGCCTTCACCTCGCGTCCCATCGAGCCGCGGAAATGGCGGTAATTGTCGGTTCCCACACCCGAAAGATATACATTGACGTGCGGCTTATTGCTCACGCGGAATGAAGTCAGCAGCACCACGGCGATAAACGCCACGATAACCACCATCAGATACATGGCGTCCTTGCCAATAACGTACGGCACGCGGCCAAACACCATGGCCAAGTAAGGCGACACCAGACCGCTCGAGATAACCGGGAACGCCACGCAGCACAGAATCAGCAGCGCGGCGATGGTGTTGAGCGCCATCCACTCGGTCTTGTGAACATTGCCCTCCACGTTTTGAGCCGTGGGATCGACGCCCGAAAGCTTAGCAAGCCACTTGCCCCAGAAGTAAAACGTCGCGGCCGAGCCAAAGGCAAGCACCATGATCATGAGCACGTTGCCGGTCTGCGCAAACGCCACCAGGGCGCCCCACTTGGACACGAGCATGCCAAACGGCGCCACAAACATGCCCATAATGCCCAGCATCATCAGACGCGTCAGGTGCGGCATGCGGCTGAACATGCCGTCCATGTCCTCGATATTGCGGCTGCCGATATGATGCTCGGCCGTGCCCACGCACAGGAACAGCAGCGACTTGGCCACCGTGTGGAACAGGATCAGGAAGATGGCCGCCCATACGGCCTCGGGCGCGCCGACACCCAAGCAGGCACTGATGAGGCCCAAGTTGGAAATGGTGGAGTACGCGAGCACGCGTTTGGCGTTGCTCTGCGAGATGGCCATGAGTGCAGCGAGCAAAAACGTGATGGCACCCACACTCGTGACCATAAAGCCGGTCACGGGGTAGATGGCATAGAGTGGGCTCAGCTTGACCATCAGGAACGCGCCGGCTTTGACCATGGTTGACGAGTGCAGCAGGGCGCTCGTGGGAGTGGGTGCAACCATGGCACCCAACAGCCAAGTGTGGAACGGCATCTGTGCGGCCTTGGTGAGCGCGGCGAGCGACAACAGGATGACCGGCATCACCAGCAGCGCGGACTGCGCGGTTCCGGTGCCGGAAAGCTCGATCATGCCCGAGATGGTCAGCGGCATGCCGTTAACGTGCAGATACATAAGTCCGGCCAAAAACGCGATGCCGCCCAGCATGTTGAGGATGATTTGGGTAAAGGCGTTCTTGATGGCCTCGGGCGTACGCGTGTAGCCAATCATAAGGAACGAACACACGGTGGTGATTTCCCAGCCGCAGAACAGCCACTCAAGGTTGTCGCTCGTCACGATGACGAACATGGCCGAGAGGAACAGGAACATAAGCGCCAGGAACTGCGGGCGACGGTCAGGCGCGGTTTGCCCACGCAGCGCGGCCTCGTGCTCGTCGTGGGCCTGGAAGTCCTTCATATAACCCAAGGCATACACGCAGACAAGGCTGCCGACAATGCCGACGGCGAGGACCATGATCACACTCATGTAGTCCAGGTAGAGCGGCGTCGCCGTGACGGCTTCGGCCGCGGGCAGCGTCATGGCTGCAAAGGCGAGCGAGCCCACCAGCTGGACTATGCCGAGCACCGTGGTGAGCGCGTTCCTATATTTGAACGCGTTGTACAGGATGACGACGCACAGGATGACATCGATGGCGGAGCTGATGATCGAGAGCACATGCGAGGTGCCGGGGGCAACCTCAAAGCTCTGCGGACCCGTGCCAAAAAACATGACGGCGACTACAACTGTCACCGCCATAATAATGCCGGAGCCTATGAGCCCCACCGCATCGCGGGCGCGGTTACCGCGCACGAGCAGCATGCCCAGCGCCGGTACCAGCGGAAACAGGGTAAGGAAATACAGTAGCGTCATACCATCACTCCCCCATGCAAAACGCTGCAATTGTTTAACGTTATAGCTCAATTGAGGAGTAGCGGCGGCAGGTTTTCGGTCAACTGGGGAGTTTTAGGCGCACGGGGCAAGGAGTCTGTCCGCATTGGAGTAGAGGGGCGGCAAGAAAAATGCGCCCCTGTGGGCGCACCATCCCGTTCGCTATTCCGCCTTTTTAGCGCGCGGCTTGCGACCGCGCGGCTTATCGACCAGCGCAGATTCACCGCTCTCGCGATACTGGCGGCACCAGGCCTTAACCGAAGACTCGCTGGGAATCTTGTACTTGATCATGGCCTCGCGAACCGTCAGACCGTTTTCCAGACGGTCCTTAACCACGGCGAGCTTAACCTCGTACGAATACGTGTGATGGTGAGTGCCCGCGTTGAGCACGGCGTCGGCACCACCCACGGCATATGCACGGGCCCACTGACGAGCCGTGGCCTGGGGAATGCCAAGCTTTGCGGCGAGGGCGCGGTGACCGACCCCCTCTTGGAGGATCTCGACGGCGCGCTGCCTAACCTCGGGCGCATGCGTGCGAGTCCTAGTTGCTTCCGACATACCTGCCACTTCTTAGCCTTAACCGTTAATCTGCTTTCTTACGTGCAAGTTAGATAGTAGCATTTTACTGTTTGCTCAAAGCAGTTAATTAAAATAGACGCGGCGTTATCTGGGCATTTGGCACCAATTTACGACATTTCTTTATCGATTATTTACGCTGGTAGCTGACTCGCAGCCAATCGTCATTCGCCTGTCAACAAAATTGACACCTCTTTATGTCCTTTGCTATAGCGGATATGATTATTAACCCCTCCCCCAATAATTTTGAGTAATCGGCAAGGCAGTAGACGTCCTTACTCCTCATGATTACCGCGCATTACCATCCACCGGAGCAAAACAAAAAGGGCGGGGCCTGCTGCGCTTGCAGGCCCCGCACCGGTTGACACCCGACGGGACACAGCCGGGCGAGGCGGATCCGTGCTACCGCCCCGCCTGGCCGCGATGTTCAGCTACAGCTCGTTGGCCGCGTGATACGCCGTGCGAATGGCGCTCGCAATATCGGCGGTACGCTCGCCCGAGCAGTCGCCCACGCAGGTCACGGGCACCGTCACGCCATCCAGGTCAAACGCGTTGGCCTTGGAGCCCACGGCCATCACCACGTAATCGCAGGCGATCTTCACCGG
>DXZM01000039.1:0-4532 GCA_019419665.1 Collinsella sp.
TGATTGGTTGTTGAGCGTTGGTCAAAATGGTTGTTTTTACAGTAGCGCTAACACCCTGGTGAGGCCCGCCCCGTAGGACGACGTCCCCTCCATCGCGACGCAGGCCGGCTCCCCGGCCGCGGCGATCGCACCGGCGAGCGCCTCGTAGCCCGCCGCGTCGGCGGGGAACCGGCGGGACAGGACCCTGCGGCCCCTCCAGTCCAGGACGCACAGCCAGTGCGAGTCGGCGTGGGTGTCGACCCCGCAGAAGACCGGCCCGCGGGCGCCGGGTGTCGATTCGTTTTGCATGTCTCGCTCCGTTCTTTCCGTGCTCGCCTGGACCGGGCGGACGGCACACTGACGGGGCGCGATAGAATGCGGTTGTTCGGGTCCGCGGTATCGCTCCATGCTCCTATTAGGTCATGCGGCGGTCTCGGCTCGCCGCGGCCCGCGCGGGACATGTCAGGAAACGAGGGCAGCCCTGTGGGCGCCAGCGGAATGTGGGGTCACCGCGCGGTCCGCATCTGATGGTGTCGACGTCAATGGTATACGGGTGCATCATCGACGTCTTCAATACAGAAAATATCAGTGCGGAATGTTCTGAAAAGTAACTTCAGGGCGGGCCCTGCGGTAACTCGGCAGGGGGAGTGCGATTCCTCGATCGCTCACTTAATCTAATAGGAAAGTTAGTGAGGCCGGAGCTTTAGCTCCGGCCTCCCCATATAAGGGCTCGGCAAAGCCGAGCCACCAAATATATATCAGCCCCAGAACATGTTTGAGAACTGTGTCCGGAGTACATACTCCTAGGGCCGGAATGAGGTTGCTTTCCAACGCATTCCGCAGGGGGCGGCATTATTTTGTAGCGCGAAGCGCGGAGCAAAATAATGCCGCATGCCCGAGGACGCGTTGGAAAGCAACCTCATTCCGGCCCGAACAGGTCAGTTTACCTGCGCATTTACAAATTCGTAAACTTTTTTGAAAAAAGTGCTTGCACAGTTCTCGAATCATAGGTTATTATCTTCTTCGTTGAACGCGCGGGTCCAACAAAACGAACCGTGAATCAACAACATAGCATGTCGGAGTGGCGGAATTGGCAGACGCGCTAGCTTGAGGTGCTAGTGACCGCTTTTTGGTCATGCGGGTTCAAGTCCCGCCTCCGACACCATCGCATTTGAGAAGCCTCTTCGGAGGCTTTTTTGTTACCGATAGACGGCGGGGTCCACGATGGAAACGCTTGAACACAACGAGTGGGCAGACGTTGCCCAACTAGTCGAGATCACGAGCGATGCTGTCATCATCTGCGAGCTCGACGGAACCATTCTGCATGTGAATAATCGCTTACTTGGTTTGATGTGCGAGGAACGCGCCGACGTCATTGGTGGAGATGTTAAAGACGTCCTGTACTCGTCCGCTTTTGAACGTGCGACGGAACATCGTCTGCCATTTGAAACTGATGGCTCCGAGAACGAACTGATGCTCAAGCTGAGTGACGGCTCCTTTATCCCCGTCTTGGTTCGTGCGGGCTCCGTAACGCCTCCACGCATCTTTGGGCGCCGCGCGCCACGTGTCCTGGTGGCGCTCCATAGCATCGAAGAACAGTATTCGCACGACCGTCAGCTCAAGCGTGCTCTTTCGGAGCTTAGAGTGGCTAACAAGCGCCTCTCTGGCACGCTCTCGGTCATTATGAGTACCGTGGGCTCCGATGAGCTGCCCAGCCTACTTGATACCGTTTTGAACCAGCTTGTAGGAACGCTCGATGCTTCGGGTGCTGCTATCTATTTTTCTGAGAGCGGCGGTTTTAAACTTCGCGGTGTTTCCAAGGAGCTGTACGACAGCTACCTGCCTGAGTTTTTGCCGTATGGCGCTGGCATTCCGACGTATGTTCTTCGTGAGTCGCGTGCCTGTCGCTTGTCGATTCAACAGGACCTTAAGGGTGATAAGGCCGCCTCCGGTATGTTTATGGACCTGGACAATCGTTCTAAGCACCTGTTGCGTATGCAGGATATGCCTCCGTACCGCAGCGAGATCTGTCTTCCCGTTTTTTACGGTACGCAGATCCTTGGCGTGCTGGAAGTTGGTTGGAAACGCCCTCAGGCACCGCTTGCCTATGACGTTAATGTGCTCGAGGTCATTTGCGATTACCTGTCTATCCAGCTGGTCGGCATGGCATCGAGCCTTCGCTCCCGTCGCACGGCCGAGCTTGGCCGCTCGCTCAATGTCTTGCGTGATGAGTTGTTTACCTTTCTAGACGATTCTGCCGCGGCTACCCAGGCGGTATCGTCCGAGATCTGCAATATGCTTAACTGCCATTTTTGCCCTGTTGAGTATGACGCCAGTCTGGATTCCTACGTCATAGATTTTGAAGGCGGCAGTCGCGTTGCCTTGCCGGACGACCCTGAGAAGCTTTTCTTTTCCACGACGGCGCCAGCGGCACGTCTGGGGGCTGGCCCTGATGGCTTTGAGGCATCTGTTTTGGGCGGTACGAGTGCCGAGGACCTTAAACACGTTCGTATAACTCGCGTTGACGAATCGATGCCTATGGGAGGCTGGCTTAGGGCGCATGGTCTGCCTTGTCAAGGTCTCTACGTCGACTCCGGCATCGAGGCGGGGCGCCCGCGCTCTGAGGGTGATGGCAAGCACAGTAACGACGCGATTGTTCCTGCTTCTGTTGCGAAGAGCCCGACGACGCGCGCGCTGCTGCTTCGTGATGGTAGCCAAGAGCCGATTGATGACCTTGAATATGACTACTTGGTGCACTTGGCGCATGACTTTGAACTGATCTACGAAGGCGAATCTCAAAAGCGCGAGGAGCGCCATATCGCTCAGACCCTCCAGATCGGCATGAGAAATTCCCTGGGGGATGTTCCGGGTATCGCAACCGATTCGGTGTACCTGTCGGCCACGAACTCGGCGTTGGTCGGCGGCGATTTCTATACGCTCATCCGACTTCCCGACGACTGCGCCGTCATGATTTTGGGTGATGTGTCTGGCAAAGGCATTGAGGCCGCATCGATGTCCGCGCTCGTCAAGACGGCCCTGACGGCATATGCCTGGGAGGGCGCTGGCCCGGCCCGCATGGCACGCTCCCTTAACAGCATGCTCATGGGCTTTTCGAGGGTCGAGACGTTCGTGACGGCCTTTATCGCCAAGATTGACCTTAAAGCCGGACGCGCAACGTATTGTTCGGCGGGCCATCCTCCGACCATGGTCATTAGGCCAGAGTCGATGCCGCTGGGTGGCGGCGAGGCCCGTGGGGGAGAGGTCGAGCTGCTTGGATGCCAATCGGGCGTAATCGGTGCCTTTGAGAGCATGGTGTACGAGACAGGCGTGTTTACGTTCGCTCCCGGCGACATGCTCTTCATGTATACGGACGGAACGATTGAGGCCCGCGACCGCACCGGAGCGTTCTTTGGTGAGCAGCGCCTTCGTGACCTTCTGCTCTCTGTCTCGGGTGAGGGCGTATCGGGAATCTGCGGCAAGGTCTTGGGCGAGCTTGACCGATTTACCGAATCGGCGCTGGACGATGACATTGCATTGGTGTCCCTTGAGTTTTTACGGGGTCGTTCATAGACGACGCTGGGCGGGCTGAATCCGTACGGTTGGGGAAACGAATGCATCGAGTGGGCTTTTTTGGGGAACCATGGTCGTATGAATGAGTGGAATGACATAGCGGTTTTGACGCCACCAGGCGATATCGACATCGCCACGGTGCCTGCGCTGCGTCGGCGGTTGGATGCTTTGATTGGCCGCGGCGTGCGTCGTGTTGTCATCAACTGTCAGGCTGTTAGCTTTATCGATTCGACGGGCTTGGCATTCCTGCTTACGCGCGCTCGTGAGCTCATGAGGCGAGAAGGCCTGCTTTCGCTCGTCAATGCATCGGGTGAAGTTGTTCGCTTTTTGGAGATTGCTCGTCTTGTCGATATCCTTCATGTCGCGGGGCCGGCACGGGAGTCTATTCCCGCCATTCCGGTGGGGGAGCTGCCTCGCTGGAGTAAGAGCGTCGAGGTCCGTCAGGGTATCGAGAATCTTCCATACTACCGACATCGCATCGCCGAACTCCTTGAATCGCTTCCGTTGCGCCGTGACGAGCGCTACGATGTCGCATTGGCGTCGGGGGAGGCGCTGGGTAATGCCTATGACCATGCGGGCGGTATCGGGTGCGTCCTGACGGTTCAGGCCTATGGCGATCGCGTTGTGGTTGAGGTGCTTGATCGAGGTGCCGGCTATTCTATCGATGAAACGAGCGAGCCGGTCGCATCCGAGGAGCGCGGCCGTGGCATCAAGCTTATGCGTATGCTCGTCGATAACGTGGAGGTTGCTCGTCGTACGGACGGCGCCGGCACGCGCGTACAGATGGTGAAGCTGTTTAGCGGAGCGCTGGAATCGTGTGCCTAGCCAATCGCTTTAGCGCGTTTAGCTACTAAGAACATGTGGCAGACAAGTTTTTTGAAAAAAGTACTTGCGTCTTTTGGACAACTCGCGTAAATTAATAACCCGCAAGCGGACATGGCTCAGTTGGTAGAGCACAACCTTGCCAAGGTTGGGGTCGCGGG
>DXZM01000004.1:0-25852 GCA_019419665.1 Collinsella sp.
GCCGCGCGGCAAGGAGATATATTGCCAGACCGGAGGGGTTCCGTGGGCGGGAATCTGGACGTACACATTTCCCACACATCTTGTGATCCGACTAACGTTTGCCAGCCGTTACCTACCGCTCGCCGAGCATCTCTTTATATAAGGCAGTCTCATGGTTAAAGCGGATACGTCCCCCTAGCTAAAGCACAGCCAGCATCGAGCAACTCATCACGTTCTTCCACCGAGAACCCCTCGGCGTAGACGCGCACCACTGGTTCGGTCCCGCTAGGACGGACCAGCAGCCACGTGTCATCCTCGAATGCCAAACGCAAGCCATCCATATGACTAACGTTTTGCGGCACCTTGCCACAAATCGACTTGGGGTTTACGCCCGGCAGCAGGGTTCGTAACGTTTCGGCATCTTCGGCCTCAAGGCGCAAATCGCGTCGACCGTAACTCGTCTTACCAAAACTGTCCTCGAGTTGGTCGACCAGAACGCCCAAAGGCGCGTCCGTCTTTGCCATAAGCTCACACAGAATCAGACAGGCGAGGATTCCATCGCGCTCGGGCATATGCGCGGCGATGCCGATACCACCGGCTTCTTCGCCGCCCATGAGGACGCCGCCCTTCTTCATCTCTGCCGCTATATATTTGAAACCGACTGGCTTGACGGTCACGCGGCAGCCAAGCGCCTCGGCAATGCGACGCACGAGCGTCGAGCATGAAAGATTGACGACGACGCGCCCCTCCAAATTACGAAATTGAACCAAGTCGCCCAAAACGAGCGCCATGATCTGATGCGGATGTATATATCTGCCGCGCTCGTCAACCGCGCCGATACGGTCGGCGTCGCCGTCGGTCACCAGGCCAGCGCAAGCTCCGTCCTCGATAACCGTGCGCTCGCAAGCGTCCACCCACGGTTCAACGGGGTCGGGGCAGATATCTTCTTGGTCAGACGCCTGCCCGGCGTGAATCTCGTGCACCTCAACGCCAAGCTCGCGCAGCAAGTCGGCTAGATAGCCCTGGGCTGCGCCGCCCATGGGATCGACAACCACGCGCAGGTGCGCGGCGCGGATGGCTTCGGCATCGACAAACGATGCCACCGCCTGCATATAGTCAGGAATGATATCCGCGGTGCGATATTGCCCCTCGATCCCCATTGGCTCGGGAGCCATGGTCTCTTCGAGCTCTTCGATGACATCCTGGTTGGCGGTCGAGCCGTCACCCATGCGAATCTTGAGGCACAGATAGCCCTGCGGATGATGGGACCCCGTCACCATGAGCGCGCCGCACGCCTCACCGTCATAAGCCGCCGCCCACGTAAGGGCAGGGGTCGGGACAGGTCGCGAAGCGAGCACGGCGTCCAGCCCGTGCGCCGCTAGCACGCCCGCCGCAAGCTCAGCGAACTCGCGCGCCAGGGGCCGGGTGTCGAACCCTATATATACCGTTTTGCCCGGATTGGTCTTTTGCCACAACTCGCCGACGGCATCGGCGATACGGGCAACGTTATCGGCAGTGAAGTCCTCATCGACGCGAGCGCGCCAACCGTCAGTTCCAAAATGAATTATCGCGCACACGCGCAGACACCTCACAGTGTTTGGATCATGGTACGCATGGGGTATACCCGCAACATGCACTCGGCAACCTGCCGGCACCAGCATTCACCATTTGGGCAAATGCTGCCGAGGACATGCAAGCAATAAAAAAACCGCCCCGTATGGAGCGGTTTTGCCCTTTATATATCGAGCGCCTCGGCCATCGCTGCCGTAGTGATTGCCGTGGTTCCACAGCAACTGCCCACCATTGCGGCACCGGCATGCCTCCATTCGATGCATGCGCGCGCGAAAGCTTCGGGGTTCTCGTGCCATACGGGGCCATCCTGAGTCTGGACCGGATCGCCTACGTTGGGACGCACCGTGACGGGAGTAGTCGCCGATGCAACCATCCTGGGCACCGCCGCGTTCGCGGCCGCAAGCGAACAGCAATTAACACCAACCGAGTTTGCGCCGTGTTTTTCGGCGTACAAAACGGCCGCCTCGATGTTGAGGCCATCGCCCAACAGGTCGCCTTTATCGTCAACGACAAAACTCACCAGAACAGGCATGCCGTCGGCGGCATCTCGGGCGCCGGAAAGCATGGGCTGCAAATTACGGATAGACGTCACCGTCTCGATCAGCAGACCGTCAACGCCGGCATTGAGCAAGGCGTGCGCCTGTTCGCGCGCAATGCCTCGGATTTCACGATACTCGGCAGAGTCCTCGGCAAACCACTCAATACCGATCGGGCCCATCGAGCCCAGCAGCAGTTGCGGGTGCGCCTGGCGAGCATCGTCGACGGCCCCGCGATTGACCTCCGCCACGGACGGCGCAATCTGGTCGTGCTTGAGGGCATAGCTTGATGCCTGAAAGGTGTTGGTAATGAGCACCTGCGCGCCGGCAGCGACATACAAGCGATGGATACGAGAAACGGTCTGCGGCTCTGCCAGATTCCAAAACGCCGGTGGAATGTCGGCGGCATCGTACTCACTCAACAGAACACTGCCCATGGGGCCCTGCGCCAACAAGGTCTCGCTCGACAAGCGGCGCGTAAGTTCCTCGGCACCAAAGCGGTTGTAATAACTCGTATCCATATATATCCCGCTATTCCTCGACGCTGATTCCCTGCTTTTCGAGATAGGCGAGCCAGCGGCTCATCGTGTCCTCGGATAGCGCATGCTCCATCATGCAGGCCTCGGAATCGGCTCGCTCAAATTCGACACCGAGCTCCTGAACCAAAAACGTGCGGACGAGGCGATGACGGTACCAGATAGCCGTGCCAACCTCGCGGCCGCGATCGGTCAGGATTACCTTGCCGTAGTGCGATTGCTCGACAAGCTCGGATGCCTTGAGCGCCGAAACCGCTTTATTGACCGATGCCTTGGAGACGCCAAGGCGCTGCGCGATGTCGACCGATCGCACGCCGTTGGTTTCCCCCTCTTCGCTTTCAATGCGAACCATGCACTCCAAGTAGTCTTCGTTCGCCACCGTCAGATGTAGTTCGCGCGAGCTATTTGTCGTATCCATGATCTTCCGTCCCTTCTGCATTCAATGGCTGATTCTACCCCATCCAAGCGTCGCGGTATGCCGTGGCATACCGTGCTAGAGTTCTTGTTGCACACGACGACCAAGATTGGAGCGGTCTTTATGGAAAACACCACCACGAACCCCGATGTCCTCGAGCGCTTTTTGCGCTACGTCCAGATCAACACGCAGTCCGAGGATGCAAACTGCGACCAGGTACCCTCGAGCGCCGTTCAGTTTGACCTTGCCAACGTGCTGGCTGAAGAGCTGCGCGAGCTTGGTGCGGAAGATGCCCACGTGACCGAGCACGCCTATGTCTGCGCGCATATCCCCGCAAGTGCGGGCGCTGAGGACAAGCCCGCCCTGGGCCTGATCGCCCATCTCGACACCACCGAAGTTGCACCGGGCGCCGGCGTGAAGCCACACATCGTACACTACGAAGGCGGCAACCTGGTCTGCGGCACGGTTGACGATAAGCCCGTTGCCATGAGTACTGCCAAGCTTCCCGCCCTGAACGACCTCGCGGGTGAGGACCTGGTCTGCAGCGATGGCACCACGCTGCTGGGCGCGGACGACAAGGCAGGCGTCGCCGAGATCATGTCGCTTGTCGCGCGTATCGCTCAGGACCCCTCTCTGCCCCATCCCGCACTCGGCATTTGCTTCTGCCCTGACGAGGAGATCGGTCACGGAGCCGAGCTGTTGGATATCGATACCTTTGGCTGCAAGTACGCCTACACGGTCGACGGCGGCCCCATCGGCGAGCTGGAGTGGGAGTGCTTTAACGCCGCCGAGGCGACCGTCCGCTTTGAGGGCCAGTCCATCCACCCGGGCGACGCCAAGGGCCGTATGGTCAACGCAGGCAATCTGTTCTGCGACTTCAACGCGTTGCTCCCCTACGTGCAGCGCCCGGAGTATACGGAAGGCTACGAGGGCTTTTATCACCTTGAGGGTGTATCTGCGACCGTCGATCACGCCACAGCGCGCTATATCGTCCGCGACCATGACGCCGCCAAGTTCCAGCAGAAACTCGACCTTATTGATGCCGCCGCCTCGATGCTCAACCAGCGTCTGGGTGAGGAGCGCGTGACGGTCGAGATTAAGCAGCAGTATCGAAATATGGCCGAGATCGTTCGTGACTATCCCGAGCTTATTGATGTTGCCAAGGAAGCCTACCTTGCCTGCGGCGTTGAGCCCCAAGTGCTGCCGATTCGTGGCGGCACCGACGGCGCCCAGCTGTCGTTCCGCGGTCTGCCCTGCCCCAACCTTTCCACCGGCGGCTATTGCTACCACGGCGTCAACGAATTCGTCCCGGTCAGTTCGCTCGTCAAGATGACCGACGTGCTCCAGGAGCTCGTCGCCCGCTTTGCATAAGCCTGGCTGCACAAGTCCAAAAGACGAATCGCCCCGTCCTCAACCGAGAACGGGGCGATTTTTTGCTGCAATGAGAACAGGTTGACGCACGCCAGCCTCTTAACGCAAGGAATGTCCCAAACTGCCGGCACAAAAGGAACGTCCCCAAGTGCCGCAAAATGACGACATCCACTCTCGCTTTGTGGGTAGTCATTGGGGAGGTTCTTGTTTGACTAGTCGTTTAAAAACGTCCCCAATGACTACCCAACGACTAGTCCGGACCAAGGCAACGCCGATGTTTTGGCAACGACAGCGAAAACCCGCCAGAGCGAGCAAGGTGCCTTGAAACGAGGCGGCATTGATCTTTTGATCATGCCGCCGAAGTTGAAAGGCAGATTGCCGCTCTGGCGGGTTTGCAGCGTCAACTGGTTACGCGGGCTGGTAAGCCCGCGTAACCCTAATAATTGGCCTCGTAGCCGTTGCCGTCGCCGGTCGGCTCTTCGTAGTAGTCCGAATCGCTCGAATCGCTTGAGTCATCGGAATCGTCAGAGCTGACCGATGAGGTTGCGGTACCGTTTGCGTAGTCGTCAGACGTGTTGTTGTTCAGGTCGCCGATCGTAGAGCTGGAACCGTCGGAAAGACCCATGGTGTTGGGACCCTTGGGATCCTTGCCGGCATCGACGCGCTCCATCATTTCCTTGAGCTCGTCCTCGTAGACAAAGACGTAGCTCACACCGTCGATCATGGTGCTGTCGTCGGCATACGAGGGCAGGTTGGCCGAGTAGATACCGTCGACATCCATACCGCGCATGGCGTTGACCGTAGCCACGATATCCTGAACGCTCATATCGGTTACGAGCATATCGGACAGCGAATTAACCAGGCCAAAGATCTTCGTGGCATCGAAGTTATTGAGAATCTGGTTGGCAAGGGCGCCAAGCACCTGACGCTGGTGGCGCATGCGCGTGTAATCGCCGTCGGCATAGGTGTAGCGGCAGCGGGCATAGGTAAGGGCGGTGGCACCGTCCATATGCTGCTGGCCAGCGGTAATCTTAATATCCAGGTGCTCGGGGTCGTCAACATCATCGGTTGCGTTAATGTCGATACCGCCAACCGAATCAATCAGCGCCTGCATACCGTCGAAGCTGACCTCGGCATAGTGGGAAATCTGAACACCGCACAGCTCGTTGACCGCCTCGACCATGGCCTCGGCGCCGCCCACGGTATGGCAGGCGTTGATCTTCATGGTCTCGCCCTTGTACTCGACCTTGGTGTCGCGCGGAACGGAAATGAGCGTCGCCTGCTTTTGCGTGGGGTCGATGCGTGCCAGGATAATCGAGTCGGCACGATACGTATCCTCGCCCGGACGGCCGTCGGTACCAAGAAGCAGCACGTAGAACGGATCCTTTGCCTCATCGGTGTCAACCAGAACACGACGCAGATTGTCGGTAATGACATTAGAATCGCCGAGCTTGCCCATAATGGTGGCAAACCACAGGCCGGCAGCGGTAGTGGCACTCAGCAGCACGCCAAGCACGACAATGAGCGCGACGTGACGAATCGTGTGGCTACGACGACGTTGGCGAGCGCGCTCGGAATAGCGAGCCACGTTATCGCGACTGTAGATCTTGGCCTGCGCACCAGTTGAGGGTCTTCGGGCGGTGGTATCCGCGAGGGGTTTTTTATTAAACATAGGCAACCTGTATTAGTAGATGACGGGATCGGGGACGGTAGCATGCTCGACATGCGCGCCGAGCGCCTGCAGCTTTTCGACAAACTGCTCGTAGCCGCGCTTGATGTGATGGATAGCCGAAACCTCGGTCGTCCCGTCGGCGATCAAGCCCGCTACGACGAGGGCCGCTCCGCCGCGCAGATCGGGCGAGGTAACCTGTGCACCCGAGAAGCCCTTGACGCCATGAATCATGGCATGATGGCTCTCGATACGAATGTCGGCACCCATGCGCACCAGCTCAGAGGCAAACATAAAGCGATTCTCGAAGATGTTTTCGGTAATAACGGAACTGCCGTCGGCAAGGGCGGAGAGCACCATAATCTGCGCCTGCATGTCGGTCGGGAAACCGGGGAACGGAAGCGTCTGGATGTCGACCGGCTTGATACGCTCGGCACGGTTCACATGGACGCCATCCTCGACGCGCTCGCAGTCGATACCCATGAGCTCCATCTTCTTGAGCACCATGCCCAAGTGAATGGGGCAAAAGCCCGTGACATCGACACCGCGATCGTCGGCCATCAACGCACCGGCAACGATAAAGGTACCGGCCTCGATGCGGTCGCCCACCACGCGATGGGTAACGGGATGGAGCTCTTCCACGCCTTCGATAGTCACGACGGGCGTACCGGCGCCAACAATCTTGGCGCCCATCTCGTTGAGCATGTTAGCGAGATCGACGATCTCGGGCTCGCGGGCGGCATTGTCGATAACCGTGGTGCCCTGTGCGCGCACAGAGGCCATGATGAGGTTCTCGGTCGCACCGACGCTGGCGAACTCGAGCGTGACGGTGGTACCGCGCAGGCCTTGGGGCGCATTAGCGTTGATGTAACCGTGGGCGGTATCAAACTCAACGCCCAGGGCCTCGAGACCCAGAATGTGCATATCGATCTTGCGAGCACCCAGGTTGCAGCCGCCCGGCATGGCAATCTTGGCGCGATGGAAGCGGCCCAGCAGGGGTCCCATGACGGCGGTGGAAGCACGCATCTTGGCAACGAGCTCGTAGGGGGCCTCCCAAGAATCGACCTGAGAGGTATCAATCTCGAGCGTGTGCTCGTCGAGAACATCGATCGTAGCGCCCATGCCCTTGAGCACCTTGCCCATCACGTGGACATCGGAAATATCGGGCACGTTCTGCAGCGTCGTCTTGCCCGGCGCCAGAAGCGTTGCCGCCATGAGTTTGAGCGCGGAGTTCTTGGCACCCGAGACGGGCACGGAGCCTCCGATGGCGTGGCCACCCTCAACGCGGATAATATCCAAGGTCTACCCTTTCAAAAAGCATGCCCGGGGTGGCTGGGCCATCCCGGGCATGATGTGTTCGCAAATGGTCGAACGCTAAATCGTTTGACTATTGGGCAAGCTTGAGCTTACACCATGCGATTTCATTATAGAGGTAGGCGCGGCGTGCATCATCCTCCGACAAATTACCCAGCTTCTCTTCAAAACCTTGAATATCAGCTTTAAGCTTGTCGGCATCGACGGTCGCCAAATCGCAAGCGCGCTCGGCGAGAACGGTCACGACATCGTCCGCAACCTGGGCATAGCCGCCGGCCACGGCAAACGTGTGGTCGACAGTGCCCATGGCCTTATCGGAAACGCGAACGTAACCGCGGTCGATCGTGCAGATCTCGCTGGAGTGAGCAGGCAGGACGCCAAACTCGCCATCCGTGGACGGAATCGACACAAACGCAGCGTCGCCCTCATAGGCGCAGCTCACGGGGCACACGATGCGGATACGCATAACCTACTTCTCCCCCATCTTGCGGGCGCGCTCGCGCACGTCCTCAATCGTGGAAGCATAGCGGAAAGCCTGCTCGGGCAGGTCATCGGCCTTGCCGTCGACAATCTCGGCGAAAGAGCGGACGGTATCCTCGACGCGGACGTAGACACCGGGGTTGCCGGTGAACTTCTCGGCGACGTGGAAGGACTGCGAGAGGAACTGCTGAATCTTACGGGCACGGTTGACCGTAAGGCGCTGCTCCTCGGACAGCTCGTCCATACCCAGAATGGCGATGATGTCCTGAAGGTCGGAGTACTCCTGCAGGAGCTCCTGGACCTTGACGGCGACACGGTAGTGCTCCTCGCCGACGATCGAGGGATCGAGAGCGTCGGAGGAAGACGCGAGCGGGTCGATAGCCGGGAACAGGCCGAGCGACGAAATGCTACGCGAAAGAACCGTGGTGGCGTCGAGGTGCGTAAACGTCGTGGCAGGCGCCGGGTCGGTCAGGTCGTCTGCGGGGACGTAGACAGCCTGGACGGAGGTAATGGAGCCCGTCTTGGTCGAGGTAATGCGCTCCTGGAGGTCGCCCATCTCGGTTGCCAGCGTGGGCTGGTAACCAACGGCGGACGGCATACGGCCCAGCAGTGCGGAAACCTCGGAACCCGCCTGGGAGAAGCGGAAGATGTTGTCGATGAATAGCAGAACGTCCTGGCCGCGATCGCGGAAGTACTCAGCGGTGGTAAGGCCGGCCAGACCGATGCGCAGACGCGCTCCGGGCGGCTCGTTCATCTGACCATAGACCAAGCAGGTCTTGTCGATAACGCCAGACTCGCTCATCTCGAGATAAAGGTCGGTGCCCTCGCGGGTACGCTCGCCGACGCCGGTGAACACCGAGGTGCCGCCGTGCTCCTGGGCGAGGTTGTTGATGAGCTCCTGAATCAGAACGGTCTTGCCAACGCCGGCGCCGCCGAACAGGCCGGTCTTGCCGCCACGGATGTAGGGCTCGAGCAGGTCGACGGCCTTGATGCCGGTCTCGAAGATCTCGGTCTTGGTGGTGAGCTCGTCAAAGCGGGGCGCTGCATGGTGGATGGGGTAGAACTCCTCCACCTCGGGCATGGGCTTGCCGTCGACGGGCTTGCCCATGACGTTCCAAATGCGACCGAGCGTCTTGGGACCAACGGGCATCTTCATGGGCTCACCGGTATCGGTAGCGATGAGGCCGCGCTGCAGGCCGTCGGTCGAGGACATGGCGACCGTGCGGACGACGCCGCCCGGAAGCTGGCTCTCGACCTCGAGGATCGTGCTCAGATGACCGATCGGGGTCTCGGCCTCGACCGTGAGCGCGTTGTAGATCGGGGGCACCGCGCCGTCAAACTTGACGTCGACGACAGGGCCGATGATACGCACGATGCGACCATCACCGGCAGTCGTCTTCTTGGTGGCTTCCTCGACCGCAAGCTTTACGGTGTTATTAGCCATTACTGTTCCTCCAATGCTGAGGCTCCGCCGACGATCTCGTTAATCTCGGTCGTGATCGAAGCCTGGCGCACGCGACTATACGTGCGGGTAAGGGTCGAGATGATCGCGGTGGCGTTTTCCGTCGCGGAGTGCATGGCCTTGCGGCGTGCACCCTGCTCGGCAGCCGCCGAATCGATCAGGGCCTGGTAGATGACCGTCAGGATATAAGACGGCACAAGCTTGCCGAGAACATGCTCGGGAGAGGGCACGAACTCGAACGTGGACGAGATGCGCTTAGGGGCGTCGGTCTCGTTCTTACGCGGACCGTGGGCCATAGCGATCATCTCGGGGTCGAGCGGCAACAGATGCTCGACGCGAAGCTCCTGATCCACGCGGTTCTTGGCGTGGTGGTAGACAAGCTCGACACGGTCAAGCTCACCGGCACGATACGCATCGCAGATATGAGAGGAGATCATGCGGGCCTGATTGAAATCGGGCTCAGAGGAGTTGCCCTCAAAGTGCATGACAACGTTTGCGCGGTCACGGAAATACGTGGCCGGCTTACGCCCGCACGCGATGATCTCGCACTCGATGCCGTCGTTCGCCCAAGAAGCGGCGAGCTTTTCGGCCGTGCGCTCCACCGTCGTATTGAAACCGCCGGCAAGGCCGCGGTCCGAGGCAATAACGACAATCAGGCCATGCTTGACGCTCTCATGCTTCTGCAGCATGGGATCGGTGCCCGAACAGGAGGCGTCGCCGGCGACCGTCAACATGACGTCGGTCAGCGCCTCCTTATAGGGCTCGGCCTGCTTGGAGCGATCGAGGGCACGACGGATCTTGGCCGTAGAGACCATCTCCATCGTGCGCGTGATCTGCTTGGTCGTGGTAACCGAGGAGATTCGCTTCTTAATGTCGCGAAGGTTGGCCATGGGGCTTAGTTCTCCTCTGATCCAGAAACATCCGAATGGTGCTTGGCCATGAACTGCTGCTTGAAGTCGCCGATGACACGCAAGAGCTCAGCCTTGGTGTCATCATCGATCTTCTTGGCGCGAACCTTGTCGAGCAGCAAGCCAAAGCCATTGTCCATGTACTCGATGAGCTCGGCACGGAAAGGCAGCACGTCGGCGATCTCCAGGTCATCCAGGAAGCCCTCGTTGCCAGCGAACAGCGTAACGATCTGCTCGCCAACCTCAAACGGCTTGTAACGCGGCTGCTTCAGGAGCTCGGTCATGCGAGCGCCGTGGGTAAGCTGCTTTTGCGTGGCCTCGTCGAGGTCGGAGCCGAACTGCGTGAAGCCGGCGAGCTCCTGGTACGAAGCAAGGTCCAGACGGAGGTTGCCGGCGACCTGCTTCATGGCCTTGGTCTGTGCGTCGCCACCGACGCGGGACACGGAAATGCCCACGTCGACTGCCGGGCGCTGGCCCTGGAAGAAGAGCTCGGACTGCAGGTAGATCTGACCATCGGTAATGGAAATGACGTTGGTCGGAATGTAGGCCGAGACGTCGCCGTCCTGGGTCTCGATGATCGGAAGAGCCGTCATGGAGCCATAACCGTTCTTCTTGGACATCTTGACGGCACGCTCGAGCAGACGAGAGTGCAGGTAGAAGATGTCGCCAGGATAGGCCTCGCGTCCGGGCGGACGATGCAGCGTCAGCGACATCTGACGGTAAGCCACAGCCTGCTTGGACAGGTCGTCGTAGATGACGAGCACGTGGCCGCCGGGGTTGGTCTCGCTGGCAGGCTTGCCGTCCTCGCCGTTGTACATGAAGAACTCGCCGATAGCGGCACCGGCCATAGGCGCGATGTACTGCATAGGGGCGGAATCGGCAGCGGTGGCCGAAACGATGATGGTGTAGTCGAGCGCACCGTGCTGAGCGAGGGTCTCGCGGATGTTGGCAACCGTGGAGGCCTTCTGGCCGATGGCGACATAGATGCAGACCATGCCCTTGCCGCGCTGGTTGAGGATAGCGTCGATGGCGATGGCGGTCTTACCGGTCTTACGGTCGCCGATAATGAGCTCACGCTGACCGCGGCCAATAGGCACCATGGAGTCGATAGCGAGCAGACCGGTCTGAACCGGCTCGCACACCGGGGTACGATCGATGACGCCGGGAGCCTTGAACTCGATGGGGCGACGGTGCGTGGCGACGATGTCGCCCAGGCCGTCGATGGGCTGGCCGAGCGGATTGACGACGCGGCCGAGCATGGCACGGCTCACGGGGATATCCATAATGCGGCCAGTGGTGCGGCACTCGTCGCCTTCCTTGATGGAGTCGACGGCACCGAACAGAACGGCGCCGACCTCGTCACGGTCAAGGTTCTGGGCAAGGCCGAAGACGGTCTCACCGGTATCGGAGCTCTTGAACTCCAGAAGCTCGCCTGCCATGGCGCTCTTGAGGCCGGAGACGCGCGCGATGCCGTCGCCTACCTCGTCGACCGTTGAAACCTCATGCGTATCGACCGTCGCGGAGAGGCTCGTGAGCTGCTCCTGCAGTTTCTTGGCGATATCCTGGGCATTGAGGGTTTCGGACATTAGGCTTCACCTCCGTACGAATTAGCAGAGTTTGCGAGGGTCTCCTGCGCGATGCGCAGCTGCGTCTTGACGGAAATGTCACGACGCTCGCCGCGGGCCTCGAGCACCAGGCCGCCCACGATAGACGGGTCGACCTGCTCGATAAGGAATACCTTGCGGCCGAAGTCCTGCTCGCATTTCTTAGTGATGGTTTGACGCAGCTCGTCGTCGAGCGGGATCGCCGTGGTGACGGTCACGCCCACTACATCCTCGTCTTCCTCGGCAACATACTTAAAGGCAGCTGCCACCTTGGGAAGAAGGTCGAGCTGGTCGCGCTTGGACATGGTGTCGAGCACGGCGATGATCTCGGGGCTGGCAGAAGCCAGGCGCTCGATCATCTCGAGGTCCTCGAACACATGGTTCTCGGCCTTAGCGGCTTCCAGAAGGGAGCGCGCGTAGGTCTCGAGCACCTTGTCCTGATAGCGGCTAGTCGGCATTCAGGCTACCTGC
Organism: Collinsella sp.; assembly: GCA_019419665.1. Taxonomy (GTDB): domain Bacteria; phylum Actinomycetota; class Coriobacteriia; order Coriobacteriales; family Coriobacteriaceae; genus Collinsella. The sequence goes on from DXZM01000004.1 coordinate 12,318, forward strand.
TTCCTGGATGTAGCGCTCGATGAGCTTCTTCTGCTCGGCATCGTCCTCGAGTGCCTCGCCCACGATCTTGGTGGCGACGGCAACGGACAGGTCGGCGATGGAGCTCGCGGCACCGGCGTAGATGGACTTGCGCTCGTCCTCGACGGTCGTATGGGCCTTGGCGATGATCTCCTCGGCCTCCTTGTGAGCAGCCTCGATGATACGGGCGCGCTCGGACTCGGCGTCCTTACGGGCCTCGAGGACGATGTCGGCAGCCTGACGACGGGCGTCGGTGACGATCGAGTCGGACTCAGCGCGCTTGGCGATGGTCTCCTGCTTGGTCTTCTCGGCCTCGTCGAGGCTCTCCTCGATCTTCTTGCCGCGCTCCTCCATGGTTTTCATGATGCCCGGCAGGGCAACCTTGGCCAGCACGATCCAGATGATCAGGAAGGCGATGAGCGCCGGGATGAACTCCGCCATCTTAGGGATGAGGATGTCCGCACCGGCAGCGCCGTCCTCAGCGAACGCGGAAACCGGCATGAGCAGCGCGGCCGCGGACGCGGAGAGTGCGATCGCGCTCTTCTGGGATGAAAGATTCATACTTGACGCTCCGTGCTATTTAACGATCAGCGCGACAACGAAGCCGATCAGAGCCAGAGCCTCGCCGAAGGCGGAGCCCATGATGAAGACGGTGAACACGCGGCCCTGGACCTCAGGCTGACGGGCCATAGCACCCGTAGCACCCAGAGCAGACAGGCCGATAGCAAGACCAGCGCCGATAACACCGAGACCGTAACCGATAACTCCCACGATTCCTCCTTTGTCGTGCGTGTCTTATTTCACGCAGGATAACCTTTTTATAACTGCCGGGCTCCATGGGTACGGGCACCGGCGGTTTAACGAATTGCCTTACCTTTAAGGCGCGAACGGAAGACTACTCCTCCTCTGCGACCTCCTCTGCCTCGGAGACATACACGGCGGTAAGGACCGTGAAGACGTAAGCCTGGATGGCGCCGACCACAAGCTCGATCGCATAGATCAGGATGAGGATGGCAAGCCAGGCCAGCGAAGGCAGGGCGCCGACGGCGTGCGCCGCGGAAACCTGCTGAAGCAGCGGCTGCATGAACATGCTCGCCATGATGGCGAACGAGCCCATGACCACGTGTCCTGCGAACATGTTGCAGAACAGACGGACGGCGAGCGTGATGAGGCGCAGGAAGGTCGAGAAAAGCTCGACGACCCACACGAGCACGTTCATCGGGAAGCTCACGCCCTGCGGGGCGAGGCTCTTGATGTAGCCGATCACGCCGTGAGCCTTGCATCCGTAGTAGATGAAGTACACGAAGGCGAAAATGGCGAGTGCGGCGGTGGAGCCGATTGCGCCGGTGCCGGGCTTCATTCCCGGGATCAGGCCGATCATGTTATTGATCAGGATGAACAGGAAAAGCGAGCACAGGAACGGGAAGTGCTTCTTCCAGTTCTCACCCACGACACCCTTGCCGATATCGTTCTCGACGTACTCGATGATGTACTCGAAACCGTTGACGAAGAAGCCCTTGGGAACCAGGGTCTGCTTCTTCTTGAACACGGCCAGGACGATCAGGAGCACGATCGTGGAGACGATCAGCCAAAACGAGTACTGCGTGATGCCGCAGCTCAGATCGCCCACGACAGGGGTGGAGCTGAACTCGCTGACCAGATGATTAATCTCATCAGGCAGCTTTTCAAAAATTTCCACGACTTACCTTTCGACCTCATGAGGATCTCGCAGCGCCTTGGCGACACGAACCGCGCAGGCGGCCATAAAGGCCACGAAGCCGATCGCCTCGCCCAGGAGGAACATGCGAAATGCCTCTCCGAACAACACAAACACAACCAAGGTAAAGACGAGCAGGGCGATTGCCGAGACCGCCAGACTCACCATACCCTTGAGCATGTCCGCATTCTGCTTATCGTCAAGAACCGGCTTGAGCGTAAAGACAAAGGGAAGGAAGGCAATTGCGCCCGCGATGGCGCCTGCAACGATAGCGAGCAGATCGGCTATCTGAAACACTGGCGTCCTCACTTTCCTTTTTAACGCCTCACAGAACAGTTCCCGCCAAACATTGGTGACTATTGTACGAGCCAATCGTTAAAGTACAACCGAAAAAGCATCGGTTAATACGCACCTGTTCGTTTTCTTAAGACCTTCTTTATGCCGCAGGTACGGTAATACGTTTTTCTCGAACCCTGCAGGGCAAAACGTCCGTTAACAGGAGTGCGCGCGGTCGCCTTTTGTTCGTCCGCGCGCACCGTTTCTTCGTATTTGCAGCCGCGGCCGTTTAGCCCAGCGACTAGAGCGTGCCGTAGATGCGGTCGCCGGCGTCGCCGAGGCCGGGAACGATGTAGGCGGCCTCGTTGAGATGGTCGTCGATGGCGCACGTATAAATATGTACGTCGGGGTCCTTTTCGGTCAGCGACTTGAGACCCTCGGGTGCGGCGACGATACACAGCATGCGGATGTCCTTGACACCGCGCTCGCGCAGGTAGCTGACGGCCATTTCGGCCGAACCGCCCGTGGCGAGCATGGGGTCGACAACCAGGCAGATGCGCTGGTCGATATCCTTGGGCATCTTGCAGTAATACTCATGCGGCTCGTGGGTGACCTCGTCGCGCTCCATACCGATGTGGCCCACGCGGGCAGAGGGTACCAAGTCGAGGATACCGTCGACCATGCCAAGGCCTGCACGCAGGATGGGAACGATGGCGAGCTTCTTGCCGGCGAGCTGCTTAAACGTGGCGGTGGTGATGGGGGTCTCGACCTCGACGTCTTCCATGGGCAGGTCGCGCATGGCCTCGTAGCCGTCAAAAAGCGCGAGCTCGCGCACGAGCTGGCGGAACTGATTGGTGCCGGTGCTCTTGTCGCGCAGGATCGACAGTTTGTGCTGGACGAGCGGGTGATCGACAAGGGTCACACGGGACGTATCGTAGGTGACGGTCATGGGTTGATTGCCCCTTTCGTTGCGGCCGCAAAACGGCCTTGCTGACAAGGTGTGCAGCAATGTTGCCGCCGCACGCCATGCATTAGTTTAGCGGTTTGTTGTATCGAGCAGCCCATCGCAGCCCTACTGTGAGGTGCTGAGCGAGCGCCTGACTGCATCACGCCAGCCCGCAAGGTTTTGCTCGCGGCGCTCGGCGGACATGTGGGGAAGGAAGGTCCTAACGATCTGGGCATTTTGCTCCAGCTCTTCCAGGTCTTCCCAATAGCCGACGGCAAGACCCGCCAAGTACGCGGCACCGATTGCCGTGGTCTCCACCGTCTCGCATTGCAGCACGGGGATATCCAGCAGGTCGGCCTGGAATTGCATGATGAACTCGTTGCGCGAGGCACCGCCATCGACAGACAGGCGTTCAATCGAAAGCCCCACGTCCTGCTCCATGGCGCGCAGCACGTCGTAGCTCTGATATGCCATGGATTCGCAGGCGGCACGTACGATGGTCGCACGGCTCGAGGCGCCGGTCAGACCGCACACGATACCGCGAGCATGCGGGTCCCACCAGGGAGCACCCAAACCCGCAAAGGCGGGAACGAAGTAGCAGCCCTCGTTGTCGCTAATCGAAGCGGCGAGTTGTGCCGACTCGCTCACGCTCGAGATGATGCCCATGTTGTTGCGAAGCCAGTTCATCGTTGAGCCGGCGGCAAAAATAGAGCCCTCGAGCGCATAGCTGACTTTGCCGTCCGCAGCGATACCGATGGTGGAGACCAGGCCATTCTTGGATTCGACGATCTCGTCGCCGGTGTTCATGAGCATAAAGCAACCCGTGCCATAGGTGTTTTTGGTCTGGCCGGGACGGAAACAGCAGTGGCCGAACAGCGACGCCTGTTGGTCACCCGCCACGCCCATGATGGGCGGCATGTTGGTCATGATGTCGCTCGCGACGCGGCCGTAGTCGCCCGAGCTCCAGCGAACCTCGGGCATCATGGAACGTGGAACGTCAAAGAGTGCCAGCAGGTCGTCGTCCCAATCGAGCGTATGGATATTAAAGAGTGCCGTGCGGCTGGCATTGGTGTAGTCGGTGGCAAAGACCTGGCCGCCGGTGAGGTTGTAGATGAGCCAGGTGTCGATGGTGCCAAACATGAGGTCGCCCGCCGCCGCGCTTTCGCGTGCGCCGTCGACGTTGTCGAGAATCCACTGCACCTTGGAGGCCGAGAAATACGGGTCGAGCGTGAGTCCCGTGCGGGAGCGCACCAGCCCTTCTGCGCCCTGCTCGACCAGCTCGTCGATCAGAGGTGCGGTACGGCGGCACTGCCATACGATGGCGTTATAGATCGGCTGACCGCTCACGCGGTCCCAGACCACTGTGGTCTCGCGCTGGTTGGAGATGCCGATGGCGGCAATGCGGTCGGAGTGGATACCGCTCTTAAACTGGACTTCCATCATGACGGCGATCTGGCTGGCAAGGACCGCCATGGGGTCTTGCTCTACCCAACCGGGACGCGGGAAGCTGGTTTTGACGCTGCGACGTGCCTGCGCGACGATGCAGCCGTACTCGTCGACGATGGTCGCAAGTACCGAGGTGGTGCCGCAGTCGAGCGCCATGATGTAGGAACCGCCAAAGTCAAACGAGGCATCTTCCATGCCCAGGCTGCCCAGATTCAACGACATCGCTTAAACCTTTCTATTGCATCGGGTCGGACAGGACCCGTTCGATCTCTGATGCGGGAAGTGCGCCTTGGCGCAGGATCTGGAGCTCGCCGTGCTGAAACGACACGATGGTCGAGGCGTCGCGACACGGGGTCTCACCGGCGTCGACGGCAACATCGACCCCCTCCAGGATGCGACCTTCCACCGTGATAAAACTTGCCGGCGCGGGCGCGCCATGCGTGTTGGCGCTGGTGCAGGCAAGGGGGCTGCCACAGGCGCGAATGAGCGCCTGCACCACGGGCGAGGCCGAAGCGCGAAGTGCCACCGTGTCGTCGGCAGCGCGCATAAAGGTCGGCACGCAGGGGGCTGCCTTGACCACGATAGTCAGGGCTCCCGGCCAGCATCGTCGCGCGAGTATGCGGGCATCTTCCGGGATATCCACGCCATAGCGGTCGAGTGCTTCGACGCCATCGACCAGCCAAGCGACGGTTTGCGTGAGTTCACGTTGCTTGAGAGTGAAGATACGGCGATAGCCGGTGCCGAGCGCAGGAACTGCGGCGCCATTGACGGCAGCCTGCGGATCGCGCGGCCACGATGGGAATTCGCTTGTATCTTGGGGCACGGCGTCCGAGAAGGCGTTGACTGCCACGGCGACACCGTAGACGGTCTCGGTCGGGATCAAAGCCAGGCCGCCGCGGCCGAGCACCTCGGCCGTGCGCTCGACGGCAAGCCGATGCGGCTCGCGCGTTCCCTCGTATACCCGATAGACCGTCTGCATGTGTATGCCAGCCCCTTACGCTCTGGTGCAAGTTTGTTTACTGTGGGGCATTCTCGCACGAAACGTTCAACCTATTTGCCCAGAGCGCATGTTGGTTTGGTGAGCGGCTCTAGTAGTCGGTGAAAGTGAGGGGGTTATTGGACTGCGACGAACTTCTTTGGCCTGCCGGCGTGGCGTTCTTGGGCGGCGTAGCGCTCGATGCTGTCTATCGTTATCATCCGACGGCCGTCGACGAGTTCAACATCGAGCTTTCCGGCTTTGACCAGCGCGGTAATCCGCGGAGCGGAGACTTTGAGGTCCAGCGCTGCGTCTTTAAATGTTCGGCACGCCGCTTCCCGAGCGTCCTCGTGGTCGATTTCGACTGAAAGGGCCACGACCTCGGCCGAGCGTTCGTACCCTGCCGGAGTCAAACCGTTGTTGAGGTCGTCGGCCAAAAACGCCATCAGTGCCTCGGTGGCATGGGCAATCGCTTCTTCGCGCGTATCGCCATCGGCAAAGGCGCCGGGAATCTGCGGGAAGCTAGCGCAGTAACCGTCGTCTTCTTTTATGAGAACGCAGTCATAGGTAAATCGCTGCCTCATTTTGCCTCCAACTACCATCCAGCTTGGCGACGAATACTTGCCCACGTGCCCTTCTTTGGTCGATCACCACCAGAGCCGTTCACGGTGACAACGCGGTCGCCAGAAACATACTTAGCATGACTACCGACTTGCGCGACCTTCACGAATCCATCGTGCTTGAGTAGGGCAATGATTTCCCGAAAGGTAGGAGGTTGCATGGGCTGACCTCTTTCAGCCGTCCTAATTATAAACTAATTTATAATTTTTGCTAACCAGTTAATAAATATTACTGGCGTTGCTTGGGCTCGGTGACGATGGCTCGGACAATGCGGGGGCGATCGGTGAGGTCGTGGACGATACGCACGTCCGAAAGGCCTGCTTGACGACAGAGCTCGGCCGCGGCGTCGAGCGCGCCCTCGTAGAGCTCGCAGGCAAACAGGCCGCCGGCACGCAGCATGTAGGGCGCCGCGTTGAGCAGGCGGCGGAAGATATCGAGACCGTCGGCACCGCCCTCGAGCGCCAGATCGGGCTCAAAGTCCTTGACCTCATGCGGCAGCGAGCGCATGACATCGGTGGGGATGTAGGGCGGGTTGGAGACGAGTACGTCAAAGGTGCCCCACTCTTCGCGGGGAATGGAGCTCACCAGGTTTGTGAGGCTGAAGGCGACCTCGTCGGACGTGAGGCCAAGCGCATCACGGTTTTTGGTAGCAAGGTCGATGGCGCGCGGCTCGATATCGGTAGCAGTGCAGGTAACGTGGCCGCGGCGCTCCCAGGCAAGGGAGAGCGAAATGCAGCCCGTGCCGCAGCCGACCTCGAGAACGCGGGCAGTGCGGGGCTCGGCTGGGGCAGGCGCAGCGGCATCCTGAGCTGAAACCGTCTCCTGGTCGGCGCCCTCGATGGCGATGTCGTATTCGTCGAGCTCGGGCTCGGCGGCTTCTGCCGCTTCGGCTTCTGCCGCCTGCGCGGCGGCTTCCTCGGCCTCGCGATCGGCCAGTTCCTCGGCATAAGCGCGACTGCCCAGCACATCGCCGCCTAGCGCCGCCTCGTCGGCAGCTGTGAGGTTGGCGGCACGGCGCTCGGCAGTCGCCCGTTCGTCTGCCAGCGCGGCCTCGGCCTTGCGTGCCTCCTCGACCTCATCGTTCCAAGGCAGCTCAACACGCTGACGGGCAGCAGCCTCGGGGCTCAGCACCTCGGCATCCAGATAATTGAGGACTTCCTCGACGAGCATCTCGGTTTCGGGGCGCGGAATGAGCACACCGGGAGCGCACGCGACGTCAATCATGCGAAACTGCGTGCTGCCGGTGATGTACTGCAGCGGCTCGCCTTTGGCGCGACGAACGACGGCCGCGTGCATGGTCTCGAGCTGGGCCGCGTTAAGCGTCTCGTCCATGCGCATATACAAGTCGATACGCGCCAGGCCCGTGGCCGCGCACAGCAGCCACTCGGCAGAAAGACGGGGATGCTCCTCGCCGCGCTCGGCCAGGTACTCCTTGGTCCACTCGAGACAACGCTTGATGGTCCAGATCTCGTTTGCCATGGGGCCCTCCCCTCTTAAGCGCCGGGCGGCGCGCGAATGTCGGAGCAGATTGTAAGCGAGGCCAGCGCCTGGCAAGGGACGATTGAAGGCGATTATCGAGAATCAGCCCAGAATTTTGCTTGGAGCCCACCTGAAGTGTTCATTCGTCGACGTCTAAATCTGCATCCGTCAAGTTTTTGGCAAGGTTGCCCCAAAACTGACCAATATCTAACCAAGAACTTGCCAAATCACTTGACGCGCGACGCACCAAAAATGGCCCCGCGACTTCTTGGACGATTTTTCGAGCAATATTTTCAATAGCAGATGCATGCCGTTAATTGCTTTAAGCAGGTAAGCAGCTCAAAGGCCATCAAAACCGATTGAATAACATCTCAAAGCAATGTCCCCAATGACTCCCTACGGATCATTTGACAACCAAGGAAACGCCGATGTTTTGGCAATGCCAGCGAGCGACGTCCAGAGCGAACAAGTTGGCATGAAAAAGGCAAGGCATAGACCTTCTGGTCATGCCTTGCCTTTTGAATGACAAATTGTCGCTCTGGACGGCGCGCAGCGTCGGCTGGTCCGCCGTTCGGTAGAACGGCGGAACTTAGACTGCCTGTGCCAGCTTCTCGGCACGCTCGGCGGCGGCGAGCGCCTCGATGACGGTGCCGAGCTGGTCGCCCAGGAGGACGCCATTGTAGGTGGAGTTGAAACCGATGCGGTGATCGGTCACGCGGTCCTGGGGCTGGTTGTAGGTACGGATCTTCTCGGAACGGTTGCCGTGGCCGATCTGGCTCTGGCGCTCGGCACCAAGCTCTGCCTGCTGCTTCTCGAGTTCCATCTCGTACAGACGGGCGCGCAGCATCTGCATGCAGACCTCGCGATTCTGAATCTGGGAGCGCTGCTCCTGCGACTGCACCACGGTGTTGGTGGGCAGGTGGGTGATGCGCACGGCGGAGTAGGTGGTGTTAACGCACTGACCGCCAGGGCCCGAAGCGCAGTAAGTGTCGATGCGCAGGTCAGACTGGTTGATCTGGACGTCGATCTCCTCGGCCTCGGGAAGCACGGCGACGGTTGCCGTGGAGGTCTGGATACGGCCCTGGGACTCGGTCTTGGGAACGCGCTGGACACGGTGTACGCCGGACTCAAACTTCATGACGGAGTAGACGCGGTCGCCCTCGACCTTGAACTCGATGGACTTAAAGCCGCCGGCCTCGCTGGGGCTGGAATCGAGCACGGTGGTCTTCCAGCCGCGCGACTCGCAGAAGCGCTGATACATCTTGTACAGGTCGCCGGCGAAGATGGCCGCCTCGTCGCCACCGGCGGCGGAGCGAATCTCGACGATGGTGTTCTTGTCGTCGTTGGGGTCGCTCGGGATGAGCATGTACTTAATGTCTTCCTCGAGCTGGGGAAGCTTGGCCTCGTTTTCGGAGATGTCCATCTGGAGCATCTCCTTCTCATCGGCATCGGTAGTATCGTGGAGCATTTCCTTGGCAGCCTCGATGTCATCGAGCGCGCCGATGTACTCGCGCGAGGCGGCGATGAGGTCGGACTGGTGCGCGTACTCCTTGTTGAGACGCGTGAACTCCTTGATGTCGGAGGCAACGGCCGGGTCGGAAAGCTTCTTCTCGAGCTCCTCATAGGCCTTGATGATCTTTTCGAGCTTGTCGCGCATGGCGGGACTCCTTTATATGCGTGAAGGTGAAAATCGGCAGAATTGATGGGGCGCATGGCGCCACTGCGGGGGTAAGCCCGGCTAGAGCATGTCGATCTTCAGATACATGCGCATCCCTTCGCGTGTGGGGTACATAGTTGCGATCTAACCCATACATGATAGCGTGCGCAGGCAAACCTGCATATAACCCGCACGGAATGAGTGGACGTAGCCGTTGGGTACGTTCCTTAACGACTAGTCGTTTAAGAGCGTCCCCAACGGCTAACAAAGGGACTGTCGCTTTGTCAGATTCTAGAGCGTGTGGAGTAGGGCGATGAGGAAGCGTACGCCCTGGAGGTAGGCGCGGCGGGTGATGCGCTCGTTGGTGCCGTGGACGCCGCGGTCGCACTCGTCATCGTCGACCACAAACGCCGAAAAACGAATGCATTCGGAGCAAATGTGCTGGTAGTTGGCAGCGTCGGTCGCGCCAATCACGGTCGAGGGAACGATACCGATAGGAGCTCCGCCCGCCGCTGATGATCCGTTTTCCTCCGTCCCCTCTGGATCACGGAAATAGCGGGCGGCGATGGCGCGGACGGCCTCGAGTCCCGGTCCGCCGATGCGCGGAGACGGCGAGGGTTCGGAGCTGCCAGGACCGAGCTCGATCTCGACACGGTCGGCGAGCCCCGCCTCGGCAACGGCGACGCGGCAGCAGGCCACGACATCGGCCACACTCGTGCCCTCGAGCATGCGGAAATTGATATTGGCCCACATATCCTGCGGCATCACGTTAGCACCGGTGCTACCGCCCTCGATTTGGGTCGGTGCACAGGTGGTGGTCACGAGCGGATAGAGCTTCTTGCTGGCAAGGCACTCGCGCACGATGGCGTCCTTGTTGGAGGCAATCTCGTCGGCCGTGCAGAGTCCCAGCTCGACGAGCTGTGCGACAAGCAGGTCCGTGACGCGCGTCGGCCATTCGATATCGCAGATTGCGGCGATGGCACGGCCGAGCACCTCGAGCGACGTGCCGCCGTAGGGGTTGGAAGAATGTCCGCCCTCGCTACGCGTCCTCAACACGATATCGGCGTAGCCCTTCTCCGCGAGATCGGCATGCATAAGCCAGCCCTCGCCCGCGCCGTACTCGGCAGCCGGAACGATGCGGTAGTCGCCCTCGTCGATCAGGTACTCAAGCTCAATGCCGCGCTCCTCGAGCGCGCGGCCGATGGCGCCTGCGCCGTACTGCGTCGTCTCCTCGTCCTGACCAAAGGCCAGGAGCAGCGTGCGCTCGTGCTGCCAACCGTGCGCCAGCGCATACTCAACCGCCTCGAGAATACCTGCGACCTGGTCTTTCATGTCGATGGCACCGCGGCCCCAAATGTAGGCGTCGTCCACATGTCCGCTAAAGGGGGCGTGCGTCCAATCGGCCTCAGTACCCGGCACCACGGGGACCACGTCCATGTGACCCATGAGCATAACGGGCTTGAGGGCAGAGTCGAAGCCGGAAAGCGTCACCAGCAACGAATGATCGATGAGCTCAGCCTTACCCGCCGCAAATACGTGCGGCCAGGCCCGCTGCATATACGCGCGCAGGTCGTCGAACGGCTGCCAGTCCACCGCCTCGGCATCCATGCTCGAAATGGTCGGAAACGACAGCACGCGGCCCAAGCGCTCGCACGCGCCGGCCTCGTCTATATCGGCAAAATCGTCCTCATGCGCAAAGAAGCGCCAAACCTCGGCCATGACATCCTTTCGATTGTGACGACAAAGGCCGCCCCACGGGAGCGGCCCTGCAACGTAAGCGTTTGCGGTCGGTTATTTGTCCTCGAGATAACGCGAGAGGAACTCGCGGGTGCGCTGGTGCTTGGGATTGCCAAAGAGCTCGGCCGGCGCGGCGTCCTCGAGTACCACGCCCTTGTCCATAAAGACCACGCGGTCGGATACGGTTCGGGCAAAGGCCATCTCGTGCGTGACGACGACCATGGTCATGCCGTCGGCGGCGAGCTTGCGCATGACCTCGAGCACCTCGCCCACGATCTCGGGGTCGAGCGCGGAGGTCGGCTCGTCGAACAGCATGATCTGCGGATTCATACATAGGGCACGAGCGATGGCCACACGCTGTTTTTGACCACCGGACAGGCGACCAACGGCGGCGTGCGCGAACTTTTCGAGTCCCACGCTCGTCAGATGCTCCATCGCGACCTTCTCGGCCTCGGCCTTGCTCATCTTTTTGAGCGTGACGGGCGCGAGCGTGCAGTTGTCGAGCACATCCATGTTGTTGAACAGGTTAAAGCCCTGGAACACCATGCCGATGTCCTCGCGCAATTTGTTGATGTTGCAGCGCTCGGCCGTGAGGTCCTGGCCGTGGAACCAGATGTGGCCCGCGTCCGGGGTCTCGAGCAGGTTGAGACAGCGCAGGAAGGTCGATTTGCCCGAGCCCGAGGCGCCGATGATGGTGACAACCTCACCGGGATTGACGGACAAGTCGATGCCCTTGAGTACCTCGAGTGAGCCAAAGCTCTTGCGCAGGCCCTCGACGCGGATAAGCGGCTCTTGGTTTTGCACGGCTGCCGCAGTGCCGGTAGTGGCGGTATCTGCCATGATGATTCTCCTCGTCTTAAGCCTAGTTAGAGCTGGGCAGCGTGGCCGGAGCCTCGGCGCCGAGCTTTTTGCCAAAGGCCTCGAGCAGGCGGCTCGCCACGAGCGTCAGGATCAGATAGACCACGAGCGCCACGCAGTAGACCTCCATCTGGCGGTAGTACACGCCGGCGACGGTGGTGGTGGCGTACATGAGGTCGAACACGCCGATGACCGAGAGCACCGACGAGTCCTTGATGTTGATGATGAGCTCGTTGGTGAGCGCCGGGATCGCGTTTTTAATACCCTGAGGGAACACGACCTTGCGCATAGCCTGCCACTGCGACAGGCCCAGCGAGCGCGCTGCCTCGGCCTGGCCGGGATCGATGGACTCGATGCCGCCGCGCAGGACCTCCATCATGTAGGCGGTGGAGTTGAGCGAGATGGTGACGAGGCCGGCGGTGAAGGTACTCCAGATCTGGTTGGCCTGGGCGGTCTCGAAGCCCATGCCGCGCAGAACGGTAAAGCCCGCGTAATAGATGAGCAGGCCCTGGACCATCATGGGCGTGCCGCGCACGACGGTGGAATAGACGGTCGCAAAGCCTCGGCCAATGCTCTTAAAGAAGCGCACCAGGTCGTTGTCGACGCGATCGAAGGTCTGGGTGCGCAAGAACACAAAGAGCAGCGCCAAGAAGAAGGCGATGACCGTGCCGAAGGTGGCAAGCGCGATGGTGATCTCGATACCGCGGATAAAGAAGTCGCCGCTTTTGTAGGTCATGTAGACCAAGCTCGACAGAAAGTCGCTGGGATTGGAGTCCGAGACAATGCTCACCTGCACCAGGTCGACAAACGACATGACGCAGCGGTCGATAAAGAAGATCGCCGCGATGGCAACCACAACATAGCTGCCCAGGCGCGCGCCGCGACGGCAACGCTCAGATGCAAACGGCGACGTTTCGCGATAGTCGTTCCAGTGCATAACCTTGGTGACGAGCGCTGCCGCCGACACGACGATCCAGGCCCAAAGAATCGCCCAAAGGCAATCCTGGAAGATGCCGGTGGGCGCCAAAAAGCTCAGCGGCGTGGGGTTGCGCTGGCTAAATGCCAAGCCGAGCGCCGCGATAACGCTCGTGCCCAGGTACACATAACGGTGGTCGGCCTTGATAAAGGAGGCCAGACGATTGATGCCTTTCATGCTGCCTCCCTATGCCGGCTGACGGTCGAGGCACGCGTCCCACATCTGGTCGCGCTCCTCCTGGCTGATGCCCTTGAGTGTCTTGTCGATGAGCTTAAGCAGTTTGTCCGATCCCTTGCGGCAACCGACATTCGCCGTGACCTCCTGCTTAAAGCCCTCGCCCTCGGCAAAGTGGATGGGGACGATACCGGGATTTTGGGCCATATAGCCCTTTTCGTTCTCAGTGTTGTAGGTCACGGCGTCGCACGTGCCCTGCAGCAGATTCGAGAACACCGTGGGGACCGAATCGACCGGGTTCTTGTGCACAACGCCCGGAATCTCGTCGATGACGGTATCGAGCATGGTGTCCTTTTGGCCGAGCACCGTGGCACCGCTGAAGTCGCTGAGCTTGGTGACGTTTTGGTAGGGCGAGCCCTCTTTTACGAACAGGCCAAAGTAGCCAATGAAGTACGGGTCGGAAAAGCCGACGGACTCCTCGCGCTCGGGCGTGGCGCTCATGCCGGCGATGATGAGGTCAATCTGGCCGTTGTTGAGCGAGTCGATAAGGCCCGAGAAGCTCTGCTTGACGGCAACGGGCTCGCCGCCGAGAGCCTTGCAGACGATCTTGGCGATCTGCACGTCGTAGCCATCGGCGTAGGCTCCCTGCACGTT
>DXZM01000040.1:0-30622 GCA_019419665.1 Collinsella sp.
GCCAATTTGTTCGCTCTGGTGCCCGCTCGCTGTCCGTCCTCTACCTGCGGCGTTGCCATGGTAGTCATTGGGGCGGCACTTGGGGACGTTCCTTTTCTGCCGGCAGTTGGGGACACTCTTTGGGTGTGGTTGGTGTATTGGCGTTGCATCGAGCGGTCGGGAAAATGCGACCCGGTTTTTGGCCGAATAGTGGGTCGCGGTTTCCGGATGGGGTGGGTTGCGGAAAGCGCGACCCGGAATATTGCTCTGAAACGGGATGCACTTTCCGCGCGGCAGAATCGCTACAGCCGCGTTGAGCAACAGCCCTGCTACTCGTCAAGCACCAGCGCCACGAGCTCTTCCTGTGTGTCCACCACGTAGTCGGCGCCGGTGGCTTCCAACTCTGCGCGGCCACGGAAGCCCCAGGTGACACCGGCGCTCTTGAGGCCGGCGTTGTGACCGGTCAGAACATCGACATTGGAATCGCCCACATAGAGCGTGGTTGCCGGGTCGGCGCCTAGCTCTTCCATCACATGCAGCGTAACAGGCGCCTCGGGCTTGGGAGGAAACGCATCGACGCGGCCCTGCACCAGCGCAAAGCGCTCGGAACCAAAGTATTTTTCGATAAGCGGAGCGGCCGAAACATGGTCCTTGTTGGTGAGCACGGCAAGCTGCACGCCCGCGGTGCGCAGGCGGTCGAGCATCTCGATCGTGCCGGCGTACGGTGCGGTGTGGTCCTCCTTGTGCTCGCCGTAGTAAGCCCTAAACTCGGCAAGCGTCTGCTCAAACATACGGCCGTCGCCCGCATACTCGGCAGGCATAAAGCGCTCGACCAGCTTGAGCATGCCGTTTCCCACCTTGTAGCGGTACTCGTCTACGGCAAACGTGGGCCAGCCGTGCGTCTCGCAGGTATGGTTGCCGGCGGCCGCCAGGTCCTCGAGCGTGTTGAGGATGGTGCCATCCAGATCAAAGATCACATGGGAAAAAGCTGCTGCCATGGGTGCTCCTGCCGCTTGAGTTGTAAAACGCACCCCATGATACTTGGCATGCGTGCCGGGCATGTTTGGAATCTGAATATCTTTAATAGCCCTGAGCCTTTGTCGTTAGCAAATCCTCGGCAGCTGCTCTCCTACGAGCATGTCGAGGATGCGGGTCGAGCCCCAGCCGGTGCGCACGCGCACGGCGGGGCGGGCGTCCTCGGCAAGCGGCAGCACGCGACCGATAATAGCGGCATTCTCGCCGTAGCGCGCGGCGCGCATGGCTGCCAGCGCGGCATCGGCCTGCTCGGCCGGCACCACGGCAACCATCTTGCCCTCGTTTGCTACCTGCAGCACGTCATAGCCGAGCATCTCGCAGGCTGCCTGCACGTCGGGGCGCACAGGCACGGCATCCTCGTCGACCTCCATGGCAACGCCGCTGGCCTGGGCAAACTCATTGAGCGTGGACGCCAGGCCGCCGCGCGTGGGGTCGCGGAAGCAGCGTGTTTCGGGTGCTGCGGCAAGCACATCGGCAATCAGGTGGTTGAGCGGCGCGGCATCGCTTTCGATGGTGCTCGAAAACGCCAAGCCCTCGCGTTGGCTCATGATGGCGATACCGTGGTCGCCCAGCGTACCCGATACCAGAATGACATCGCCGGGCTGGCAGTTGGCGCCGCTGAGCGCTACGCCCACGGGCACTTCGCCCACGCCGGCGGTATTGATGTAGACGCCGTCGGCCCCGCCGCGCTCGACCACTTTGGTGTCGCCGGTGATGATCGCCACGCCCGCCTCGTGCGCCGTCTCGGCCATCGTTTGCACAATCTGGCGGAGCTTATCCATGGGATAGCCCTCTTCGAGGATAAAGCCGCACGATAGGTAGCGTACGTTGGCGCCCGAGGTCGCGACGTCGTTGACGGTTCCGCATACAGCGAGGCGGCCGATGTTGCCCCCGGGGAAGAACTGCGGCGAGACTACAAAGCTGTCGGTCGACATGGCGATGCGCCCGCTCGTGGGCAGCGCGGCGACGCCGGCATCGTTGCCCTCGAGCAGCTCGGGCGACCCAAAGGCATCCAAAAAGACCTCATCGATGATGCGTTTCATCATCTGACCGCCAGAGCCGTGGCCCAACAGGACAGTGCTATCGGTGGCAGTACGGGACATATCGAAAACTCCAATCGTGGGGGGTCGGCAATAGCTGAGTGTGGCAGAATCGATGTTAAGTAAAAGTCAGCGAGCGCCATTCAGGCGAAGTGAGTTGCCTTGAAAGAGGAGGCTGCTGGGCTTTTGCCCGCAGCCGACGATTGAAAGGCAAATCGCTCGCCTGAATGGCGCGCAGCGTCGACCGGTCCGCCGTTCGTTAGAACGGCGGAACCTAACAGCCTCGGTAGCGGAAATATGCTGCACAGCTGCCCTCGGAACTCACCATGCAGGGGCCGATGGGATGCTCGGGTGTACAAGCGCGGCCGAACAGAGGGCAGTCGCTCGGCGTAATGGCCCCGCGCAGCACGTCGCCGCAGCGGCACCCACGCGGCTCGACCGTCGCCTCAACGGGCACGTCAAAGCGGGCGCCGGCATCAAAGCGCGCGAATTCGGGTCGGATGGAAAGACCCGAAGCCGCAATCGGCCCCAGCCCGCGCCACGTGGTGTCGCATGGCTCAAACACCTGCTCGACCAGCTGGCGCGCTACGGGATTGCCGTCTGCATTGACGCCACGGCGGTAGGCGTTGTCGATTGCGGGCCTGTGCTCGACAATCATCTGGACCAGCATGCAGATGCCCTGCAAGATATCGACCGGCTCAAACCCGGTGACTACGCCGGGGGTCTCGAACTCATCGACCAAAAACCCAAAGGGTGCCAGGCCTGTGATGGTAGCGACGTGACCAGGCAGGATAAAGCCGTCGATGGCGGTCTCGGGGTCGTTGGAGATCGCACGCAGAGCCGGCGGCGTGGTCTTGTGAGCACAGTAGACCGAGAAGTTCTGGAGCCCGCGCGCGTCGGCCTCCAGGATAGCGGCGGCAATGGTGGGCGTTGTGGTCTCAAAGCCGACGCCCATAAAGATGACCGGGCGTTCGGGATTTTGCTCGGCAATGTCGAGTGCGTCGAGCGGAGAGTAGACGATGCGGATGTCGCGTCCCGCCGCCTTTTGCGCGGCAAGCGAGGTGGACGATCCTGGCACGCGCATCATGTCGCCAAAGGTGGTGATGATGGCGCCGTCCATCTTGGCGAGCGCGATTGCATGGTCGATATCGCGGTTGGCGGTAACGCAGACGGGGCAACCCGGACCGCTCAGCAGTTTGAGCCCGGCAGGCATAATGGAGCGAAAGCCATAGCGCCCGATGTTCACGGTATGCGTGCCGCAGACTTCCATAAGGTTGATGCTGCGGCTGCCGACAAGCGCATGAATACGATCGATGAGCTCGCGAGCCAGCCTGGGGTCGCGAAATGCCGAAAAGTCGATACCGGAGCGCGCCGGCTGTCCGGCCGCCACTAGTATGCCTCGGCCGGATTGCTGGCCAGTTGGTCTTCTTCGGCCAGTTCGGTCATGGCGTTAACGAGCTCGAGCGTTTCTTGCGCTTCCTGCTCGTCGACGATCTGGATGCCAAAGCCGGCGTGTACGAGAATATAGTCGCCAACCTGCGCCGTCGGTACGAGACGCAGCGAAATGGGGCGCTCGATGCCCATCATGTCGACGGTCGCCTTAAGGTCGTCGTCGCGTTTGACCACTTTACCGGGAACGGCAAGGCACATAATGTTCCCCTTTTATACGTTTTGCGCTGGATAGGCGCCTAATTACCCATCAGTTGATGGTAGCGCTCGCGGGAGTCACGAGCAAACGCGTTACACCTGTGAGACGGCGGCGCGCAGGCTGGCAAAACAGCCTATCGCAACGCCGTCTGCGCGAGGCGAGCGCGAGCGATGGCGGCCTGACCGTAGGCGATGCAGCCGTCGTTGGCGGGTACAGCGTGGGGGACCAAGACGGCAAGACCGGCGTCTTTGAGTTCGTGGGTAAGGAGCTGAAGCAAAAGCCGGTTCATGAACACACCGCCCGAGAGCGCGACGGTGTCGAGGTCTTCACGGACGCAGATCTCGCTTGCGATGCGGGCCGACGCGCGTGCGATGGTGACATGGAAGTCGAGCGCGAGCTTGCCGGCGGGCACGCCGGTCCTGATTCCCTCCAAAAGCGCCTCAAAAAGCGGTCTGGAGTTCAGAACATGGAAGTCGTCCGGACGGGATGATTCGGTTACGGAAAAGCTGGCCATATTGCCGGTGGGGCAGGCACTTTCACTGCTGAACGCGCGCCAGGCGGCGGCTTCGAGTTCTATGGCAGGCTCGCCCTCGTAGGTTGCCTTGTCGCAGATGCCCAGAATTGCTGCTGCGGCATCAAAGAGACGCCCCATGCTGCTGGTGCGCGGGCTGTTGATGCCGTGCTCGATCATGGTGGCTGTCACGCTGCGCGTTTGCTCGTCGAGGCTGCCCAAAAGCCGAGCGGCGCCTGGGTGCTCGAGCAGACCGAGCTCACTGAGCAGGGCAAAGGCGTTGCGGCGGGCGTCGCGCACGGAGGCCGCCCCGCCGGGGAGCGCCCAGGTGAGTAAATGCGCGGCGCGCTCAAAGCCGCCAAGGCCGGCAACAAGAAACTCGCCGCCCCAAATGGTCCCATCGGTGCCGGCGCCGGTGCCGTCAAAGGCGATGCCAAGGACACGCGCGTCGGTTGTAAGCTGGCCCGCGGCGATGGCCTCGGCCATTACGCTCGCGATATGCGCATGATGGTGCTGCACCTCGACGAGCGGCAGATTGTGCTCCCGTGCCTGCTCGCGCGCCCACTGGCTCGATAGATAGCTGGGGTGCAAATCGCAGGCCAAGGCGGCGGGCGCCAAGTCAAAGAGATCTTCCAAGCGCGTGCGCGCGGCGTTCCAGGCATCGAAGGTCTCGCCGTTTTCAACATCGCCGATATGCTGCGACACAAAACAGGTTGCCTCGCCGTTCGTCCCTTCACGCGTGAGCGCAATCGTGGCCTTTTGTTGTGGCCCGCAGGCGAGCACGCAGGACGGAGCGCCGTCGAGCGCCGGCAACGGCAGCGGCTGGGGTGCATATCCGCGAGCGCGGCGCACGGGCATAACGGCGCCGTCGACCACGCGCACCACGGAGTCGTCGTAGCGCGAGAGAATCGCGCGGTCGTTGCCGAGCAGCGCGTCGGCAATGCCGGCGGCAACGAGGCGCTCCCAGGCAAGATCGTCATCGGTCTCGATGGGCTCTTCGCTCAGGTTTCCGCTGGTCATGACGAGCGCGTGCATACCGCGGGCTTCTGCCGCGGCAAGCAACAGATGCTGAAACGGGGTGTAGGGGAGCATGACACCGAGCTCGGGAAGGTCGTGTGCGACGGACGGCGCGAGCGCGAGGGCGTTGGGAGAACCGCCGCTCTCGCAAGCGGCACGTCGGCGCAGCAGCACAATGGGGCGAATGCTGCCGGCCAGCAAGCCGCGTTCAACGTCGTTGACATGGCACAGGCGTTCAACGTCGGCAAGGTCGCGCACCATAACGGCAAGCGGCTTGTTGCTGCGGCGTTTGCGGCGGCGAAGCTCGGCTACCGCCTGCTCGTTGGAGGCGTCGCATGCCAAGTGAAATCCGCCCAGACCCTTGATGGCGACGATACTGCCACAGGCCAGCAGCTCAACACAGCGGTCGATAATGGCGTCGCTGGTCTCGCACGTGGTGCCGACGGCCGGCGACGCGGCGGCTTCGCCCGGCTCATCGCCCATGCCCGCCTCGCGCCACGTAATATGCGGCCCGCAATCAAAGCAGGCATCGGGCTGCGCGTGAAAACGCCGGTCGAGTGGGTCGGCATACTCCGCGGCGCACTTGGGGCACATGGGAAAACAATCCATCGACGTGGCCGCTCGGTCATAAGGCAGCGATCGGATGATGGTAAAGCGTGGGCCGCAGTTGGTGCAGTTGATAAAGGGGTAGTGATAGCGTCGGTCGGCGGGATCGAACAATTCGCTCAGACAATCGTCGCAGGTGGCGATATCGGGCGAGACGAGCGTCGTGTGCGCGGTCTGATCCTGCGATGCTACGATGCGAAAACCCTGCTCATCGGCAGCGCCCCAGCCGCCAGGCTCCAAATCCGCAATATCGACTCGCTCAACACGAGCCGCCGCGGGTGCATGCTCAAAAAGCGCGGCGACAAATCCGTCAACCGCCTCGGCACAGGCGTGCGCCTCGATGTGCACGCCGTCGCCCGCGTTGAGCACCCATCCGCAAATGCCATGCGCCATGGCCTCGCGATACACAAACGGTCGCATGCCAACGCCCTGCACAATGCCCGTTACATGAATATGCACATGCCGCATGCGACCCTCCTTCAGTAAAACCTGTCCCTTTTTGGCAGGTGCGCCGCGGTAAGTTCCGCTATAGCCCCAGGCTTTGCTTGGTGGCGGCGCAGGTGAGCTCGCCGTGCTTAACGCCGCGCAGGCCCAGCAGTCGGTCGGCTAGTTCGTAGACGCGCTCGCCGCGACCCTTGAGCGCCAGAATCTCCAAGCAGTTGTGGTGATCCAGATGCACGTGCATGGTCGATACGATCTCGTCGGTGTAGTCGTGCTGCACTTCGTCCAGACGGCGCGTCAGGTCGCCGGTATGGTGGTCGTAAATCATGGTGAGCGACCCGATAACATGCTCATCGGGCGTGCGCATCTGCTCCTTGGCGATCGAGGCGCGAATCAGATCGCGTATGGCCTCGGATCGGTTAGCCACGTCACCGCGGCGCGCGATCTGCTCGTCAAAGCGGTGCAGCAGGTCGTCGGGCGCGGTGACCGAAAAGCGGACCAGCTCGGAGCTGGGGCCGCTGCAGCGGCAGCTCGCATCGTCGTCCGCACCGTGATTGTGCGCGTGCTCGTGCTCGGCCACGTTACACCAGTTTCACAGAGCCGACGGAGTTGTGGTCGGCCTCGATGGCCTCCTCGTAGCCCTCGAGCGCATCGTGCGCCTCGTGCAGCGCAGACATGGCGGCCTCGAGCTTGGCGCCAATGCGCTCCATATCAAAGTTCTCGGTCGCATGCAGCAGCTGATGGCTCCACTCGTGAGCGAGCTCAATGGTGTCGTCGACCTGCTTGACGCTCATGGCAAGCTGGCTCATGTTCATTCCGACGTCATGCATAGGAATCTCCTTTTGTACGGGGCGATATGGTGGTTCAGATTCTACTACGCCCGCCTTGGGCGCCGCCGCATAAGAAAACGGGTGCGAGTCCGTCTGACCCGCACCCGTTCACTGGGGGCTGTTAGTATCTACCATACTATCCGTGGTCGCATACCTTGCGTTTGGCACTCCGGCGAGCGGTGCGAAACCGCTCATGGACGGCAGATGGGTAACAAGCGTATTACAGATGTTTCTCCAGCAGTGCCTGAAGTCTTGCCTTGGGTAGGGCGCCAACCGAGCGGTCGACCTCCTCGCCGTTCTTAAAGACGATCAGCGTGGGGATGCTCATGACGCCAAACTTCATGGCCAGGTCCTGGTTGTCGTCGACGTTGCACTTGGCCACAGCCAACTTGCCGGCCAGCTCGTCGGCAACCTCGTCTACGATGGGCGAGAGCGAGCGGCAGGGGCCGCACCACGGGGCCCAAAAATCAACCAGTACGGGCAGGCTATCGTTGACGACAGCGCCGAAGTTCTCGGGGGTAATCTGCTTAATGTCAGCCATGGTGACCTCCATAATACGACGCGGCTCGGCCGCGTAAAAATCAGTACGACCGTGCTTATACCCAGCGGCTCGTAAAGCAACCACTCGCGGGCGGCTCTTTTATATAATGGTGGGCATGCAAACGATTGGAGAGCGCATGCCCACGTCACAAAGCCAGAAAAAAGAAGCCATCGCCCAGGCGTCCGAGCAGGAGCTTGCATCGCTTGCGGCCCGTGGCGTGCGCATCGCGGGCAACGCGTGCTCGCCGATCGTGCTGGTCAAAGGTGATTTGGATGATGCCGAGCGCTCGGGCGGCGAACTTGCCGCCGGCGCGGATGGTGCCGCATTGCGCAAGGCGCTCGGGGCAATCGGTTACGCGCCCGAAGATTTTTGTGTGCTGGCGAGTGTTGCCGGCGCGGGCGACGGAGCTGTGACGGTGGGCCACGCCCTGCCGTGCGACCTGTTCCGCGAGGCACTGGAGGCTCTGGATCCCGAGGCGGTGCTGCTGCTCGATAACAGTGCGGCCGATGTCATGCGCGAAACCTATGCCGATATGCTTGTGGCGATTGATGACTTTGACACTGCCATGCTCAAGCCCGGCCTGGTCGCCCATGTGCAGGGGCGCCGCGTGCTGGCGCTCGACGGTTTTGAGGCGGCGCTCACCGACAAGGCCGCCAAGCAGCGCATGTGGGCCTACATCAAGCAGCTGACCCCGGCGGCTGCACCGCTGTAGCGAGGCTGGCGGCAGCCCCTACATCACGGCGCGCAGCTCAAACCGGTCGCCGTTAATGCGGAACTGGCAGTTGCCGTTCATGCGCTCGACGGCAAGCATAATGCTCTTGGTGCCAAAGCCGTGCCCAGTGTGCTGAGCCACGGGCATGCCGTCGACCATGTGCGGCGCCCGTCCAAATGTGTTGGAAACCAGCAATAGAAGCTGACCGTCTTCGTAGCGAAGGTCCAGGTCGACAAACCGCTTGCCTTCGGGGGCGGCGCTCGCCGCGGCGATGGCATTGTCCAGGGCGTTCGATACCACACTGAACAGATCGACATCGCCCACGTGGACGGTTTCGGGCACGGCGGCGTGCAGGTCGGCGGTGATGCCGTGCGCGTTGATGTCCGCGGAAAGCGACGAGAGCGCAATGTTGACCGTTTCGTTGGCGCAGTAGCGGCGCACGGCGGTGCGGTCGTTGGTCTCGCAGAGCGCGTCGATGCGCTCGAGTGCCTCATCGGTGTGACCCTCTTCGATCAGGGCCGCTAGACCGCGCAGGTAGTGGCGCATGTCGTATCACATTGAGACCAAGTCAAGAAGAATCGCTTCGGTCGAATCGCGTCTTTTGGGTGAGTTCTCAACGTCCGCTGCCGCTGGTTTCCACCGTATGCTGAAAACACCCGGACGATGCCGTGCAGATCGCTTCGCTCTGCTATAGTCTCCCAAATTCACGTTTTCTATTGGGATGGTGGTTAATATGGGCGACATACTCGAATCGTTCCTGCGCGTGGCGATGGTGGTGTTCATCGTCGGTCCGCTCACTGCATGGGTCGCCCGTCGCGGCGCGCGTGAGCGCAGTGAGGCGACGGACAGCCTCGATCGCTTCACGGTGCGCATGCCCGCTGCCATCCGCACGATCATCGCCTGCTGCGCGGTCGCGTTCGAGCTGCTCATGTTGGGTGTTTACGTCTGGCAGGGCGTTTCGCTGGGCGAGTGGGGCCACGAGCTTGTGTGGTTCGGCCACGCCATGGCACTTGCGGGCATGGCCATCTGGGCCCTGCTGAGCATCCCGCGCATCGACGTGGACGGTGAACGAATTCTCTCGCGTAACGCCTTCGGCATCCGCAAGGAGACGACGTTCGGCAACATCACCCATGCAACGCTTCACACGCAGATGATGAGGATCGACCTGTTCGAGGGCGATCGAAAGTTCTGCTCGATAAGCCTCGAGGGGGTGTGCTCGCTCAACCTCCTCGCCCGTCTGGAGGAAGAGGGCATCGAAGTCTCGGACGCCGTCGACGGTCCCATGACCAAGGCGGGCCTGTGTTGGTCTGCCGTCAAGCCGTTGACGATTGTTTTCAACGGCATGGCGCTCGTCTTCTCGCTCGTGATCGCCTTCATGGCTGTTTTCACCGATGCCGGAGCCCGCTTGCTCTTGCTCGTTCCGTTCCTCTTCCTGTTCATAGGGGGACTCCTGCCTCTGCTCATGCTCAGCATGCCCGCCCGTGGTATCTACGAGATCGGCAGGCAGGAGCGCGAACTCGGTTTCTCCTTCGCCGAGGAGATGGCAAGTCGAGGTGCCACGGGCACTTCGCTTGTCGACGACGATTGGTTCATCGAGATCAGCAATGCCCGCGTCGTGGCGTTCCGCCGCGATTACCTCAAGAAGGTCACGGCGCACGAGGACAGCGAGAGCGGCGACCGCTGCACGGTGACTACGAAGGGCGGTCGAAAAATCAAGGTGTATGCAGCGGGCAGCACGCTCGAGGACCTGCGCACGTGGTTCAAACAGGGTGCCAAGGCCAGAAGCACGCTCGACCGTGCAGAGGACGCGCTCGAGACGACGTCTGATTGGGTTGTCTGACCTGTATCGTCTTTTCGGACACGCATGCTAGAGGCCCAATCCTTTAGAATGCATTCATCGACGACCGAGAGGACGGTATGCTATGTCCAACCCAGCCGCCAAGTACACCGACGAGTTCAGGCGCGAGACCGCCGACTACATCATCTCGACGGGCAGGCCGATAACGGAATGCTGCGCAGAACTGGGCCTGAATTCCAAGACCGTGAACAAGTGGGTGCAGAACCGCCGGCGCGAGCTTGCCGGCGGGCCCGACCCCAAGGCCGAGGACCGCGAGCTTCGCGAGGCGAAAAGGCGCATACGCGAGCTCGAGATGGAGAACGCCTTCTTGAAAAAAGCCGCGGCCTTCTTCGCCAAAAGCCAGGCGTAGCCGCATGCTACCGGATGATGTTGGCGGAGAAGGCCGAATTCCCGGTGAAAATGATGGCCCGCGTGCTCGGCGTGAGCCGATCGGGCTTCTACTCGTGGCTCTCCAACGGCTGCCCGCGAGAAAACTGGTCGGCCGAGCGCGAGGCGGTCCGGCGCGTGTGGCTGGAGTCGGACCGCAGGTTCGGCTTCCGGTTCGTGAAATGCTTCCTGCCCGGCGAGTTCTCCGGATTGACCCTGTACAGGGTGCGCAAGCTGATGCACGAGCTGGGAATACGCGGCTGCACGCCCAACGCCAGGAAGCGCACCACCATCCCCGACCCGAAGGCCAGGCCCCGGCCCGACCTGGTGAGCCGCGACTTCACCAGTCCCGTTCCAACCTACAAGCTCGTGGGCGACATCACCTACCTGCGTACCGGCGAGGGATGGCTGTACCTGTCGACGGTCATCGACCTCAACACCCGCATGGTGGTGGGCTGGTCGCTCTCCGAGCGCATGACCGCCGACATCGTGGTTTCGGCGCTGGCGTCGGCCAAATCGCGCGGCTACGTGGCCGGCAACGCGATATTCCACGCCGACCGCGGCGCCCAGTACACCAGCAGGCTTCTGGCCGAATGGGCGCGCGACAACGACGTGCGGCTGTCCTGCAGCCGCGCCGGCAACTGCCACGACAACGCGGTGGCCGAGTCGTTCCTCGCCACGCTGAAGAACGAGATGTACTACAGGCGCAGCTTCCCGACCAGGGATTCCGCCAAGCACGCGGTGGTCGAGTTCATCGAGGCGTACTACAACCGCCGAAGGCCCCGCTCGACGATCGGCTACAAGGTGCCGGCCGAGGCCATGGCGGCCTTCTTCGAGAGAACCGAGCCCAAGCTCGAGGCCATGCCTATGGCCGCTTGATTTCTCGAGCATGCGTGTCCGAAATCTTGACACAGGTCAGAAGGCCTCGATGCCAGCGCTGCGCCGATATGGGGCAGCGGCCCCCCGTTGGCCGCCATGGCCCTGACTTCCGAGCGTATGCTGGCGCCGCTCGTCTTAAGACGTTGACCTCCATCCGGAGCCTGCGGTTCTCGCGCTCGGGCTCCAGGATCCGGTTCTACTCGGGCGTGCGGTTGTCGGCGGCGCGCGGCGAGCCGGTCTCGTTTATCGACTTGACCCGCCTCTCCACGGTGCTCTTGTCGAGGTCGCACTCGTCCATGGCCTCGCGCCTGGGTTTTCCGGCGTTGTGGAGATCGACTATCTTCCTCTTGAAATCGTCGGTGAAATGCCTCGGTCTGGGGCCGGTCGAGGCCGAGCCCCCGGTCCGGCTGGGGTAGCATGTCGCTGCGGACCATTGTCTTTCCTCTCGTTGAATATCTAGGCGCTGACGATTCTAGGCGATGGCCCTCTCTTGCTTCTTACACCTCGATTGTGCTCGCTACCCCCAGCGGGCCCGGATCGAGCGATTCGGGCCCGCTTTTGGGGCCTGCCGGAAACCCGGTGGTCAAAAAGGGCCAAATATGAGTACTGTTACCAGTTTGGTGGCAGCCAAATGGCCTCAAAAATCGGTGCCAGAGGCCAAAAGTGCATCGATTTTCGTTCTTCAGAGTCGCGATCGGGCTCCAAACAAGGCGATTTTGCTGCTCTGGACCGGAAAATCGATGCTACTAATTTGGTGACAGTACTCATATTTGGCCCTTTTTGACCACTGCCCCTTGGTCCAGGACAAAACGGGCTGCCCGAATCATGGGGCGGGTCCATTTTCGGCTGTCCTCAGCTTGCCAGTTCGAAAATGGACCTGCCGCATGATTGAATCTTTATTTCAACTTTACACCTAGGTTTACAGCTGTCTTGTCAGCTGTAAACCTAGGTGTCATACTAAAGCCCCAAGATTCGCCAAAAGAGAGGGGCCTTGATGGCACAGAGCGCGAACATGGATGCGTCGGAGCTTGCACGCGACATTGCGGCCGGCCTGGCATCGGCAACGACGGCAACGGAGCGCGCGGCATTGGTGCCCGCAGAGCTCGTCGAGGCCATTCAGCAACTTAAAACCCAGCGCGACGCGGTGATCCTGGCGCACTATTACGTGGCGCCCGAGGTCCAGGCTGTGGCCGATTACGTCGGCGACAGCTTCTACCTGGCTAAGCTCGCCAAGAGCCTGCCGCAGCAGACCATCGTGCTGTGCGGCGTGGAGTTTATGGGCGAGAGCGCCAAGCTGCTCAACCCCACCAAGACCGTGCTGCTGCCCGAGCCGGGCGCGGACTGCCCCATGGCTCATATGGTCAAGCGCGAGACGGTCGACGCGGCGCGCGCCGAGTACGGCGACGACCTGGCCGTGGTCTGCTACGTCAACTCCACGGTCGAGATCAAGAGCTGGAGCGACGTGTGCGTCACCAGCTCCAACGCCGTCAAGATCGTGTCCGAGCTGCCGCAGCAGCATATCCTGTTCATTCCCGACCAAAACCTCGGCCGCTTCGTAGCCGAGCAGGTGCCGCAAAAGCACGTCATTCTCAACAACGGCTACTGCCCGCGCCATCACATCATCACCGTCGAGCAGATCGTCGACGCGACGGAGGCCCACCCCGACGCGCTCGTGCTGGCGCACCCCGAGTGCAAGGCCGACGTCCTGGCCGAGGCCGACTACATCGGCTCCACCGCCGGCATCATCAAGTATGCCGAGGAGTCCGACGCGAGCGAGTTCATTATCGTGACGGTCCGTGGCGTGCTCTACGAGCTCGAGCGCCGCTGCCAGGGCACCGGCAAGAAGTTCTACTTCCCTGCGGTGCAGCCCACCTGCGTCAACATGGATCTCATCACGCTCGAAAAGCTCGTGCGCTGCCTGGAGACGGGCGAGGGCGAGGTGCAGATTGGCGTGTCGGACGAGGCCGCCGATCAGGCCAAGCTCACGCTCGACCGCATGCTCGAGTACGCAGCGCGCTAGAACAATGCGGCATGAGGGACGGTCCCTTATGTCACATTCAAGGGAGAGGATTCCTGTGGAAACCAAGCAATACCCCGATATGGAGTGCGACGTCGTCATCGCCGGCTGCGGCGTAGCGGGCCTGTATGCGGCTCTCAACCTGCCGACGAGCATGCGCGTGATCATGCTCTCCAAGGGCGCTGTCGACGAGTGCGATTCGATGCTCGCGCAGGGCGGCATTTGCGTGCTGCCCGAGGGCTCGGACTACGATGCCTTCTTTGAGGACACCATGCATGCCGGCCACTACGAGAACCGCCGCGAGAGCGTCGACATCATGATCCGCTCGAGCCGCTCGGTCATCAACGACCTGCTGGCGATGGGCGTGGACTTTGAGCGCAAGGCCGACGGCAGCCTCGACTTTACCCGCGAGGGCGCGCACAGCCGCCCCCGTATTGCCTTCCATGCCGACATTACGGGCAAGGAGATTACGACCAAGCTGCTCCAGGCCGTTCGCAAGCTGGATAACGTGCAGATTTTGGAGCACGTGGCCATGACCGACATCCTGACGGGCGAGCGTGACGGCGCCACGGTGTGTGCCGGTGTCGTCGCCGTTCCCGTGGACGAGGACAACTCGGTTCGTCCCGCCGACGAGCTGGCAAATGCCGCCGAGGGCGCGCATGCCGGCGAGCCGTTTAAGATCCATGCCCGCCACACGCTGTGGGCAACGGGCGGCATCGGCGGCGTATACGACCACTCGACCAACTATCCGCAGCTCACGGGCGATGCCTGCTACATCGCTCAGGAGCATGGCATTAAGATGGAGCACCTGGACTACGTGCAGATCCACCCCACGGGACTGTTCTCGCCGCAGCCAGGCCGCACCTTCCTGATCAGCGAGAGCTGCCGCGGCGAGGGCGCGATTTTGCTCAACGCCGCCGGTGAGCGCTTTACCGACGAGTTGCAGCCGCGCGATGTGGTCGCCGCCGCCATCCGCGAGCAGATGAAGCAGGACGGTACCGAGCACGAGTGGCTGAGCTTTGCCCCCGTCGAGCGCGATGTAGTGACCGGGCACTTTGCCAACATTCGCGCACGCTGCCTGGAGGACGGCCGCGACATCTTGGACGAGCCCATCCCCGTTACGCCTACGCAGCACTACTTTATGGGCGGCGTGTGGGTCGACAAGGACGGCCGCACCTCGATGCCCGAGCTCTACGCAGCCGGTGAGACGGCCTGCAACGGCGTGCACGGCAAGAATCGCCTGGCTTCCAACAGCCTGCTCGAGTCCCTGGTTTGGGGCCGCCGTGCCGCCTGGTGCATGCGCACCGGCGAGTCGCTCGCCGTGGAGCAGGCGGGCGAGCCCGCGCTCGACGGGCGTCATCGCGCCCTGAGCGCCGACTCCCTGGCAATCGATGATTTGGCCCGTGCCGCCGGCACGCAGGCCGTGGAGGAGTAGACCATGAATCCCATTA
The DNA here is from genome assembly GCA_019419665.1 of Collinsella sp. Lineage (GTDB taxonomy): Bacteria > Actinomycetota > Coriobacteriia > Coriobacteriales > Coriobacteriaceae > Collinsella. Next base: position 14,932 of record DXZM01000040.1, read on the forward strand.
CCATGAAGCTCGTCGTCGATGATCTGATTCTGCAGGCCCTGCGCGAGGACATCACGTTTGAGGATGTGAGCACGGCGAGTGTGTGCCCCACGGCGCGCCCCGCCACGGTGGAGCTCATCGCCAAGGCCGATGGCATCATCGCGGGCCTGGATGTGTTCGCTCGCACCTTTGAGCTGCTGGATTCGCAGAGCTCGGTGCTGTTTGATGTTGCCGACGGTGACGAGGTGCACGCCGGCGACCACGTGGGCCAGGTGCGCGGCGATGCGCGCGTGCTGCTTTCGGGCGAGCGCGTGGCGCTCAACTACCTGCAGCGCATGAGCGGTATCGCTACCTATACGCACAGAATGGCAGCGGCGCTCGAGGGTACCAAGACCGTGCTCGTCGACACACGCAAGACCACGCCGGGCATGCGCGTGTTTGAGAAGGCGGCGGTTGAGATCGGCGGCGGCAGCAACCATCGCTACAACCTGTCGACGGCCGTCATGCTCAAGGACAACCACATCGATGCCGCCGGTGGCGTGACGCGCGCGATCGAGATGGCGCGCGCCCACGCGTCGTTTACCACGACGGTCGAGATCGAGTGCGAGAACCTGGACATGGTACGCGAAGCCGTGGAGGCCGGTGCCGACATTATCATGTTCGACAACATGACCCATGACGACATGGCCGCCGCCATCGAGCTTATCGCCGGTCGCGCCAAGACCGAGTGTTCGGGTAATGTGGACGCCGACAACATTCGCGCCCTGGCTGATCTGGGCGTCGACTACATTAGCTCGGGCGCCCTGACGCACTCCGCGCCGATCCTCGACCTCTCGCTTAAGCACCTGCGTCTGCTGGACGGTAAATAATGAACGCCCGCGAGCGTCGCCGTGCCATCATGGCCGTGCTCGAGGGAGCCAAGGGGCCCGTATCGGGCAGCGCGCTTGCCCGCGAGGTGGGTGTGAGCCGCCAGGTCGTGGTGCAAGACATCGCCCTGCTGCGCGCCGATGGGCACGATATCGTGGCGACCAATCGCGGCTACGTGCTGCAGGAGGCCCCCAGCAGCCCCGCTGTGCCCACGCGCTTGGTCAAGGTTCGCCACGGCGTGGAGCAGGCAGGCGATGAGCTCACGAGTATCGTCGACGCCGGTGGTGCCGTGCTCAACGTGATCGTCAATCACCGCGTGTACGGTAAGATCACGGCCGACCTGGACATCCGCAATCGTCGCGATGTCGAACGCTACCTGCACGATATCGAGAGCGGCAAGAGCTTCCCACTGCTGACGGTGACGAGCGGCTACCACTTCCATCGCATCGCCGCGGAAGACGAGCAGACCCTCGACGAGATCGAGGCCATACTCAAGGAGAAGGGCTACCTTGCCGATTTAATGCCTTACGAGGACGATCTATCGTAGCCGACGCTGCAAACGCCCCTAAGCGGCAATCTGACGTTCAATCGTCGGTCGCGTACCAAAGTACGCTTCCCTCCTCTTTCACGTCACCTTGCTCGCTTAGGGACGTTTTCGCTGACGTGAGCTCAACCTGCGACGGTGCCTAATTGGTTATCCGCACAAAAAAGGAGGCCTCCGCGGCGATGCGGAGGCCTCCTTTTTGTGCACGGTGTACTTTTGAGTGTGCAAGTGCGGGAGTTGTTACTCCTCGACGATCTCGGTGATCGCGCCGGCGGGGCAAGCGTCCTGGCAAGCGCCACAGGCGACGCAGGAGTCCTCGTCAGCGACGGTAGCGACGTCCTGGAGCTCCAGAACGCCAGCGGGGCAGGAGTCGACGCAAACGCCACAAGCGATGCACTCGTCGGCATCAATTACGGGATGAGCCATGGTAGTTTCCTCTCTGTTGACCGACGCTACAGACGATGCGCGCCGGTTTGATTCGGGCAAAAACATACCACGGGAGCGACCGTTTGCAATACCCTCTGGCCGGCATCTTCATACCGTTCGCCGAGTATGCCAAGGTTTACTAAAAAACACGCAGGTGGGGCCGTTGAGCTGCGTAAATGTTAGCTAAAGGTGACTTGAAATATTGAGCTATTAAGCGCGCCTGCGGAAAGGGCATCCCGTTATTTGGCCGAAAAACGGGTCGCAGCTTCCGGTTGGACCGCCCGGCGGAAACTGTGTCCCAGAATTCGCGCTCAGACCGGGATACCCTTTCCGCAAGGCAGCCCCAAGCACCTTCGGGCCCAAATCTCAGCCATCTCTACATAGATCTCAATAGATTTGCCGAGAACTCAATCAGCGCATCTACCTGCGCATTTAAGAACCTAAACTCTCGACAATAAGAAATCTTATATGAATTGACTTAGATTTTGTATATTCCGGCCCATAAGGGGATACACTACATTCTGAAAGACAAGCCGAAACACCGCGCGGCAGACCGCCGAGTCGGTGCAAACGCACAAGAGAGAGGGAATTTCTAATGGGCAAGATTCTTGGTATCGACCTTGGTACTACTAACTCCGCAATGGCCGTTCTCGAGGGCGGTTCTCCGACCATTATCGTGAACGCCGAGGGCGACCGCACCACCCCGTCCGTCGTGGGCTTCCGTGCCGACGGCGACCGCGTTGTGGGCAAGGCCGCTAAGAACCAGGCGGTCACCAACCCCAAGAACACCGTGTTCTCCATCAAGCGCTTCATGGGCCGCAAGTACTCCGAGTGCACCTCCGAGATCAAGACCGTGCCGTATGAGGTCAAGGAGGGCCAGGGTGGCCGTGCCGTCGTCGACATCGAGGGCAAGGACTACACCGCCGAGCAGGTGAGCGCCATGACGCTCGCAAAGATGAAGGCCGACGCCGAGAAGTATCTGGGCGAGACCGTCACCGACGCCGTCATCACCGTCCCGGCTTACTTCAACGACGCCCAGCGTCAGGCCACCAAGGATGCCGGTAAGATCGCCGGCCTCAACGTCAAGCGTATCGTCAACGAGCCGACCGCTGCTGCTCTGGCCTATGGCCTGGACAAGCAGGGCACCGACCAGCGCATTCTGGTCTTCGACCTGGGCGGCGGCACCTTCGACGTCTCCATCCTCGACCTCGCCGACGGCGTGTTTGAGGTTCTGTCCACCTCGGGCGACAACCACCTGGGCGGCGACGACTGGGATCAGCGCGTCATCGACTGGATGGCCGACAAGTTCCAGCAGGAGAACGGCGTCGACCTGCGTCAGGACCCCATGGCCCTGCAGCGTCTGAAGGAGGCCGCCGAGAACGCCAAGAAGGAGCTCTCCGCCGCCCAGCAGACCACCATCAACCTGCCGTTCATTACCATGAACCAGTCCGGCCCGCTGCACCTCAACTACACGCTGACCCGCGCCGAGTTCGAGAAGATCACCCGCGACCTGCTCGAGCGCTGCAAGCAGCCTGTCACCAACGCCCTGCGTGACGCCAAGCTTAAGCTCTCCGATTTGACCGAGGTCATCCTCGTCGGCGGCTCCACCCGTATGCCCGCCGTCCAGGAGCTCGTCAAGACCATGACCGGCAAGCAGCCCAACATGTCCGTGAACCCCGACGAGGTCGTTGCCGACGGCGCTGCCGTCCAGGGCGGCGTGCTCACCGGCGACGTCGAGGGCATCCTGCTGCTCGACGTTACCCCGCTGTCGCTGGGCGTCGAGACCATGGGCGGCATCATGACCAAGATGATCGACCGCAACACCACGATCCCGACCTCCAAGACCGAGGTCTACTCCACCGCTGCCGACAACCAGACCAGCGTCGAGATCAACGTGCTCCAGGGCGAGCGCGAGCTTGCTCGCGACAACAAGTCGCTCGGTAAGTTCCAGCTGACCGGCATCCCGGCTGCCCGCCGCGGCGTGCCGCAGATCGAGGTCACCTTCGACATCGACGCCAACGGCATCGTCAAGGTCTCTGCTAAGGACAAGGGCACCGGCAAGGAGCAGCAGATCACCATCTCCGGCTCCACCGCTCTGTCCGACGACGAAGTCGATCGCATGGTCAAGGACGCCGAGGCCCATGCCGAGGAGGACAAGAAGCAGAAGGAGGAGGTCGAGGTCCGCAACCAGACCGATAGCCTGTGCTACTCCACCGAGCAGACCCTCAACGAGCTGGGCGACAAGGTTTCCGCCGATGTGAAGTCCAAGGCCGAGACCGCTATCGCCGACGCCAAGAAGGCGCTCGAGGGCTCTGACGTCGAGGCCATCAAGGCCGCTGGCGAGTCCCTGCAGTCCGTGGCCTACGAGCTGGCCCAGGTTGTCTACGCCGACGCTCAGCAGCAGACCGACGGTGCCGCCGGCGCCCAGCCTGCCGACGATGACGTGGTCGACGCCGACTACGAGGTTGTGGACGACGAGGACAAGTAATCATGTCCGCCCGTAAAGCTCGCACGGAGGCGGCTGCCGCTGGCGCCGCCCCCGTTGACTCTGAGGAGAAGGACGTGAAGATTCCCGTAGAGGCCGTCGACGATACCGAGGCCAACGAGGCCGAGGCCGCCGAGGCTGCCGAGAACCAGGTAGAGGATTCCAACAAGGAGGCGACGATGACCGAGGACGAGATGGTGGAAGCCGCTATCCGCGCCGGTGAGGAAGCCGCCGACAACGACTTTAAGCTCAAGTTCGAGCAGGCCCAAAAGGAGCTTGCCGACGTGCGCAGCGAGCTCGATGCTGCGGCAGAGGCTCAGAAGGCTGCCGAGGACAAGGCGAAGGACGCCACCGAGCGCACCGCCCGTTTGCAGGCCGACTGGGAGAACTTCCGTCGCCGCACCGCCAACGAGCGCATCGCCGAGCGCGACCGCGCGACTGAGAAGCTTGTCACCGCGCTGTTGCCGGTAATCGACGATATCGAGCGCGCGATCGACCATGCCCGCAGCCAAGAGCTTGCCGACGACTTTAAGCAGTTCGTCGATGGCGTCGATGCGGTGCATGCCAAGCTGCTCGATGTGTTTGCGCACGAGGGCGTTGAGCCCATCGACCCCAAGGGCGAGGCGTTCGATCCGCTCGAGCACCAGGCTGTGGGTCGCGTCGAGGACGCATCGCAGTACGACGAGACCGTCAACGACGTGTACCAGAAGGGCTACCGCATGGCGGATCGCATCCTGCGTTCCGCGATGGTGACGGTGACCTACGGTGGCGAGAAGCGCCCCGCACCGGAGCCCGAAGCGGCGCCCGAGGATGCTTCGGCCGATACGGCCGAGAGCACCGAGGAGTAATTGAGAAGGGCCCCGGGGCAACACCCGGGGCCCTTTCTGGCCTAGTGCCATATGAAAGCATGAGCCGCCGTCTGCTGGGCGGCGGATGAAACAGGAGAGGAGCTACGATGGCTGCAGGCAAAACCTTCTATGACATCCTGGGCGTATCCAAGAGCGCCTCCGACAAAGAGATCAAGAGCGCGTTTCGCAAGCTCGCGCAAAAATATCACCCCGATGCCGGCGGCGACGAGGCCAAGTTTAAGGAGATCAGCGAGGCCTACGAGACGCTTTCGGACGAGAAGAAGCGCAAAGAGTACGACCAGATGCTCATGTTTGGCGGCATGCCGGGCGCGGGCGGCGCATATGGCGGCGGCTACGGTGCCGGCGCGGGCGCCAGCGGCTGGGGCGACATCTTCGACAGCATCTTTAGCGGCAACGGCGCCTGGGGCAGCGATTGGGGCTCGGGCTTTGCCGGGGCTGCGGGCGCTGCCGGTGCCGGCGCGGGTCGCAGCCGCGCTCGCAAGGGCGGCGACCTGTCGCTGACCGTCGATGTGACGGCCGAGGACGCGTTTCGCGGTGTGACGCACAAGGTCACCTACCGCATTCCCTCGACAGGCGAGCAGCAGACCATTACGGTCTCGGTGCCTGCAGGCGCGGTCGACGGCGGCAAGCTGCGCTACAAGCGTCGCGGCGAGTATGGCGTTGCCGGCGGCGAGCGCGGCGACCTGGTCGTGACCACGCACGTGGAGGAGCACCCGCTGTTTAAGCGTAAAGGTGCCGACGTGACCATGGAGGTGCCGATCTCGGTCTACGAGGCGGCGCTCGGCTGCACGGTGGACGTGCCGACGCCCGGCGGTGCGACGGTTCGTCTGAAGGTGCCCGCGGGTACCCAGACGGGCAAGAAGTTCCGCTTTAAGGAAATGGGGGCGCCCGACGTTAAGCACCGTGGCCGTACGGGCGCGCTGCTCGTCGAGATCAAGGTGCAGGTCCCCACGAACCTATCCGATGACGAGCGCGATGCCATGACCAAGCTGCGCGAGGTCGACACGCGCGATTATCGCGAGAAGGTCAACCGTTACAAGGCGACGTACTAGGGCGGTCGTGGCGCACACCCGCGCCCGCGGGCTTATGATGGACGATAACGAGACGGAAAGGGGTCAGGTAGCATGGCCGAGGACAATAGGAATAAACCGCTGTACATGATCAGCGTGGCGGCCGAGTTGACCGGCATGCATCCGCAGACTCTGCGCGTCTACGAGTCCAAGGGCCTGGTGAACCCCCAGCGCTCGGGCGGCAACACGCGTCTGTATTCGCGTGCCGATATCGAGCGCCTGGAGCTCATCAACCAGCTGACTGACGAGGGCATCAACCTTGCCGGCGTGGTGCGCATCCTCGATATGAAGGAGCGTGCCGAGGAGCGCGAGCGCGAGAACGAAAAACTCCGCGCACGCGTGCGCCAGCTCGAGGACGAGCTGCACGAGTACAAGATGCAGAAGAAGATCACCGCCCTGGCCCCGCGCGACGGCTCGGTCAACCCCGAGCAAGTCATGCGCAAGCTGCTAGGTACGGGTAGCGACCTATAGCTCCGCCGACGCTGCCGGGCACTCATTGGGGACAGACTTAAATGAGTGCCCGCAGAATGAGAGTGGATAATCTCCCGTTTTTGGCCTGTTTGCAGGCTCAAAGTGGGAGATTATCCACTCTCGTCATTTCGGCGTCTAAGTCTGCCCCCGGCACCCAACTCGTTCTTTGCTTTACTGAGATAAAGTGAACGTGCAGATTCGTAACCCACTCGCAACCGTTCTATGGCACGATATTGAACGAATGTATGCTATGCGCCCAAATCGTTTTGGGCAGAGTGGGAGACAGTATGGTCAAGCTGTACGAGGACGGCATCTACCTGCGCGGCGGCAGCGAGGTTGTGCCTGCGGCCGAGGCTGCCGAGCGCGGTATTACGCAGACGCCCGAGGATGCCAAGCGCGGCACCATCGCGTATTCGATCCTCCAGGCACACAATACGTCCGGAGATCCCGAGGCACTCAAGATTCGCTTCGACGCCATGGCGAGCCACGACATCACCTTTGTCGGCATCATCCAGACGGCGCGCGCCTCGGGCATGGAGCAGTTCCCGCTGCCTTACGTGCTCACCAACTGCCATAATTCGCTGTGCGCCGTGGGCGGCACCATCAACGAGGACGACCACGTCTTTGGCCTCTCGGCCGCAAAGAAGTACGGTGGCATCTTCGTTCCGCCGCATATCGCCGTTATCCACTCCTTTATGCGTGAGAACTTCGCGGGCTGCGGCAAGATGATCCTGGGTTCCGACTCGCACACCCGCTACGGCGCTCTGGGCACTATGGCCGTGGGCGAGGGCGGCGGCGAGCTGGCAAAGCAACTGCTGCGCGACACCTACGACGTCGCCTATCCCGGCGTCGTCGCCATCTACCTCACGGGTGCCCCGCGCCCCGGCGTCGGCCCGCACGATGTGGCGCTCGCCATCATCCGCGCCGTCTTTGCCAAGGGCTACGTCAAGAACAAGGTCATGGAGTTTGTGGGCCCCGGCATCGCGAGCATGACGACCGACTACCGCAACGGCGTCGACGTCATGACCACCGAGACCACCTGTCTGTCGAGCATCTGGGCCACCGACGAGGACACGCACGCATTCCTGGCCATGCACGGCCGCGGCGACGACTACCGCGAGCTCAAGCCTGCCGATGTTGCCTACTACGACGGCTGCGTCGAGGTCGATCTGTCGAGCATCAAGCCCATGATTGCGCTGCCGTTCCATCCTTCCAACGGCTTTGAGATTGACGAGCTCAACGAGAACCTCGAGGACATCCTTCACGAGGTGGAGCTCGAGGCCGCTAAGATCGGCGAGGGCAAGACGCACTTTAGCCTGCTCGACAAGATCGTCGACGGCAAGCTGCACGTGCAGCAGGGCGTTATCGCCGGCTGCTCGGGCGGCAACTACGACTCCGTGGTCCAGGCTGCCCGCGTGCTCAAGGGCGCCAACACCGGCTGCGGCGAGTTCTCGCTGTCGGTCTATCCCACGAGCCAGCCCGTGGCACTCGAGCTTACACGCCGCGGCTATATCTACGACCTTATGGAGGCCGGCGCGATCGTGCGCACGGCATTCTGCGGCCCGTGCTTCGGTGCCGGCGACACGCCCGCCAACAACGGCCTGTCGATCCGCCACACTACGCGCAACTTCCCCAACCGCGAGGGCTCCAAGCCGGGCAATGGCCAGCTGAGCGCCGTGGCTCTGATGGACGCCCGTTCCATTGCGGCGACGGCTGCCAACGGCGGCATCCTGACGCCGGCGACCGACCTGCCCGAGGACACCTGGGACGAGGCTTGCGAGTACACCTTCGACGACGCGCCGTACAAGAAGCGCGTGTACTGGGGCTTTGGCAAGGCGGAGCCTGCCGACGAGCTGGTCGAGGGTCCCAACATCAAGCCGTGGCCCGCGATGGAGCCGCTCGGCGACGACATCCTGCTCAAGGTGTGTTCCAAGATCATGGACCCGGTCACCACGACCGACGAGCTCATTCCCTCGGGCGAGACGAGCTCCTTCCGCTCCAATCCGCTGGGCCTGGCCGAGTTTACGCTCAGCCGCCGCGACCCGGCCTACGTGGGCCGTTCCAAGGAGGTCGACGCCGTGGAGAAGCGCCGCGTTGCTGGCGAGTCCGCGGGCGACCTGGCGGCGCTCGATGCCGAGCTTGCCGGCGTGTTTGAGGCACTGGCGGGCGCGGGCGTCGCGGCCGATGCCAAGGCGACAGAATACGGCTCCATGCTCTATGCCAAGAAGCCCGGTGACGGTTCCGCTCGCGAGCAGGCCGCGAGCTGCCAGCGCGTGATCGGCGGCCTAGCCAACATCGTTCACGAGTACGCCACCAAGCGCTATCGCTCCAACGTGATGAACTGGGGCATGGTGCCCTTCCAGATGGAGACGGAGCCCAACTTTGAGGTGGGCGACTACGTCTTTGTGCCGGGTATCCGTGCCGCGCTCGATGGCGACCTCAAGAACATCGCCGCCTACGTGGTGCGCGCCGACGGTGCGGTCGAGCAGATTGAGCTCTACATTGCCGATATGACGGCCGAGGAGCGTGCCATCGTCAAGGCCGGCTGCCTGATCAACTACAACAAGTTCAAGGCCACTGCCGAGTAACGCTGCTGTACGCCCCGGCCACACCTTTCCCTCGTGCTCACGCGCTTCGCGAGGGTCGCCCGAGGGAAAGGTATGGCCGGGGCTACCGCGACGTTCTCGTTGGGTCTTGAGGGACGCTAATAAATAGACTTGCTTGATGCCGCCTCTTTTTATTGGGGCGGCTTCTTTTTGGACCACCACAAAGGTGCCTGTCCGGCGGGTTCTTATTTCGATGGGGTCCAGGTTATCTCATCGTCAAATAGCCAAGTGCGTGCTGAGCCACTGTTGCGCGCTGTCTGCGGATCGGGCTCGCAGGTTTGTTCGTAGGCATCCTCGGTACACCGATCCATAAAATCGACGACTGCCGTCTGGTCGCCTTCCATGACGTAGATCACGTTGCCATCCGAGATATAGACTCCCGGCCCTTCGTTGTCCACATAGCCGGGGTCGTATGAGACGTTGCACAGTCTGCTCCCGTTTGCCGCATCGAGTTCAAGGGTCGAATGATACCCGCCATTCATTTGGCTATTCTTGGCTCGATATATTACGGCGCCGTACCACCGCTTAAACGTCTTGCCTTTGAGCAACTCGGCTGCCTTGCCGATAAGCTGCTCATCTTGGGTATAGCGCGTGGCTCCAAGTTCGATTCGGGGATAGTTGCTGACCCCAAGCGCTGCGGGCGTACCGTCGAAATCGACGGTGATTGAATCGGGTTTGACGATATCGGTGAGGATTTCGATGGGGTAGCTTACGGTTTCAACCGCCGCCTGCGTCGCCGAGGCGGGGAGAAATGCGAGATAGATAATGCCTACGCCGACTGCGGTAATTGCAAACGCTAAGACGAGCAGACCGATATAGGTGGAGCGTTTCACGGCGGGTGCCTCGCAAACAGTATGCATTCATTAAGATAAGCGATACCAGCTTACGACAATATTCAAAAGAAAGCGATCGATCGAAATGACGGGGGCGAAAAGGCCCTATTGGGCTTCGATTTGACCTCTAATAGGAATATTTGCCCCACTCATTCTGGGCGAGAGGTCAATAATTGAGTCAACGAGTCTTGAGCGACACTATTCTCACTAAACTCACTATTTTCACTATAAGCACTATAAATACGATAGGGAGGACGACGAGAACATTGTGACGTGCGACAGCTAAGCCGTTTAAGCCGGACTCTGACCTTGAATCTCCGCCTCTATCTGTGCGAACGGGCTATTGTCGGTTCTCGATTCCATCGCTGCGTTCTCGCTGGGTCTTGAGAGACGCTAAAAATAGACTAGGACCACCACAAAGGTGCCTGTCCCCTTTGTGGTGGTTCCGTTTGTCTCGATCTGTAACAGTTAGACCCTAATTTGCCGAGTAGATGTTACAGATTGAGACAAACGGTTGCCGCTGGTCATTTCATCTTGATCTGTAACACCTAGGATCAAAAATGGCTGCTAGATGTTACAGATCGAGATGGTAGCGCGCCTGGGCGGCGGCGGGCTGACATCTCAGTACCCTATCCATCAATCACTCAGAAAATCTTATATATAGAGACTTAGATTTGTGTATAAGATCGCGCAAAGCTGGCAACAATACTTCTCGAACAACGTGAAGCCGCCCCGTAGGGCGGCCACCCCAAGAGAGGTGATTCCATGAGAATCGATAAGCTAGCGATGACGTCGCGTGAGGCGCTGCAGACCGCCATGAGCACGGCTGCCGATGCGCAGGCCGGCGCGGTGGAGCCGATTCACCTGCTGTCCGCCCTGCTCGGTGCCGGCGAGCGCAATATCTCCGTGATCATCGAGCGCATCGGTGCCGACCCGGCCCAGCTCGCACGCTCCACGCAGGATACCATCGACCGCGCGCCCAAGGTTTCGGGCGAGGGCCAGCAGATGGGCCTGTCCAATGAGCTCGTCCGCGTCATCGAGAAGGCCGAGAAGAAGGCCACCAAGATGGGCGACAGCTTTGTGGTGACCGAGCATTTGCTGATGGCGCTTGCCGAGGACAAGGGCGAGGCTGGTCGTGTGCTGCGCGACGCCGGCGTTACCAAGGAGCGCATCGAGCAAGTCTACGAGGAGCTGCGCGGCGATGACCGCGTGACGTCTGCCGAGGACAAGACGCAGTTTGAGGCGCTGGAGCAGTACGGTCGCAACATCTGCGATCTGGCCCGCGCCGGCAAGCTCGACCCGGTCATCGGCCGTACCGACGAGATTCGCCGTACTATTCAGGTCCTGTCCCGTCGTACCAAGAACAACCCCGTGCTCATCGGCGAGCCAGGCGTCGGCAAGACGGCCATCGTCGAGGGCATCGCCCAGCGTATCGTGGCCGGCGACGTGCCGAGCACCCTGCGCGACCGCGACCTCATCGAGCTCGACATGAGCGCGCTGGTCGCCGGCGCCAAGTATCGCGGCGAGTTCGAGGACCGCTTGAAGGCCGTGCTCAAGGAAGTGCAAAAATCGGAAGGTAAGGTCATCCTGTTCATCGATGAGCTCCACACCATCGTGGGCGCGGGTGCCACCGAGGGCTCCATGGACGCCGGCAACATCCTCAAGCCTGCGCTCGCCCGTGGCGACCTGCATGCGATCGGCGCGACCACGCTTGACGAATACCGTAAGTACATCGAGAAGGACGCGGCGCTCGCCCGTCGTTTCCAGACCGTTATGGTGAGCGAGCCTACCGTCGAGGACACCATCTCGATCCTGCGTGGCCTCAAGGAGAAGTACGAGATCTTCCACGGCGTGCATATCACCGATAGCGCGCTCGTGGCAGCTGCCGACCTCTCCGATCGCTACATTGCCGACCGCTTCCTGCCCGATAAGGCCATCGACCTGGTCGATGAGGCGGCAAGCCGCTTGCGCATGGAGCTCGACAGCATGCCGGTCGAGATCGACGCCACCACGCGTCAGCTCACCCAGCTGCAGATCGAGGAGCAGGCGCTCATGAAGGAGACCGACGACGCCTCCAAGGAGCGTCTGGAGGCTCTGCGCCAAGAGATCGCCGAGGTCCAAGAAAAGCTCAACGTGCAAAAGGCCGGCTGGCTCAACCAGAAGAACGCCATCGACCACGTGCAGGAGCTCAAGGGGCAGCTCGACGAGGCCAAGAGCGAAGAGGAGCGCGCAACGCGCAATGGCGATCTGGGCCGTGCGTCCGAGCTGCGCTACTCCGTGATTCCGGGTCTGCAGCAGCAGATTCAGGATTCCGAGGCTGCGCTCGAGGCACAAAAGCAACAGGACGGCGAGGGCCTCAACGAGCAGGTGACCTCCGACGAGATTGCCGAGGTCGTGAGCGCTTGGACCGGCGTGCCCGTCTCCAAGATGATGCAGGGCGAGCTCGACAAGCTGAAGGGCTTGGAGGGCGAGCTGCATAAGCGCGTCATCGGCCAGGACGAGGCGGTCTCCGCTGTCGCCGCGGCCGTGCGTCGCAGCCGTGCGGGCCTCTCCGATCCGGACAAGCCCATCGGCAGCTTCTTCTTCCTGGGCCCCACCGGCGTGGGCAAGACCGAGCTCGCCAAGGCGCTGGCCGAGTGCCTGTTCGACGACGAGCGCGCACTTGTGCGTATCGACATGTCCGAGTACATGGAGAAGTTCAGCGTCCAACGTCTGATCGGTGCGCCTCCGGGATACGTTGGCTACGACGAGGGCGGCCAGCTCACCGAGGCCGTGCGCCGTCGTCCGTACTCCGTGATTTTGCTCGACGAGATGGAGAAGGCTCATCCGGATGTCTTTAACGTGCTGCTGCAGGTGCTCGACGACGGCCGTCTGACCGACGGTCAGGGTCGCCAGGTGTCCTTCAAGAACACGATCATTATCATGACGTCTAACGTGGGCTCCAAGGCTATCGCCGATCTGTCCGGTAAGGACGAGGAGGAGATGCGCCATCAGGTCGACGTCGCCATGGCTCAGACCTTCCGCCCCGAGTTCCTCAACCGTATCGACGATATCGTAGTGTTCCATCCGCTCGGCATGGCGCAGATTGAGAAGATCGTCGAGATCCAACTCGCCGACGTCCGCGCGCGCCTGGCCAAGGAGCGCATGACGCTTGCCATCACCCCGGCGGCTAAGCAGATGCTCGCCGTGGGCGGCCTGGACCCGGTCTTTGGCGCCCGTCCGCTCAAGCGTCTGGTTCAGCGCGAGGTCGTGGATGCCATCGCCGCCGCCATCATCGACGGCACGGTGCGCGAGGGCGATCAGGTGACGGTCGATGTCGATAAGGACGGCGGGTTTACCGTCGTGTGCGACAACACGCCGGCGGCCACCTACGAGGTCCCTGACGCCGAGTAGATTTTGGGCCATGCCTTAAAATCTACCAGCCCGCTCTTAACGCCAAGGGCGGCGGATCCGATTGGGTCCGCCGCCCTTTTTCGTGCGACAATCGATGGTGTTGAACGGATGCGATGCAAGGAGCTATGCAGATGAAAGACGAGAATAAGACAAGTGCGCCGGCGCCCAAGCCCACGTCCAAACCGGCGTCCAAGCCGCGCGATCCCTACATCCGTGCCGAGAACGAGGACGATGACGGTTACGACCCCTACAGCGACCGACGCCCCGAGCGCGAGCCGCTGTTCGAAGCCGATCCGTGGCGCTGAGTGCCACCCAAAAGGCCACCAATAAGTTGCGGTGAAATAGGGCCTGTTTTGCGGTTTGACCAGCAAAAACAGTCCCTATTTCACCGCAACTGCGTTAGGGATGTGGGTGTTGGGTTGCTGTCTTCGGGCCGGCTAGTCCTGGGCCTTGATGCTCGGCAGGAGAATCTGGGCGAGGTAGTCGGTCTCGAGTTTGGTCGCAGCGTCGGCCTTGCCGTCTTTGCCGACCAGTACGTTCTTGATCTGGCTATAGGTGTAGCGGTTACCGGTCGTGAGCTCGACAAGCTCAATGGCCGTGTCCATGGGGTAGGTTGACACGGGATTCTGCGTCCGTCCGTTGATGGTCTGGGGCACCACGTACGGATAGACGGGGCCGCTGGCGTAGACGGTATAACCGTTGCCTAGATTGGCCGCACCCAAAACCGTATCGCCCTCATCGGGCGTAAAGCTCTCGCCCTCGCGCACCGCGACGAGCGTCACAATCGGCGTATCGCTGTCGCCGGCAAGATAGATGCATAGCGTGCTGCCATTTTGCCAAGTCTCGACCTTGCCGTACCACTCGACGGGGATATCGAGCTGGTAGAGGTCGGTTGCCTTGTGACGGGCGTCGGCATCACGGGCCGCCTGTGCCTTTTGCGCGCTCACGGCATTGACGGCGGCGTCGCGCCGCGCGGTTGCCGCCTGCTGGAGCACCTTGGCGGTGGCGGCGGAGCTCGCGCCTCCCTCCTCGGCATATTTGGCGGCGGCATCGATCTGGTCGTCGGTTACCGTGTCGGCCGAAGGCACCTTGAGCTTAAAGGCGGCCTGGCTGCTTAGGTCCTGTCCGTCGCTCTTGATCGTGACCTGCGCCTTGGTGGTCGGCACGGTATAGACGGTGCCGTCGGACGCGATGGGGGAGGCAGCGATGGAGAGCGTGTAGTCACCGGGTAGCAGTTTGATGCCACGGCCGTGCTCGTCAACATAGAGTGTTTCGCTCACGGAGGATCCGTCAGAATCCTGGCCACTCACTTGTACGGGAATCTTGGAGCCGGCGGAACAGTCGAGCCCCGCGGCATGTACGCCAATCTGCACCGACATCATCGTGTGGGCATTGGCGGCGACAGCGGCAGCCTGCTCTTGCTGATATCCGTTCCAGACAGCATAGCCTGCACCGCCGGCGACAAGCGCAACGGCCACAGCGCCGGCAACCATCAGATTGCGGCGCTTGGGCGACATCTTACGATGACGAACCTCGGCCTCGCGTGCCGAGGGAACGGACGGCAGGGGAATATCGCCCATGGCGATGGTCTCGTCCACGGCTGGTGCGGAACCCAGGCCAGGAAGCTCGCGGGTCAGCGAATCCTCGGCCGGCAAGCTGTCGAGCAAGACGGTTTCCTCGCCCGTGTCGGATTCGGGCTGATTGCCGGCCTCGCTTTCGGTGTCTTCGTGACCTGCCTCGTCTTCGGTGGGCGCGGCGCCGTCGTCTTTTGCATCCTGATCATCGAGCTGCGCCTCGATTTCCGGCTCATCCTGCACATTAACGCTCGAATCGTCAAACGTAATCTCGGCCAGCGCGATCTGGTCTAGACTCTCCAGGGCCTCGGCACACGCTTCTGCATCTTGGACCGCATCCTCTTGGCCCATCGTCTCATCATTCATATATCCCCCAAGCTCAATATCGGGACAACAATGTACCCAAAAACGGGGCTCCATAGAGCCGCCGCATGATTTGAAATCCGATTTTATATATGCGCGTGTTTTTGAATAGATGAATAGAGGCGCAACGACAAAAAGCCCCCGGAAAGCGAGCGATGAACTGCACCCCAAAACTTGGACGGCTTAAATAAGAACTACGCCGCAAGGGACT
>DXZM01000041.1:0-2110 GCA_019419665.1 Collinsella sp.
ACCGAGCCGTCGCATGACATGGAGAAGGGGGAGGCCTCGCGGCCTCCCCCTTTTTGCGTTTATTGGCATTATCCTTTGAACAATTAAATCAATCCAATCATCCACCGGTGAATATAAACGTTCACCGTTCTTTGGCCGGTTCTCTGTTCCCAATGGACTAATATTTGCTTTAGCGCGCTGCTGCGCTTGTCCCGTTTTTACACGGGTCGTTTTATTGATTGTGACGGAAGGACTCATATGGCAGATGTTCATGAGCTGCTTGATACTTGGATTGCCAATGTCAAGGACGAGGAGCTCCTCGCTGAGCTCAACACAATGAAGGAGCAGGGTGACGAGGACGCCATCACCGATGCTTTCTTCCAGGATCTCGCCTTCGGTACTGCCGGTCTCCGCGGCACCATCGGTGCAGGTACTAACCGTATGAATATCTATACGGTCGGTCGCGCTACCCAGGGTTTTGCCGATTATCTTAATGCAACGTTCGAGAACCCGACGGTTGCTATCGCTCGCGATAGCCGCAATAAGGGCGAACTGTTCGTTAAGACCACTGCTGCCATTTTGGCTGCCAACGGCGTTACTGCCCTTGTTTATCCCAAGATCTCCCCGGTCCCCACGCTTTCGTGGGCCGTACGCGATCTTAAGTGCTCCGGCGGCATTTGCATGACCGCAAGCCACAACCCTGCGCCCTACAACGGCTATAAGGCATACGGACCCGATGGCTGCCAGATTACCAGTGAGGCAGCTGACGCCATTTCCAAGGCCATTGCCGAGACCGATACGTTTTCCGGCGTTAAGAGCATGGACTTCGACGAGGCTGTTGAGCAGGGCCTGGTTAAGTGGATTGATGACTCTTGTCTCGAGCGCTATTACGATGCTGTACTTGCCCGCGGTGTGACCAATCTTTCTGCCGAGGAGATTGCCGGTGCCCCGCTTAAGCTCGTTTATACGCCGCTCAACGGTACGGGCCTTATTCCCGTTACGACGGTGCTCGAGCGCGCCGGCATTACCGATGTTACGGTTGTTCCCGAGCAGAAGGAGCCCAACGGCGATTTCCCGACCTGCCCGTATCCTAACCCCGAGATCCGTCAGGCTATGCAGAAGGGTATCGACCTGTGCGAGCAGGTTCATCCCGACCTGTTGCTTGCAACCGATCCCGATGCCGACCGTGTTGGCGTTGCGGTCAAGAATGGCGATGACTATCTCCTGCTTACCGGCAACGAGATGGGTGTTCTGCTGCTCGACTACATCTGCAAGACGCGCGCAGCCCTCGGTGAGGACCTTACCAAGAAGGTTGCCGTTACCACGATCGTCTCCTCAGCCATGGTCGATGCCCTGGCCGATGAGTACGGCTTCGAGCTCCGTCGTTGCCTGACGGGTTTCAAGTACATTGGCGACATCATTACGTCGCTCTCCGACGCCGGTGAGGTCGATCGCTTTATCTTTGGTTTCGAGGAGAGCTACGGCTACTTGGCCGGCGATCACGTGCGTGACAAGGACGCTGTGAGCACCTCGCTGCTCATTTGCCAGATGGCTCAATATTATAAGCTGCAGGGCAAGAACCTTGCCGATGCCATGCACGAGCTGTATGAGAAGCATGGTTACTATCACAACAAGACGATCTCGCTGAGCTATCCGGGTGCCGAGGGTGCTGCCAAGATGGCGGGTATCATGGCCGGTCTGCGCGAGAATCCGCCTGCGGAGCTCGCTGGCTCCAAGATTGAGGCCGTTGTGGACTACAACACCTGCGTGAACGGCCTGCCCAAGGCAAACGTCATCGAGTTCGATCTTGAGGGCGGCAACAAGGGCATCGTCCGTCCGTCTGGTACCGAGCCTAAGATCAAGCTGTACATCTTTGCCAAGGGGGCTGACGCCGCCGAGGCAGATGCCGCGCTCGATGCTATTGAGGAGTCCGGTCGTAAACTGCTGTCCTAGCTTATATAGGTCAAGCTCAATAGATTGGGGGAGGGGATCTCGGATACGAGGTCTCCTCCTTTTTGTTTAGGGGCGGAGAATCCTAGAATATGTAGGAAATGTGTGCACCCAGATTCCCGCCCCCGGGGCCCCTCCGGTCTGGCAATATATCTCCTTGCCGCGCGGCCCGGTGGAACCG
>DXZM01000042.1:0-8309 GCA_019419665.1 Collinsella sp.
ATGATGGGCACCCGCTGCGGCTCCATCGACCCGGCTACCGTGTGCTACCTGCAGCGCGAGGGCGGCTACACCTTCGACGAGGTCGACGAGATGATGAACAAGAAGTCCGGCCTTTTGGCTGTGACCGGCGGCAAGACCAACGACTGCCGCAACGTCGAGGAGCTCGCCGCTGCCGGTGACCCCGAGGCCCAGCTTGCCTTCGATATGTTCGTCTACAAGATTGCCGCCAAGGCTGCCGAGATGGCCACCTCCATGTGCGGTATGGACACCCTGGTCTTCACTGCCGGCATCGGTGAGCACGCTCCTGCCGTCCGCGCCGGCGTGGCCGACCGCCTGGCCTTTATGGGCGTCAAGATGGATCATGCCCGCAACGCCCTGCGTGGTGACGGCGCATGGTGCCTGTCTGCCAAGGATTCCAAGGTTAAGATTTTCGTTATCCCCACGGACGAGGAGTTCATGATCGCTTCCGACGTCGAGCGCATCGTCAACGGCAAGTAATTGCAAAAGGGGAGGGGCTGGACGACCGAGCGCCGTTCGGCCCCTCTTTTGTGCTCGTTGGGCGATATGCCTGATAGTTATTTATTAAGATGTGATAACTTCTTATTAACATGCGGCCGCCTTAAGGGGTCTGCGCCGACCGTATCGCACTGCAAAGGAGTCTCATGAACGTACTTGTTGTCAACGCCGGTAGCTCAAGCCTTAAATATCAGCTTTTGGATACCGATACCCGCGAGGTTTTCGCCAAGGGCAACTGCGAACGTATCGGTTCGGACATGGGCATCTTTGGCCACTCCGAGAACGGTGGCGCCAAGCAAACCGAGGAGGTCCCCTTCCCGGACCACCGTTCGGCTATCGCACGTGTGCTCGAGGAGCTCGAGAAGACCGACTTTACGATCGATGGCATTGGGCATCGTATTGTTCAGGGTGGCTGGTACTTTGACGATTCCGCGGTCGTCGACGATGAGGTCATGGCTAAGATTCTCGAGGTGGCACCGCTCGCCCCGCTGCACAACTACGGCGAGGCAGCGGCAATCGAGTATTGTCGCGAGAAGTATCCGGAGCTGCCCAACGTGGCCGTCTTCGACACCTCGTTCCACATGACTATGCCCGAGGTCGCCTACACCTACGCCCTGCCCAAGGACGTGTGTAACAAGTACCACGTGCGCAAGTACGGCGCCCACGGTACGAGCCACCGCTACGAGTGGATGATGGCCAAGGAGATCCTGGGTTCGCGCTGCCACCGTCTGCTTTCGTGTCATCTGGGCAACGGCGCTTCACTCGCCGCCATTGAGGACGGTGTATGCCGCGATACCACGATGGGCCTCACGCCGCTCGACGGCCTGATGATGGGCACCCGTTGTGGTTCCATTGACCCGGCTACCGTGTGCTACCTGCAGCGCGAGGGCGGCTACAGCTACCAGGAAGTCGATGACATGATGAACAAGCAGTCTGGTCTGCTTGCCATCTCGGGCATCTCCAACGACGCCCGTGACATCCGCACGCGCGCCTCCGAGGGCGACGAGCGCTGCCTGCTCGCCTTCGATATGTTCGCCTACAAGGCCATGCAGCAGGCCGGCTCCATGATCGCTTCAATGGCGGGCGTGGACACCATTCCCTTTACCGCCGGCATTGGCGAGAACGACTGGTCGATCCGCAAGGCTTTCTGCGACTGCTTCGAGTGGCTGGGCGTGCGCATCGACAACAACAAGAACCGCGAGGCCGTGGGTAACGGCCCGCAGGTCATCAGCGCCGCCGGCTCTTCCGTCACGGTCATGGTCATCCCCACCGACGAGGAATACATGATCGCCCACGACGTCGAGCGTCTGACCGCGAATAACTAGTGCGTTCGCTTGCGATTGAACGAAAGGCCTCCTGAGCAGCAGCTCAGGAGGCCTTTTTGCTAGCAGGCGGAAATTCCAGTCCCAAAGTGATCATCACCAGTAACGCCTGCGCTCCCAGCAACGACACCCATCCATTCAGATCCTCAGCCCCAGCTCGTAGCCAAGCCGCCGTCCACTCCAGATGCTCTGATTGCTACGTGGCGGCAGGGACCCTACAGGGTAAAGCTCTGAAAACATTCCGCAGGACGGAGGAAGCCCCCGCCGCACGTAGTGCGCAGCGGGGGCTTCCGACATGTCCGAGGACGTTTTCAGAGCTTTACCCTGTAGGGTCCCGAGGGGCTATGTCCGCTACTCAGCCATCTGAGCCTGGACGGCGGTGATGGCTACGACACCCACGATGTCGTCGGCAGAGCAGCCGCGCGAAAGGTCGTTAACCGGCTTGGCGATGCCCTGCAGGATGGGGCCGTAAGCGTCGGCGCCAGCGAAGCGCTGAACCAGCTTGTAGCCGATGTTGCCGGCCTCGAGGTCGGGGAACACGAGCACGTTGGCCTTGCCGGCAACGGAGGAGCCGGGAGCCTTGAGCTGGGCGACGGTGGGGACGATAGCGGCATCGAGCTGCAGGTCGCCGTCAATGGCGAGCTCGGGAGCCTTCTCCTTGCAGAACTTCACGGCCTCTTGGACCTTCTTGGCGACCTCGCCGCCAGCGGAGCCCATGGTGGAGTAGGAGAGCATGGCCACGTGCGGCTCAACGTTGCCCATGAAGGTGGACCAGGAGTGAGCGGAGGCGATGGCGATCTCGGAGAGCTCGTCGGAGGACGGGTTGATGTTGAGGCCGCAGTCGGCGAAGATCAGCGTGCCGTCGGTGCCGAACTGCGGGGTGTCGGTGCACATCACGAAGAAGGCCGAGACCAGCTTGGTGCCCGGGGCGGTCTTAAGGATCTGCAGCGCGGGGCGCAGGGTATCGGCGGTGGAGTGGCAGGCGCCGGAGACCAGGCCGTCGGCGTCGCCCATCTTGACCATCATGGTGCCAAAGTAGGTGGAGTCCATCACCTGGGCGTGAGCCTGCTCGATGGTGACACCCTTCTTGGCGCGGAGCTCGGCAAACTTCTGCGCGTACTCCTCGTGCTTCTCGGCATTGCGCGGGTCGATGACGGTGGCGCCGGGAACGTTGATCTCGTCGGGGTTGCCCAGGATGACGATCTTTGCCAGGCCCTCCTCGATGATCTTGGTGGCCGCGACGATGGTGCGCGGATCCTCGCCCTCGGGCAGGACGATCGTCTTAAGGTCGGCCTTGGCGGCAGACTTCATACGGTTAAGGAAATCGCTCATGTTACTCCTTACAAGCGTTTCACTAAGCTCCAGGCGCCCGGCTGTTCACGAATAAACCCGCTGCTAGCGGGTTTACCTTTCAAATTTGTACGCCGCGGTGCTTGAGCTTTCCTTGTGTGGCAAGCTCATTATAGGACGCATTAGCGCTATAATCGCTCTGATAAATATGTCTCGAAGAATGTTCGAGAAAAGCCCAGCTAACGAGCCCGTGGCTTTTGACAAGGAGTATCGATGCAGATTACCTCAGGCCTGCCTGAAGGCTTTAACGCCGGCGCGTACGACATGATTGTCGTCGGTGCTGGATATGCCGGTGCCGTTTGCGCCCGCCGTCTTGCCGAGACCATCGGCTATCGTGTTGCCGTTTTGGAGCGCCGTAGCCACATTGCGGGCAATGCCTATGACTGCACTGACGAGGCCGGAATCCTGATCCACGAGTACGGTCCGCATATCTATCACACCTTTAACGAGCGCGTGCACAATTTCCTGTCGCGCTTTACCAAGTGGACGGATTATCAGCACAAGGTGCTCGCCAACATCAACGGCACCCTTATGCCCGTGCCCTTCAACCATGCGAGTCTCAAGCTCGCCTTTGGTGACGAGCGCGGCGAGGAGCTGTATCAGAAGCTCGTGGAGACCTTTGGCAAGGATGTCAAGGTGCCCATTATGGAGCTGCGTAAGAAGAACGACCCCGACTTGGCCGAGGTCGCCGATTACGTCTACGAGAACGTCTTTTTGCATTACACCATGAAGCAGTGGGGCCAGACGCCCGATCAGATCGACCCCTCGATCACCGGCCGCGTTCCCGTCTTTGTGGGCGATGATGACCGCTACTTCCCGCAAGCTCCCTTCCAGGGCATGCCGCAGGAGGGCTACACGGCGCTCTTTGAGCACATGCTCGACCACGACCTGATTGACGTGTTCTGCGACGTGGACGCCCGCGATCTCTTTGAAATCGACGAGACCACCGTCAAGATCGATGGCAAGGTCTACGGCGGCGAGATTGTCTATACCGGTCCTCTCGATGAGCTGTTCAGCCTCGACTTGGGTGCGTTGCCGTACCGCACGCTCGATATGAAGTTCGAGACGCTCGATATGGACCAGTTCCAGCCCGTGGGCACCGTCAACTACACCACGAGCGAGGACTACACGCGTATCACCGAGTTCAAGAACATGACTGGCCAGGTCCTGCCCGGCAAGACCACCATCATGAAGGAGTATTCCAAGGCCTATACGCCCGGCTCGGGCGAGACGCCCTATTACGCCATTCTGGAGCCCGAGAACCGCGAGCTCTACGAGCGCTATCTCGAGCGCGTCCAGAACTTGACGAACTTCCACCCGGTGGGTCGTCTGGCCGAGTATCGTTACTACGATATGGATGCCGTGACCAACTCCGCCCTCGATCTTTCGGATGAGATTATCGCCTGCCATGCATAAAGTCATAACATTCGGTATTCCCTCGTATAACGCCGCCAAGGACATGGACCATTGCATCACCTCCATTCTGGAGGGGAGCAATTATGCCACCGACATCGAGATTATCATCGTCGATGACGGTTCCAAGGACGAGACGGCCGCCAAGGCCGACGAGTGGGAGGCGCGTTACCCCGGCATTATCCGCGCGGTGCATCAGGAGAACGGCGGCCACGGTATCGCCGTCCTTTCGGGCTTGCGCGAGGCGCAGGGCACCTACTACAAGGTTGTCGACTCGGACGACTGGCTTGACGGCGCTGCCCTTTCGACCATGCTTTCGATCCTGCGTGGCTTTGAGGAGCGCGACCAGCGCGTTGACCTGTTTATCTCGAACTACGTGTACGAGAAGGTTTACGAGGGCACGCATACCGCTATCGGTTACAAATTTGCCCTGCCGCGCAAAAAGATCTTTTCCTGGGATCAGATCGGTCATTTCCGCCTGGACCAGAACCTACTCATGCACAGCCTGTGCTATCGCACGGATGTGCTGCGCGAGTCCAACCTTCCCATGCCGCCGCACACGTTCTATGTGGACAACATCTACGCCTACGTGCCGCTGCCGCGTTGCAAGACCATGTACTACGCCGACATCGACCTCTACCGCTACTTTATCGGTCGCGAAGGTCAGAGCGTCAACGAGGCAACGATGGTCAAGCGTCTGGACCAGCAGTTCCGTGTTACGCGTATCATGATGGAGTCGTACCACCTGTACAGCGATGTCGAGTCGTCGCGCCTGCGTTCGTACATGATGGGCTACTTCACCATGATGATGGCGATCTGCTCGGTGCTCACCAAGCTTTCTGAGGAAGATTGCGCCGACGAGCGCCTAAAGACGCTGTGGAATGATTTGAAGGCCTACGACGAGCGCATGTATCGTCGTGCCCGCTACGGCGTGGTCGGGTTCTTCACTAACCTCCGCGGTCGTGCCGGAGACAAAACCACACTCGGCCTATACCGTCTTGCCTCAAAGATCTTCAAATTCAACTAACTGCCGAGTAATCGCTGCTGTTAGGTTGACTGGGCCCCTTGGCCTTTAGTTTGCTACTGCGAACAGTCCTGCTCGCACGGAAAGCACATTAAGTGCTTTCCGGCTCGTGCGGAACTTGTATCAAACTAACGGCCAAGGGGCCTCTGCTATAAGAATCGATTGTCAGGTTAGTTGAATTTGAAGACCTTA
The DNA here is from genome assembly GCA_019419665.1 of Collinsella sp. GTDB lineage: Bacteria > Actinomycetota > Coriobacteriia > Coriobacteriales > Coriobacteriaceae > Collinsella. The sequence continues at coordinate 5,818 of DXZM01000042.1, forward strand.
GACGCGCGGTACACAGGGGCCTGAGCTGAAAAGAATAAGGTTGGAAGTCGGTCGGAGGCGGGCGGGCATTACGTTTGTCGCGAGTTCCGCATGCAAAGAAGGCCACTTAATGTGGCCTTCGTCTTGCATAGGACTGTAGAGCAGCAAACGTAATGCCCGCCCGCCTCCGACCGACGGACGAGTGAGATTACCTCGCGGCGCCGGGGATGCCGTGGGAGGTTTTGGCGGTTTTGGCTCCATTTACGATGGCGGTTTCCAGGGCCCTTACGGCGAGCATGCCCAGCAGGTCTAGGGGAACGGCGGCGCTTGCCTGGGCGCCCAGTTTGCCGCTGGCGAGGGTGTAGATGGTGTCGCCGTCGTTGGTGGTGTGCGTGGGACGGATGGCGTGTGCGTAGGCGTCTGCGGCCATCTGAGAGACCTTGGTGGCTTGTGCCTTAGTGAGTTCCACGTTGGTGACGATGCAGCTGATGGTGGTGTTGGTGCGGTCGAGCGGCATCTGCATGGATCCGGCGGCGGCAAAGGCTGCGAGTTCCATATCGACGATTTGGTCGCTATCGGCTGAGGCGCGCATGCCGGCGACCCACTCGCCGGTGAGGGGGTCGACAACGTTGCCGCAGGCGTTGACCGAGACCACGGCGCCCACCTTGATGGGGCCGAGCGCCACGGCGGCAGCGCCAAGGCCGGCCTTCATGCAGGTGGCGGGGCCCATGAGCTTACCCACGGTAGCGCCCGTGCCGGCGCCTACGTTGCCCTGTTCGAGCTTGGTGGGGGTGTGGTCGAGCGCCTCGCGCACGGCGGCGATGCCGGCCTCAATGTCGGGGCGAACGGTGGGGTTACCAAAGGCGAGGTCGAAGATACAGCTCGAGCATACGATAGGCACCTGCGTGGGGCCGACGGGAAGGCCGATGCCGCGGCCCTCAAGCTCGCGAGCGACGCCGCTTGCAGCCTCGAGGCCAAAGGCCGATCCACCCGAAAGGCAGACGGCGTGGACCTTGTCGACGGTGTTCTCGGGTCGCAGCAGGTCGGTTTCGCGCGATGCTGGAGCACCGCCGCGAACGTCAACGCCGCCGGTGGCGCCCTCGGGTGCCACGATTACGGTGCAACCGGTGCCGGCCTCCTCGTCCGTATAGTTGCCATAGCAAAAGCCATCGACATCGCAGACGTCAATGGCCTCGAGCAGTGTATCCATGTTTAACTCCTATCGGTTTTCCGCCGCGCCTTGTGCCCGGTCGGGATCCGTACGGTACGCCAAAATTGTAGGCGCCGGGGGATACCCAGCGCCAGATGCAATTACGAGAGTTTTTGAATCGCGCGCGCGACGCGGGCGATGGGTAGGCCCACCACGTTATAGAAGTCGCCCGAAATATCGTGCGCGAGCATGCGTCCTCCTGTGCCCTGAATGCCGTAGGCGCCGGCCTTGTCCATGGGCTCACCCGAGGCGACGTAGTGCTCGATCTGCTCGTCGCTGAGCTCGTAGAACGTCACGTCGGTCACATCGACAAAGGACAGGCTCTCGGCGGCATGCGGGGCGGCCGTATCGCCTGCCTTAACGATGCAGACGCCGGTTGCGACCTGGTGCGTGCGGCCCGAAAGCTCACGGAGCATGGCGCGCGCCTCGTCCTCGGTTGCCGGCTTGCCCATAATCTTGCCGTCAAAGGTGACGATGGTGTCGGCCGCGACCGTCAGCTCATTGGGCTCGGCATGCTCGGCGGCAACGGCGGCGGCTTTGGCGCGTGCTAAGCGTTCAACGAGCGTAAGCGGGGCCTCGCCATCAAATGGCGTTTCGTCGATATCGGCAGGAATGATGCGAATGTCATAGCCCGCCTCGCGCATCAGCTCGATGCGGCGCGGTGATTGCGAGGCCAAAATCATAGCTGAATGCCCTCGGCAACCTTCTCGACAGCCTTGTCGCCGGCGAGCGTGCGCAGCAGCTCAAGCGCAAAGGGGAGCGACTGGGCCATGCCGCTGGCGGTGATGATGTTGCCGTCTTGCGTAACCTTCTCGCCGGTATAGGTGCCTTCGGGGAAGCTCTTCTCAAAGCCAGGGAAGCACGTGGCGTGGTGCCCCTCGAGCAGGTCGAGCTCACCCAGGATAAACGGGGCGGCGCAGATGGCGGCGACGTGTTTGGCGGCGGCGAACTCGCAGACCACGTCGCAGACGCGCTGGTCGGCACGCAGGTTGGTGGCGCCGGGCAGGCCGCCAGGTAGCACGACGCAGTCGTACTCGTCAAAGTTGATCTCGTCAAAGAGCGCATCGCAGGTCACGGGAATCTGCAGCGAGCTTACGACCTCGCGCGTGGGCATGATCGAGACAAGCGTGGCGCGCACGCCGCCGCGACGCATGACATCGACCATGGTCAGGCATTCAATAGTTTCAAAGCCATCGGCGGCGAGAACGGCAACGCTGGGCATGAGGGTTCCTTTCATAGGCGGCATACAATTAGCCGTCTTATACCCCGAAGACCTCCGCTTGCCACGCTCGATTTCCCAATG
>DXZM01000043.1:0-10059 GCA_019419665.1 Collinsella sp.
GATTCAATCTCGAAAACAGCATTGCCCAGTTGACAAAACTATAGGAACACCCCCCTGTACGTGTGGCGCCAGGGCCATGCGCTCGAAAGCGTTGCCCAAACGCATGGTTCATCCGCACAAAGCCCATGGTCGCTATGGGCAAACATCGGTGCGCCTGCACATGGCTTTGAGTCTGTTTTCGAGCGAAAGTATGGCTGTCGATACGCATGCAATTCGCATGAAGTCCGGGTTCGTCCAAGAGCCCTATAAAGGAGGATTCGCATGAAACAGTTAGAGACCGACGTCGTTGTCGTTGCCGCGGGTCTGAGTGGCCTTGCCGCAGCGGTCGCTGCAGCCGAGGCAGGCGCTCGCGTCATTGCCCTGGAGAAGGCCCCCATTACCGGTGGCGCCGCCAACATGGGCATGGGGCCTGCCGCCGCTGGCTCTCCGCTTCAGAAGGCTTCGATGATCGAGGTCACGCCTGGCGAGCTCTTCCGTCGCCATATGTTCTACACCCATTACCAGGTCGATGCTCGCCTGGTGCGCGACTACTACTTTAAGTCGGGCGATACCATCGCATGGCTGCAGGATATGGGCGTGGTGTTTAACTCCGTGCGTCCGGCGTTCCGCGCCCGCGAGCGCACGCGTGCCTATTCCGACGGCGAGTACACCTGGCATGTCGTGCAGCCCGAGGATGGCTCGGAGCCCGGTCCTCGCGCGGCGACCACGATGACCAAGCGCATGACCGAGCGTGCCCAGGACCTGGGTGTCGAGTTTATGTTTGAGTGCCCGGGCACCGGCCTTATCAAGGGCGAGGACGGCGCCATCTGCGGCGTGACCGCAAAGGACAAGGACGGCGAGGAGTACCAGATCTCGTGTAAGTCCGCGATTGTCGCCACGGGCGGTTTTGGCAACAACGCCAAGCTCATCAAGGAGAAGCTCGACTTTGAGTGGGGTAAAGACCTGTTCTCGTTTGCCATTCCGGGCATGGACGGCGACGGCATCAACATGTGCCACGAGGTCGGCGGCGGCCACACCCCGGTGACCATGGAGCTCATGTATCAGATCCCCGACAACATGAACCACTTCTATGTCGAGGGCGCATTCCGTCAGCCGTGCTACTGGTGCAACCGCCTGGGCGAGCGCTTTATGCCGGAGGACGAGATCTTCAACACCACCTTTGTCGGCAACGCCATCAACCATCTTCCCGGCAAGGTCGCCTATGCCATCTTTGATTCCCGTATGCTCAAGCACTGGAAGAAGGATGGTCCGGATATCGTCAGCCACGTTCATCCGCACGACCTGTACGACGGCTTTGAGGAGCAGTGGAACCGCGACCTGGAGGCCGGCTATCCAGCAATCTGCCAGGCCGATACGCTGGAGGAGCTTGCCGAGAAGGCGGGTATCGACGTGGAGGGTCTGCTCGCCAACGTCGACGAGTACAACGAGATGTGCGACAACGGCTGGGACGACATCTTTGAGAAAGAGCGCGAGTTTATGAAGCCGCTCGAGAAGGGCCCCTTCTATTGCTGCAAGCAGTACTGTGGCGCCTACGGCACCCTGGGCGGCGTGCTCATTAACCACAAGATGGAGGTCATGACCGACGACTATGAGGTCATCCCCGGCCTGTACTGCGTTGGCACCGACGCCTGCACCATCTATGGCGACTCCTATAACTACTGCATCCCGGGTAACACCATGGGCTTCTGCCTTAACTCGGGTCGCATCGCCGGCGAAAACGCCGCCGCAGCCCTCTTTGAGGATGCGGGCGACGAGGAGTGGTCGTAACACCGCAGCTGTTCGCGCCTGCAGACACCCACGCGTTGGGTGCGGGCGGGGATTTGCCCTACAAGCGAGGCGCTCGGGATCGCTTTGATCCCGGGCGCCTTTCTGGACAAGAGCGACGTTTTGAGGGGAACGAATGAAGCTAACGATTAATGGAGCCGAGGTCGAGGCACGCGAAGGGCAAAATGTCCTGGAAGCCGCGCTCGATGCCGGTATCTATATTCCGCATCTGTGTAAACATCCCGATCTTGAGGCCGTCGGCGGATGCCGTCTGTGCATGGTCGAGATCGAAGGCCAAGATGAGCCGGTGTGTGCCTGCAAGACGCAGGTTGCCGAGGGAATGGTCGTCAACACGACAGGCGAGCAGGCCGAGCGCGTGCGCAAGCTGGCAATGGAGCTTATCTTGGCCACGCATCCCGCCGATTGCACCGGCTGCCCCAAGTACGGCAAGTGCGAGCTGCAGTCTATGCATCAGTACCTGGGAGTTTCGCCTGCGCGCTGGCGCACCAAGAGCCGTCCGGTCGCCACGGACGAATCGAACCCGCTGATCACCCATATGTTCACCCGCTGCATTCGGTGCGGTCGCTGCGTGCGCGCGTGCCGCGAGCTGCGCGGCGCCGGCGTCTTGGACTACCAGCGCACCGAGGACGGCATTCGCATTGGTACGGACGGCAGCGTGAGTCTGCAAGAGGCCGGATGCCGTTTTTGCGGTGCCTGTATCGAAGTGTGTCCCACGGGCTCGATCGTCGACACGCTCGATATGTTCGATGAGAACAAGTCCTATGCCGACAACGTGGTCCCCTGTCGCTCGGGCTGTCCCGCCCACGTGGATATCCCACGCTACCTGCGTCACATCCGTAACGGCGAGTACACCCGAGCCGCCGCGGTGGTGCGCGAGAAGGTCCCGTTCCCCGAGAGCCTGGGCGACATTTGCGTCCATAGCTGCCAGGATGCCTGCAAGCGCAACGAGCTCAACGGCACGCCGGTTTCGGTTTGCCGTCTTAAGCGCGCCGCGGCCGTGCGCGATGCGGGCGACTGGAAGGCCAACGTGCGCCATGAGCCGCTGAGCGGCAAGAGCGTCGCCGTTGTGGGTGCCGGTCCCGCCGGCTTGACCGCCGCACTCTATTGCGCCGAGAAGGGCCACAAGGTCGTGGTGTTCGAGGCCAACGAGAAGGTCGGCGGCCAGATGCGCTACGGCATTCCGGCGTATCGCCTGCCCGATGCCACGGTCGATGCCGAGGTTGCGACGATTTTAGAGATTGCCCAGGGTGATGACGCCGAGCCGCGCATTGAGCTGCGCTGTGGCGAGCGAATCGCCGAGCCCCAGGCGCTTTTGGAGCAGGGCTTCGATGCCGCGCTGGTTGCGGTGGGCACGCATGACGGAACGGTGCTTCCCATGCCCGGCCACGACCTCGAAGGCGTGCTGCGTAACACCGATTTTCTGAAGGCCGCCCGTATGGGCAGCGCCCCGGACCTGACGGGCAAGCGCGTCGTGGTGCTTGGCGGCGGCAACGTGGCGTACGACTGCGCCCGCACTGCCGTGCGTCTGGGTGCCGCCTCGGTCGATGTCGCCTGCCTTGAGGCCCAAGACGCGATGACCTCGACGCCCGAGGAGCGTGCCGAGGCCGCCGAGGAAGGCGTGGTCCTGCACGATGCCTATGCCTTTACCAGCATTAACGAGACCGAGGACGGTTCGGGCAAGGTCGGTTCCATGACGATCCACAAGATCGAGCGGTTCTACTTTGACGAGAACCACCGCGCCGTCACCGAACTGCTCGACGGCGGCGAGAAGACCATCGATGCCGACTGCGTGATCTTTGCCGTGGGTCAAAAGCCCGAGGGCACGGCCCAGATGGGCCTTGAGCTTACGCACGGCCCGTATATCGTGGCCGATACCGAAGGCAAGACGAGCGTTGAAGGCATCTGGTCGGCGGGCGACTGCGTGACGGGTACCAAATCGGTGATCGCGGCAATCGCTGCAGGTCGCACGTGCGCCTCGGCCATCGACCGCGCTTTGGGTGGCGATGGCAACATCGACGAGGAGCTGACCGAGCATGATGCTCCCGAGCAGTGGATTGGCCGCGTCCCCGAGGGCTTCTACGACGATGCCGTGCAGCCCGAGTTTGTCGATGCCCAGACGCGTAAGGATAACTTCGATACGTTTGAGTGCCCCTATACCGACCATGAGGCTACGTGCGAGGCGAGCCGCTGCTTGCAGTGCGATTTGCGCCTAACGATCAGTACGCCGCGCCTGTGGAACGAATACTAGGAAAGGAGCGATAACCCATGACGATCATCAACTTTATGCCTGCGCATAAGCAGGCCCCCGTCGCGCTCTGGCTCCTTAAGAAGGACGTGGCGGCCGCTGCGGAAAAAATTGCAGGGGCCGGTGCCCAGGCGGTTTTGGTACCGGCAGGCGATGAGGTCTCTGCCGCGCTCGCGGATGCGTTGGGCGAGTCCTGCCGCGTGATCGAGTGCGACCCGAGCCTGGGCTTTGTCTATGCCAACGGTTCGGCCGCGGCCAAGATGCTCGACGGCGAAAAGCCTCTCCCATCTTGCTGCGAGGGCGATGGCGCCGACCGCTGCCTGAGCGGATCAGAGTTACTTGCCGCCGAAGGCAAGCGCTGGGTGTGGATTGACGGGGCCGAGGAGCCCGTTGAGGTCGACCGTGTCGTGAGTGCGGAATCCCTGGTTGCCGCGGCGGGCGCCGACGACGCTAAAGCGGTGGGGATTGGCTATCCCAGCGGTCTGCTGCTGAGGCCCGATGACACCTCAAAGATTGAGCTATGCAGCGACTACGTGCGCGTCTACACCGCCAAAAACTGCATGGCAAAGGCGCTTTTGGACATTTGCACGCTCTATCGTCACGAGAGCTGCGGACGCTGTGTCTTTGGCTACGAGGGCTCGCATCAGATTGCAACGATTCTTGCCGATATCTGCCGCAAGAAGGGCAAGCCGGGTGACTTGGCGCTCCTTCGTGACCTTTGCCCCGTGATGCAGGCGCAGTGCCTGTGCGAGCAGGGTCGCGTGCTGGCGCGCACGGTGCAGTCGTTCCTCGACCTGTTCGAGGGCGAGATTATGCAGCACACCACCAAGAAGGTCTGTGCCGCCGGGGAATGCCAGGCATTCTTGACCTTCCATATCCTCGCCTCCAAATGCCAGGCATGCAACAAGTGTGTCGATTCGGACGTTTGCGAGGAGGACGCGATTCTGGGAAGGCCGCGGTTCATCCACGTGATCGACCAAAAGGCTTGCACCCAGTGCGGTGCCTGCCTGGATATCTGCGACAACGGCGCGATCGTCACGGCTGGGGCCGTCAAGCCCAAGTGCCCGCCCAAACCCATTCCCTTTAAGCGCAAATAAGAGCGCCGACCCCTTCCGTTTTGTCCCTTGTAGGCATGCGGGAGGGGCCTTTGTTTATCTGCACGAGGTATTCCGCAAATACCGAGCGGGCCTTGGTTGCCTGGACGGTGCGCATGTTTTACGTCTGCCGTACGCTTTTTGCGAAGTACACACGGGCAGAATCCGTGTCCAAAATGCTCTGGAGAGGAGCGACCATGTCGTTTAAAGTGATGGCGATTTGTGCCGGCAGGCACGGTGGCAACGGCGAGGCTTTGGCCAAAGAGGCCCTTTGCGCGGTGCGCGAGGCTGGCGGCGAGGTCGAGCTGATCAATTTGTTCGACTATAACATCTTGCCCTGCACCGGTTGCGAGGGCTGCACCATGCAGATGGGAAAGATGGGCGCCGGCCTGCAAAAGGAATATCACGGCTGCGTTCTTAAAAACAAAGACGATGTAGATGCGATTATTCGCGAACTGCAGACCTGCCAGGGCGTGATCTTCTCGGTTCCGACCTACGACCTTACGCCCAGCTCGGTGTACACCCGCTTTGCCCAGCGCTTCTTGGCATACGAGCTTTCGTTCTTGCTTGCCATCGGTGCCGTAAAGGAGAATCCGCATACCGTTGCCGGCCTCATCTCCGTCGGCGGTTCCATGCACGATTGGCAGTCCCTGGCACTGGAGAGCCTGCAGGCGACTATGTTTACCATGTCGATGACTGTTGTCGATCGCTATATGGCGCAGCGCGACGGCCGCCCGGGCAATGCTTATGTGTGGGGAGACGACGTGGAGTGGGGCGGACAGATCGCCCGCGCCCACAAGATGGGCGAGAACATCGTCAAGGCCATTCGCACGCCTGTTGACGAGCGCTGCTGGCTGGGCGATCCGGATGACGGCGTGTGTCCCAACTGCCACAGCTCCCTGGTGTACCCCGGCGACAAGCATTGGGATGGGGTCGAGTTTCCCTGGGAGTGTGCGGTCTGCGGCGCCGGCGGCGATATCGTAACCGACGAGCGCACCGGTCGCCCCAAGCTCAAGATTGCCGAGAACGGCCTGATTCGCGACCGCAACGACGACCACGCGCGCGCTGAGCACCTCAACGAGATCAACAAGACCCGCGACGAGTTCTTCGCCCATATGGACGAAGTAAAGCCGCTCATGGAAAAGTACGCCAAGATGACGTTCCCCACGCTGGAGATTAAGCGCGACTAGTTTTGCCCAAGCCCCGCCCGGCCTACTTGCGGCAGTGCAGGTCGGCGCTGGTGCGGGGCTTAATCCTCGGCTCAAGAAAGCCAAGGTAGATTAGGGTGCGAATCGAGAGGTGGAACAAAAAGAGGTCCTCTCCCGATGCCAAGTCGTTACCGGTGATTTCCTTTATGCGGTTAATGCGATAGAGCAGCGTGTTTTTGTGAAGCGACAAGATCGCGGCGGTGCGCACCGTGTTACAGCTGTGCTGCATAAAGGCAAAGAGCGTCTCGACCAGCTCGGAATCGTGCGACTGGTCATGCTTCCAAAGTGCCCAGATTGCCGGATGGCAGTAGTTTATAAGGTTGATGTGGTCGTTGCAGATGTCGAGCATTTCCATGTAGGTGTATTCGCAATAGCGATACACATGGGTGTCTTCGAGGATTTTGGTAAAGGTCGAGCCGTATCGAATGGCGGCGCGTGCCTGATTGAGGTGCGAACGCACATCGGTTGCCTGGGAAAACTCGTTGCTGATGCCAATGAACAAATTGTTCGTGGCAGCAACGCGGGCAAGGATCGCCTCATCGTTGGCGGGTAGCTGCGTGGAGGGCGGACGGCTTACCAGCGCCACGAGCTCACCTTCGTACATGGTGATAAGGCTATGGTGCAGTAGCGGCTGCAATTGTCCTCGGATGCTCTCCGCCTCGCGCGCCTCGAGCTGGGAATCTTTTTTGAGCAGGCATACAACGTAGAGGGCGGGAAGCGGCGCAAAGCCGACGAGCTGCATTTTGCGTGTGCAGGTGATGGGGTTGGGGATTTCGTCGTCCAGGAGGCGCGAGAGAAAATATGGCCCCTGTTGCTGGCCGCCCAACGAAAGAAAGCCGCCTTTCTGCAGTTCTTGCGCGAGCAGTCGGACGAAGAACTCAAAGACCTCGCGATCGCTATCGCCAAAGGCGTGATTGCGTTCGATCATCATCGCCCGGCCCAGACACGTGCCGTGCACCTTGATCGCATCGGTCATGGTGTTGAGGCGGAACATGTCGTTATAGCGTGTAAGCGGGCCTGTCGAGCGGGCAATCTCCTCGTCTAAGCCGCATTTGATGATGTATCGCACGGCTTCGTCCTGCAGCATGTCACCTTCGGAGAGCTCGGCGCGGGTGATGGCTGCAAAGGGGGAGTCGTCGTCATCGTCGAGCTCAAAGCCGCCGCGGGCGGCATAGCGGTACACGGGATCGACGACGAGCACCGGGTTGTCCATAGCGGCAGAGGCCGTTTGCGTGAGGCTCTTGAGCCCCGCGTCGCTCAAGAGCGCCTCGAGCAGCGCTTGCTTTGCGGTAGACGTATCGGTGGTACTCGGTTGCATGGGTGTCCCTTCTGCCGCGTCTTCGCCGTAGTCGACGCGTGACCAAATTATTATTGCAGGCTGTGCAGTATTAGGTTGTTTAAAAAGGTGAGTGTGGCGGTCGTTTCCTCGAACGGGGTGGCGCTGTTGTTGGAGAATGTCTCGATCTGTAACAGGTGGGTCCGGTTTTGGTCTGTAGTTGTTACAGATTGAGATGTTTCGGCAGGACGGTCTTCGTTTGTCTAAATCTGTAACACGAGGGACGGTTTTTACTGAGTAACTGTTACAGATCTAGATCTTTCGGCAGGCTAGATTGGTTTGTCTCAATCTGTAACAGTTGCTCGGCAAAATAGGGCCTAACTGTTACAGATTGAGACAAACCGACGCCCCGCCACACCCCATCCACCTGCCGCCACCTGCTGTCCGCCGATTTACGTTGCGCCCCCGTGCCCCCATGCCATATCCTTTAGACAACTACGCGGCAACATCGCCGCCGCGCCTACAAGAGAGGAATGTCCATGACCGCACCTGCCACTAAGTTGCTCCAGCCCATTACGGTTGGCCCCCTTGAGCTCAAGAACCGCATTATGTTTCCGCCGCTGACCACCGGCTACGAGGAGCGCGACGGTTCCATTGGCGAGCGCAGCCTGGCTTTTTACGAGCGCCTGGCCCGTGGCGGCGTGAGCTACATCGTCATCGGCGACGTCGCTCCCGTTATGACCGCAAGCCCCACGCCCAAGCTGGCGACTGACGCTCAGATTCCCACGTTTAAGGCGCTGGCCGACGCCGTTCACAAGCACGGCGCCAAGGTCGCGCTGCAGCTGTTCCACCCCGAGTACGACGTGCCCGGTGTCGGCCGCATGGTCATGGGTTCCATGGCCGCCGCCAAGGCCGCGCAGGAGGCCAAGGCCGCCGGCGACGAGGAGACCTTTGCCGCCAAGATGGCCGAGTCCAACGAGATCCGCAAGCAGGCATATGCCAAGCTGCACCACGACATGCAGCACTTTGTGAACGAGGCGAGCGTAGAGCAGCTCACCCAGATCAAGGAGGCTATCGCCGCCTCGGCCGCCCGCGCGCAGCAGGCCGGGATCGACGCCATCGAGGTCCACGGCGACCGCCTAGTGGGTTCGCTGTGCTCGGCCATCCTCAACCAGCGCACCGACGAGTACGGTGGCTCGTTCGAGAACCGCGTTCGCTACGCGCTCGAGGTCGTCGCCGCCATTAAGGAGGCCGCGCCGCAGCTGATGGTGGAGTATAAGCTCCCAGTGATCATGGAGAACCCCGACGGCACGCCGCGCGGCAAGGGCGGCCTGCTGCCCGACGAGGCCTGCGAGTTTGCCAAGCTGCTCGAGGGCGCGGGCATCGACATGATCCAGGTTGCGCAGGCAAACCACACCGGCAACATGGGCGACACCATTCCGCCCATGGGCGCCATGCCCTACAACTGGACGCTGCCCGTGGCCGAGCGCGTCAAGGCCCTGGTCTCCGTGCCGGTGGCAACCGTCGGCCGCGTTGTCTCGGTCGAGGCGGGCGAGAAGATCCTGGAAGACGGTTCGGCCGACATCGTCGCGTACGGCCGCTCGCTCATGTGCGACCCCGACATTGCGCTCAAGGCCGCCACGGGTGAGCCCATCCGCGAGTGCCTCAACTGCAACAAGGGTTGCGTCGATGCGATTCAAAACCGCCAGTACATCTCGTGCGTGCTCAATGCCGAGAACGGCGACGAGGCGACCATCGCTATTAAGCCGGGCGAGGGCGACAAGAAGATTGCCGTGGTGGGCGGCGGTATTGCCGGCCTGGAGGCCGCGCGCGTGGCGGCCAAGCGCGGCTACGACGTGACCGTCTACGAGGCGAGCGATCATCTGGGCGGTCAGATTGTGCTGGCGGCCGCGCCCCCGCGCAAGGACGAGATCATGCGCTCGGTCGAGTACTACGAGAAGATTCTGCCCGGCCTGGGCGTGAAGGTCGAGCTCAACCATGCCGCTACCACTGAGGGCCTCAACGCCGCCGACGCCGCGATTGTGGCCGTGGGTGCGCACGACGTGGTCATCCCCGTTCCGGGCGCTGACTCGGAGAAGGTCGTCTCGAGCTGGGATGTGCTGGCCGGCAAGGCGGAGCTTACGGGCCGCGTCGCCGTTATCGGCGGCGGCCTGGTGGGCACCGAGACTGCCGAGTACCTGCTGCAGCACGGCTGCGAGGTGGCGATCGTGGAGATGCTCGACAAGATTGCCGCGGGCGAGTCCGAGACCATTCTGCCGCTGATTATGAGCGACTTTGCAGAGCACAACGTGGAGCAGCACGTTAAGACCCGCCTGACCGCCATTACCGACGAGGGCGTGGAGGCCGTGCGCACCACCGAGGATGGCGCCGAGGAGCCGGTGAAGATCGCCTGCGATTACGTGGTGATGGCCGTGGGCTCCAAGGCCAACG
>DXZM01000044.1:0-22482 GCA_019419665.1 Collinsella sp.
GGTTCCTTTCGTTTGAGCCGCTCGGCGGCAGTTGCTAACGTACCTATCGTATCAGTAACCGCCGCATTCGCACTCGCTCGCACTCCCCACCTTCAATCCCGACCCTCATAAAAAAGTTGCGGTGGAATACGGAGTAGATGAAGCTTTTGACAGGCAAAACAGTCCGTATTTCACCGCAACTGATGGGCGGGGTGGAATTGAGGGCTCAGATAGTCAGTCATGCCCTCATCCGCCACTTCCTCACCTACAGCGCGCCGTCCAGCATAAGGTTCACCTTGAGCACGTTGACCGTGGGCTCGCCGAACACGCCGAGGAAACGGCCCTTGGTGCACGCGGCGATGATGTCGCGCACCTCGTCCTCACTTTTGCCCGTGGCCTTGGCAAGGCGCGGAACCTGGTACTCGGCGGCATCCGGAGAGATCTCCGGGTCGAGACCGGACCCCGAACACGTCACCAGATCGACGGGCACGGCGTCCATATCGGCATCGGGGTTGGCGGCGCGGATCTTCTTCACGCGCGCATCTATCAGCTGCCGATACTCCTCACTCGCCGGGGACAGGTTGGACGGGACACCATACGCCATGAGCTCGCCGTCTTCGCCTTCGACAATTGACACGTTCTGGATACGACCCCACATGTGGGCTTCGTCATCAAAGTTCTGGCCGATGAGTTCGGAACCCACAACCTTGCCGTCGACCGTAATGAGCGAACCGTTCGCCTGATACGGGAACGCAACCTGGGCGATGCCGGTCACGACGAGCGTATAGCCCAGGCCGCAGACAACGGTAAACAGCGCGAACACGCCCAGTGCGCGCGATGTAACACCTTTGAACATACAAACCTCCACTTACATAATGCCGCATAACGCGAGCAGCATGTCGATGAGCTTGATGAATACGAACGGGGCAACGATGCCGCCCAGACCCCACACGAGCAGGTTGTGGGTCAGCAGCTGTCCGGACGGGACCTCGCGATACTTAACGCCCTTCAGCGCGGCCGGGATCAGCGCGACGATAACGAGCGCGTTATAGATGATGGCCGAAAGAACCGCGGACAGCGGGCTTGCCAGACCGAGGATGTTGAGCGCGCCAAGGCCCGGGTAGATCGGCGAGAACAGGGCCGGGATGATAGCGAAGTACTTCGCCACGTCGTTGGCCACCGAGAAGGTCGTGAGCGAACCGCGGGTCATGAGCAGCTGCTTGCCAATACGCACGACCTCGATGAGCTTGGTGGGGCTGGAGTCGAGGTCGACCATGTTGCCGGCCTCCTTGGCAGCCTGGGTGCCCGTGTTCATGGCCACGGCGACGTCGGCCTGGGCCAGAGCGGGCGCGTCGTTGGTGCCGTCGCCGGTCATGGCGACCAGGTGGCCCTCACGCTGGAACTCGCGGATCTTCTCGAGCTTGCCTTCAGGGGTGGCCTCGGCCAGAAAGTCGTCAACGCCGGCCTCGGCGGCGATTGCCGCGGCGGTGAGCGGGTTGTCGCCCGTCACCATGATGGTCTTGATGCCCATCTTGCGCAGGTCGGCGAACTTCTCCTTAACGCCGGACTTGATGATGTCCTTGAGGTACACAACGCCCAGCACGCGGCAGTTCTTGGTCACGACCAGCGGGGTGCCGCCGGCCTTGGCGATGCGCTCGACGACGTCGTCGCACTCCTGGGAGAACACGCCGCCGGCTGCCTCCACATAGGTGCGCACGGAATCGGCAGCGCCCTTGCGGATCTCATTGCCCTCGTAGTTCACGCCGGACATACGCGTTGCCGCGGTGAACGGGATGAACTCCATGCCCTTATCCTCGAGTGTGCGGCCGCGCAGCCCAAACTGCTCCTTGGCGAGCACGACGATGGAACGGCCCTCGGGGGTCTCGTCGGCCAGCGAGGAAAGCTGGGCGGCATCGGCCAGCTCCGCGGGATCGACGCCGTCGACCGGGATGAACTCGGCGGCTTGGCGGTTACCCAGGGTGATGGTGCCGGTCTTGTCGAGCATGAGGATGTCGACGTCGCCGGCGGCCTCGATGGCGCGGCCGGACATGGCCAGCACGTTGGCCTCGTTCAGACGGCTCATGCCGGCGATGCCGATGGCGGACAGAAGGGCGCCGATGGTAGTGGGAGCCAGGCACACGAGCAGCGCCACGAGCGTGGTCACGGCCGTGGGGTTGACCATGTCGTTAAGACCGGACGAGAAGCAGGAGTAACAATACAGGGCCAACGTGACCAGGATAAAGACGATGGAGAGGGCCACCAGGAAGATCTCCAGAGCAATCTCGTTAGGGGTCTTCTTACGCGCGGCACCCTCGACCATCGCGATCATCTTGTCCAGGAAGCTCTGGCCGGGCTCGCTGGAGATCTTGACGATGATCCAGTCGGACAGCACCGTGGTACCACCGGTAACGGCAGAGCGGTCGCCGCCAGCCTCGCGAACCACGGGTGCAGACTCGCCGGTGATGGCCGACTCATCAACCGAGGCGGCACCCTCGATGACATCGCCGTCTCCCGGAATCTGCTCGCCGGCGCGTACGATCACCAGGTCGCCGCGCGTGAGCTCGGTGCCGGGAACGACGGTGAAGTGCTCCTTGTCCTCAACGGACTCGATGCGATGGGCCTCGACATCCTTCTTGGCCGCACGCAGGGAATCGGCCTGGGCCTTACCGCGGCCCTCGGCAAGCGCCTCAGCGAAGTTCGAGAACAGGTCGGTGAGCCACAGGATGACCGCGATGGCGACCACATAGTAAGTGGGCACACCCGCGTCCTGCACACCGAAGATGGAAGCGACGGCCAGGACGGAGGTCATGACGGCGGAAAGCCACACCAGGAACATGACCGGGTTTTGAATCTGGACGCGAGGATCCAACTTGGCAAACGAGTCGCGGACCGCGCGGCCCATCATGTCTTTTTGCATAGCCATAAATCTGCGCCCTCCTTTACGCAATCATCTGGAAGAACTCGGCAACGGGGCCAAGCGCCAGGGCCGGGAAGAAGCTCAGAGCACCGATCAGCAGAACGATGAACACGAGCAGGAATACGAACATGCCGTTGGTGGTAGACAGGGTACCGGCGCTCTCGGCGACCTTACCTTTCTTGGCCAGCGAGCCGGCGATAGCCAGCGTACCGATGATGGGCATGAAGCGGGCGAACAGCATCTCGAGGCCGAGCATGACGTTGATCCAGGGAATGTTGCAGTTCATGCCTGCAAACGCCGAGCCGTTGTTGCCGCCGCATGAGGTGAAGGCATACAGCACCTCGGAGAAGCCGTGCGCGCCACCATTGTTGAGCTGGTCGGCAAGACCGGGCACCATGCAGGCGATGGCCGAGCACACCAGAATGGCAAACGGAGTTGCCAGGCACAGGACAACTGCCCAGCGCATCTCGCCCGGCTCGATCTTCTTGCCCAGGAACTCAGGCGTGCGTCCGACCATGAGGCCGGCGATGAACACCGTGAGGATGGCGAAGCCGATCATGCCGTACAGGCCGCAGCCCACGCCGCCGAAGACGACCTCGCCCAGAGCCATCTGGAGCATCTGGACAAAACCGCCCAGCGGGGTGTAGGAGTCGTGCATGGAGTTAACCGAGCCGTTGGAAGCAGCCGTCGTGAAAGCGGACCAGGTGGAAGAGGAGGCGATACCGAAGCGGCTCTCCTTGCCCTCCATGTTGCCGCCGGCCTGACCGTCGGTCATCTCGATGTTGGCCGCTCCGCCATCGGCCAGCTGCGGTGTGCCCGCATGCTCGTTGAGGGCGATGATGCCGGTGAAGATCACCAGCAGGATGAACATGGCGGCAAAGATGGCCTTGCCCTGCTTGGTGTTTTTGACGCCGATACCGAAGGTGAAGCAACAGGCGGCCGGGATCAGCAGCAGGCTGGTCATCTCGATGATGTTGGTGAAGGCACTGGGGTTCTCATACGGATGAGCGGAGTTCACGCCGAAGAAGCCGCCGCCGTTGGTGCCGGACTGCTTGATGGCGACCTGAGGAGCCGCGGGACCCTGGGGCAGGAACTGCTCGGTGACCACGCGTGCGCCCTCGACAACCTTGCCGTCGACCTTGACCGTGTCGCCCTCAATCTCGGCGCCGTCGATGACGCTCCAGCCGCCGTCTGCATTAGGCTGGACAGCGACGGGCTCTACGAGCTCAGCCTTCTGAGCCGGCTGGAAGTTGGAGATGACGCCACCGGCAGCCAGGCAGATGCCGAACACGAGGTTCAGCGGGATGAGCACGTACAGGACGGTGCGGGTGAGGTCGACCCAAAAGGAACCCAGACCCTGCTCCTTGACCTGACGGAAGCCGCGGATCAGCGCGAACATGACCGCGATACCGGTGCCGGCGGAAACGAAGTTCTGCACGGTGAGACCCATGAACTGCACAAGGTAGGACAGGGTGGTCTCACCGGAGTAGGACTGCCAGTTAGTGTTGGTTATGAAGGAAGCAGCCGTATTGAACGACAGGTTCCATGACACACCCGGCAGGTGCTGGGGATTGCCTGGCAAGAAGGACTGAAGCACCTGGAGTGCCACAAGAGCCACGAGGCCGATCCCCGAAAAGACCAGCACGCTCGCCAAATAGCGCCTACACCCCATCTGCTCTGCCGCGTCGATGCGAAGCAGACGATAGACGCCACGCTCCACAGGAGCAATCACAGGCGACAGGAACGTATGCTCACCATCCATGATATGGGCCATGAACCGACCGAGCGGAACGGCCAGGACGACGAGCACGGCAAAGTACAAGATGTACTGAATCGCAGCGTCCATAGTTTACGAATCACTCCTCATCAGAATGTAGATGTAATAGATAAGGAGTCCAATGCAGACGACTCCGATGATGGGAATGAGGATGTCCATTCACCGCCCCTTTCACGCGCGGTCCGATGCCTCGGACGCCTGCTCTCGCAAGCGCCTGGGGACAGTAAACGCTTCTAGGGATTAAAGAGGCGTGAGGGCTGGGGCTCACGACCTTAAGATGCCGTAAAGATGCAGGTAGAAAGCACTATTGCTGCTGCAGTGCGCCTATACTCGACCTCGCGAGCATACAGCGGCGCCCTCACCGCGTATGCACGCATGGACAACGCTTCAGAAAGGCTACGCTATGCAGCGCGACGCATCGGACACTCGCGTCAATCCAGACCTCATCCTCAAGGCAATTGAGAAAGACGAGGTCGCCGACGACGCTCGAACCAGCCGGGGACACCTCAAGATTTTCTTTGGCTACGCTGCTGGCACAGGTAAAACCTATGCGATGCTTCAAGCCGCCCACGCCGCCAAGCGGCGAGGTGTCGATGTCGTCGCGGGATACATCGAGCCGCACGAACGTCCGGCAACTGCCCATCTTGCACAAGGGCTTGAGAACGTGCCCTGTAAACTCATCGAGCACAACGGCATTGCGCTCAGCGAGTTCGATCTAGATACGGCTATCGAACGCGCCCCTCAGCTCATCCTTGTCGACGAGCTTGCCCATACGAATGCGCCGGGGTCTCGCCACGACAAACGCTATCAAGACGTCGAGGAACTTCTACATGCGGGCATCGACGTCTATACGACCGTGAACGTTCAGCACATCGAGAGCCTAAACGACATGGTTGCATCCATCACCGGCGTTGTCGTGAGCGAACGAATCCCCGACCGTATCTTCGATGATGCCGACCAGGTCGAGCTCGTCGACATAGAGCCCGAAGACCTACTTGAGCGCCTTCGCGCCGGCCTCGTCTACCGTCCCGCACAAGCCGACCGAGCGCAACAGCATTTTTTTACCGTCGAGAACCTCACCGCACTCCGAGAAATCGCGCTGCGCCGCTGCGCCGATCGCACCGGCCACCTCACAGATGCCGCACGCGTGCTGGGAAACCGTGACTACTACACCAGGGAGCGTATCTTAGTCTGTGTCTCCCCGGCGCCGACCAATCCCCGCATCGTCCGTGCCGCCGCACGCATGGCGAAAGCGTTTCGCAGCGAGCTCGTCGCCCTGTTCGTAGAGAGCCCGCGCACGCAAGCCATGAGCGATGATGAGCGCGCCAAGCTTGCAGCCAATATCGCCCTAGCCGAGCAGCTCGGAGCACATATGGAAACCGTCTATGGCGACGACATCGCGTTTCAGATCTCCGAGTTCGCGCGCCTGTCGGGTATTTCGAAGATCGTCATGGGGCGCACGGGCGAGCGCAGCAGCGTCCGTCAGGCCCTCTTCGGCCGCAAATCTCTCGTAGAACAGCTCATAACATTCGCCCCGAACCTCGACATTTACATCATTCCAGACCAGTCGACTCCGCCCTCCCGGCCCAAAGGACGCCGCCGCGCGGTCGCCCTGCAGCCGCCCAGCAGCCGAGACGTGCTTCGCACGCTGGCCCTCTCTCTTGTCGCCACGGCGATCGGCACGGCTTTCCGCCATCTGGGATTTGCCGATTCCAGCATCATATCCCTCTATATCCTCACGGCCCTGCTGACCGCCGTCACCACGACGGGGCGTATCTGCACGATCGTATCGAGCGTACTCTCTGTAGTGCTTTACAACTTCTGCTTCGTCACGCCTCTGTTTTCGCTCGCCAGCTACGACCGAAGCTATCTGGTCACGTTCGGCATCATGTTCGCTACCGCTATGGTCGCCGGCGAGTTAACTGCGCGCATCGCCGACAACGCCCGTACCTCCGCCGAGAACGCATTCAAAACGCGCGTACTCCTCGAAACGAACCAGCTCTTGCAGCAAGCCCATAGCGCGGAGGAGTGTGCCCGCGTCGCCATGAACCAACTCGTCAAACTGCTAAAACTCGACGTGGTCTTCTACACCGCCGAACACGGCACGCTCGGCAAGGCGCTCTATGAGTCCGCTGGCACCGAAAACCGATCCGCGTCGCTGCTCACCGACTACGAGCGCGCCGTTGCAACCTGGACCTACACCAACAACAAGCGCGCGGGCGCAAGCACGCGGACCCTGCCTGAGGCGCGCTGTCTCTACCTCGCGGTTCGCACCGGCGACAAGGTATTCGGTGTCATCGGCATCGACCTGGAGGGGCGCGAGATCGAAGCCTTCGAGCATTCGATCGTCCTATCTATCGTAGGTGAATGCGCCTTGGCGCTCGAAAGTGACCGGGCGGCGCAAGAGCGCGAAGAGGCTGCGGTCTTGGCGAAAAACGAGCAGCTGCGCGCCAACCTTTTGCGCTCCATCGGCCACGATTTGAGGACACCCCTCACGGCTATATCCGGATCTGCGGCAATCCTTCGGAAGAGCGACGAGAGGCTTAGCCTCGAACAACGCTGCGATCTTGCCGATGCCATCTACGATGACTCCCTCTGGCTTATCGATACCGTGGAGAACCTCCTCGCCATCACACGCGTCGAGGACGGCACCATTCGCCTCAACTTAACATCCGAGCTCATCGACGAGGTCATCGAGGCCGCCCTCAGCCATGTCGCCCAAGCATCGCATGGACGTGCCGTCACCATCGAGCACACTGACGACATCCTGCTGGTACGCATCGACGTCCATCTCATCATGCAGGTGCTTACGAATCTCATCATGAACGCCTTCAAATACACGCCCGAGGACTCGACTGTCACCATCAGCGCACGTCGCGAGGGTGCGTTCGTCGTGGTGGACGTCGCAGACGATGGGCCGGGTGTGGCAGACTGCGACAAGCCTCATATCTTTGAGCGCTTCTTCACCTCAAGCAATACGCAGCCCGTGGATTCGCGTCGAAGCATCGGCCTTGGGCTGTCGCTCTGCCGCTCCATCGTGGAGGCACATGGCGGCGTCATCGAAGTTCGCGACAACCACCCCCATGGGGCCGTCTTCCGTTTTACCCTGCCCGCCGAGGAGATCGAGATTCATGAATAATGCCGCTAAGCCACGCATCCTCCTGGTCGAAGATGACCTGACCGTTCAAAACCTCGTTTCGACCGCGCTTGACCTCCACGGCTACGTCGTGAGCAAGGTTTGCAACGGCCAGGCTGCCATCATGGATGCGGTGTCGCACGGTCCCAGCCTCATCATGCTCGACCTCGGCCTTCCCGACATTGACGGTATCGAGGTCATCACGAAGATCAGAAGCTGGTCGGCAGTCCCCATTATCGTCATTTCGGCGCGCTCCGAAGATTCCGACAAGATTGCAGCACTTGACGCAGGGGCAGACGACTACCTCACCAAGCCCTTTTCTGTGGATGAGTTGCTCGCGCGCGTCCGTGCGAATTTGAGGCGCTCCTCGATGGCGTCGAGCGAGTCGACAGAAGCGAGCACGTTCGACAACGGTCCGCTGCATATCGACTACGCCGCGGGATACGCGACGAAAGACGGACGCGAGCTCTCGCTCACCCCAACCGAGTACAAATTGCTCGTCCTTCTGGCGAAAAACGTCGACAAGGTGCTCACCCACACCTTCATCACCCGCGAGATATGGGGCACGAGCTGGGACAGCGATCTGGCGAGCCTGCGCGTGTTCATGCGCACCCTGCGCAAGAAGATCGAGGCAGACCCCTCTCACCCCAAGATGATTCAGACGCACATGGGTGTCGGGTACCGCATGCAGCGTCTCTAGCCCACCCCACAAAAAAGTTGCGTTGGAATACGGAGTAGATGAGGCCTTTGACAGCCAAAACAGTCCGTATTTCACCGCAACTGATGGGTGGGATGGAGTTAGAGGCCCAGGTAGTTGGTCATGCCTTCGACGGCGAGCTTAGCGCCTGCCACGGCATGAACCACGGTGAGCGGGCCGTTGACCACATAGTTAGCGATACCCCAAAAATACTCTTCAACTCGCCGCGCTCGCGTCCAAATGCACAAAGCGCCCCGCGAACGGATACTCGCGAGGCGCCTGGATGCCTGGACCTTATTTGATACCGCGACCCAAGTCTTCGGCGATCTTGTCTACGCCCTTAAGCGCGGCGCAGGTTTTTTTGTTAGAACAATGCCCCGTGCAAACGCCACCCTGAGCGCAGTCGGCGCAGGTGCCCTTGCGGTAGATGCGCACGCACACGGCGGCAAACGCAATGCCGATAACAGCCAGTACAACAATATCGATAGGTGCCATAGCAAGCCTCCTCTAGTTAACCTCCACTTACTTTACCCCATTCTCCACCTACCAAATAGGGACAGGTTTATTTTGGTCGGTTTTATCTGCGGAAATGCCACATCTCCCTCACCAAAAAGCCCGAGTGTCGCTGGGACACCCGGGCTCGTGGAAAGGGGCTAATCCTTATTCGGACTTAAGCGGAAACTGCGGCGGAAGCGGTATTGCTCTCATCCTCGTCGGTCCAAGCGTGCTTAGGCATGGGACGGAAGATCTGGAAGAGCATCGCAACCAGCAGAACGATGGCCACAACCGTCCAGATACCAAACTGGCCAAGGACAAGCAGGTTGTAGAACTGGTTGATGAACAGGCCGATGACCCAAGCGAAGGCGCACTCGTAGCCGATGGCAATCGCGGTCCACTTGCCGGAGTCCATCTGGTTGCGGATAGTGCCCATGGCGGCAAAGCACGGGGCGCACAGCAGGTTGAATGCGCCAAAGGCAACGCAAGCGCCCATAGTCGGGAACATGCCGGCAAACGCGGTCCACAGGCTCGGGTCGGTCTCGGCGGCGTCGGCAACGGACAGCAGCGAGCCGGCGGTGGCGACGACGTTCTCCTTGGCGACAAGACCAGAGACGGTCAGCGCGGTGGCCTGCCAGGTGCTAAAGCCGAGCGGGGCGAAGATCCAAGCGACCAGGTTACCGAGCATGGCGAGCACGGAGTAGTCCATGAACTCCTCGGGGATGCCGTCCATCGCGGGCAGGAAGCCAAAGGAACCGTTGTAGCTACCAAAATTGGAGAGGAACCAAACGACGACGGTGGACGCGAAGATGACCGTGCCGGCCTTCTTGATAAAGGCCCAGCAGCGCTCCCACACATGCAGCGCCCAAGAGCGGATCGCCGGGAAGTGATAAGCGGGCAGCTCCATGACAAACGGAGTCGGGCGGCCGGCAAAGAGCTTGGTCTTCTTGAGCATGAGGCCCGAGGCGATGACGGCAAAGACGCCCAGGAAGTAGAAGAGCGGACTGATCCACGCGGCGGTGGTGGAAGAATCGCCGATGATGGAACCCATGAGCAGGGCGATGATCGGCAGCTTGGCGCCACAGGGAATGAATGTGGTGGTCATGACCGTCATGCGACGGTCCTTCTCGTTCTCGATGGTCTTGGTGGCCATGACGCCGGGGACGCCGCAGCCCGAGGACACGAGCATGGGGATAAAGGACTTACCGGACAGGCCAAAGCGGCGGAACACGCGGTCCATGATAAAGGCGACGCGGGCCATGTAGCCGCAGTCCTCCAGGAAGGACAGCATCACGAACAGCAGGAACATCTGCGGCACAAAGCCGAAGATGGCGCCCAGACCGCCGACGATACCGTCGCAGACCAGCGAATCGACCAGGCCACCGTCCTCGGTGCCGCCCGCCACAAGGGCGTCGTGCACCATGGTGGTAATACCGGGGACATAGGGGCCGTACTGTGCCGGGTCGACCGAGTCGGCATTGTCGCCCGCAGCCTCGACGGCCGCGTCGTAGGCATCGCGGCCCTGACCGAGCACGTACCAACCGTCGGTACCGAAGAGCTGGTCGTTGGTGAAGTCGGTCACCGTGCCGCCCAGGGTGGAAACGGCGATGTAGTAGACGCAGAACATGATAACCACAAAAATCGGCAGGCCCAGGATACGGTTGGTAACCACACGGTCGATCTTCTCGGAAGTGCTCATCTTGGCCGGAGCCTTGGTGAGGCACTCGTCGATAATATGGGCAATCACGCCGTAGCGCTCACCGGTGATGATGGACTCGGCATCGTCGTCGCAGTCCTGCTCGCACTGGGCGACCAGCTGCTCCACGCGAGCAGCCTTCTCCTTGGTGAGGTTAATAAGCTTGCAGGCGTCCGCATCGCGCTCGAACAGCTTGACGGCGTAGTAGCGGCGCTTGTTGGCGGGAACGCTCGCCGGCAGGTTGTTCTCGATGTGGTCCAGAACGTCCTCGATGGAGGAATCGAACTTATGCTCCGGCACCTGGCCCTTGGAAGCGGCAGACTTCTTGACCTGCTCGAACAGCTCCGTGATACCCTTGTTCTTAAGGGCCGAAATCATCATGACCGGGCAACCGAGCTTTTTGGAGAGCTTGTCCGTGTCGATCTTATCGCCGTTCTTCTCGACCAAGTCGGCCATGTTGAGGGCGACGACTACGGGCAGGCCGGTCTCGATAACCTGAAGCGCCAGGTACAGGTTGCGCTCGAGGTTAGTGGCGTCAACCACCTGGACAACGACATCGGGCTCGCCGCTCATGAGGTAGTCGCGCGAGCATTGCTCCTCGGGGCTATAGGGCGAAAGCGAGTAGATGCCAGGGAGGTCCGTGATGGTGACGCTCTTGTCGCTCAGGAGCTTGGCTTCCTTTTTCTCAACCGTGACGCCCGGCCAGTTGCCAACGTAGCCGTTGGCGCCGGTGATCAGGTTGAAAAGCGTGGTCTTGCCGCAGTTGGGGTTACCAGCCAGCGCGACATGGATCTGAGAATCCGCCATTCAATCCTTCTTCCTTGTGTGCCTGCGCTGCTTTCTCCGCGCAGGCTGGATAATGTGCTTCAAAGATGCTGCATTAAGTTAGAAAAACCTAACTTTATCTGCAGAAATATACGTCGCAAGCCCTTACTGGACCTCGACGACGGCCGCCTCCTCCTTGCGGATGGAAAGCTCGTAGCCGCGTACGTTGATCTCGACCGGATCACCGAGCGGCGCGACCTTCACGACCTTGAACGAAGTGCCCTTGATGAGCCCCAAGTCCATAAGGTGGCGGCGAAGCGCACCCTCACCGTGAAGCTTGACGATGGTAGAGCTCTCGCCCACCTTAACGTCACCCAACGTCTTCATTTACTTGTCCCCCTTTCAGTTTTTACAGAATGCTGCGGACTAACTGACGGTCATGATGTGCATGGCAACCTTGGAATCGATGCCAAAGCGAGCGCCCAGCACCGTGACGATGATATTGGCGCCACTCGAGCTCACCACGTGAATCTCGCTGCCCTCGACAAAGCCAAGGTCCTTGAGGTGGTGCTTCATGTCCTCATTGCCCTTTACACGAGACACGCGCACGGTTTCGCCCGCCTTTACCATCGAAAGCGGCATGGCCGGCATCTGCGGTCCGCAAGACATGAGTGGCTCCTAACGTCAGTTCGTCCTCAACATCGACGCGGTAAAAGTTAACCACATCTATGTTCGCTTTAGTAAACTAGCACGTGGTTAACTTTTTGGAAAGGGTCCCCATTTAGATTCCGAAAAAGTTTCCTATACGAAACAAAAAGGCGCGGCAAAGAGCTGTCCTTTGCCGCGTCCTGTCATGCTTAGAGCGAGAGGTTTCTGATCGATGTGACGCAGGAAGCCTCGTCTACGCCCGAAACGCGGAAGATGATGTCCTCGCCGCACTCGCCGTAGAGAGCCATGAGGCCCATAACGTCGCGACCGTCGGTATGGCGATCGCCGATGCTGACCGATACGTTGCTACGATGCTTGGCAATAATGTCATAGAGCAGCGCAACCGGGCGGGCATGCAGTCCCAACGGATCTTTAATCGTCTTTGTAAACTCGACCATGTCCCCTCCCACGGCATCGCACATTCGGCCGGTAAACCCAGCCACGTGGTAGTTATTGTACGTTACCGGCGCACCCCGTCCCACAAAAAACGAGGGAAGGCACACGTCCTTCCCTCGTTGCAAGCAACAGGTAGCCACTCGCCTACATCAGGCGCAGGCTGACGTCCTTGAGCTGGGCGCCGCTAACGGCACTCGGGGCGCCCGACATGAGGTCGGAGCCGCTGGCCGTCTTGGGGAACGCCATGACGTCGCGGATGGAGTCGGAACCGGTGAGCAGCATGCACACGCGGTCCAGGCCCAGAGCGAAACCGCCCATCGGGGGTGCACCAAACTTGAGGGCCTCCATGAGGAAGCCAAACTGAGACTCGGCGCGCTCCTCGGTAAAGCCCAGGAGCTTGAGCATGGACATCTGCATCTCGGCGTTGTGGATACGCATACCGCCGCCACCGGCCTCAAAGCCGTCCATGACAAAGTCGTAGGTGCACGAACCGGCTGCCAACGGATCGGCCTCGATCTTGGCGATGTCGGTCTCGGTCGGCAGAGTGAAGGGCTGGTGCTCGGCAGCGTAGGCCTTGCGGTCCTCATCCCAGTGGAACAGCGGGAAGTTGACGACCCACAGGAAGTCGTGGCCCTCGCGCTTGATCTCGAGCGCATTGGCCATGTGCGAACGCATGCCGCCCAGGATCTCGTCGGAGAGCAGGCGCGGGCCGGCGGCGAACATCACAAGGTCGCCGGGCTCGACGTCCATGCGCTCGCGCAGAGCAGCCATCTCCTCGTCCGAGAAGAACTTGACGATGGGGCTGTTGATGGAGCCGTCCTCGCGGAAGGCAATCCATGCCAGGCCCTTGGCGCCAAACGTGGAGGCCACGCCGGCGAGCTTATCGATCTTGGCACGTGCCCAGGCACCGGCGCCCTTGGCGTTGATGGCCTTGACGACGGAGCCCTCCTCGTTTGCGGCAGTCGCAAAGACCTTGAACTTGGAGTTGGCGAAGATGTCGGTCAGGTCGACCAAGTGCATGCCATAGCGGGTATCGGGCTTGTCGGAGCCATAGGTGTCCATGGCCTCCCAGTAGTTCATGCGACGCAGCGGCGTGGGCATCTCGACACCCATGCGACCGAAGGCATCGGCAAGAACCTCTTCGAGCGCGCTCATGACATCATTCTGGTCCACGAAGGACATCTCGATATCGACCTGGGTGAACTCGGGCTGACGGTCGGCGCGCAGGTCCTCGTCGCGGAAGCACTTGGCAACCTGGTAGTAGCGCTCGACGCCACCGACCATGAGCAGCTGCTTCAGAAGCTGCGGGGACTGCGGCAGGGCGTAGAAGTTGCCCGGCTGGATGCGGCTGGGGACGATGAAGTCGCGGGCGCCCTCGGGAGTGGACTTGAACAGGGAGGGCGTCTCAACCTCCATGAACTCACGGTTGTGCAGCGCCTCGCGAATGGCAAAGGTAAAGTCGGAGCGCAGCTTGAGGTTGGCCATCATCTCGGGACGACGGAGGTCCAGATAGCGATAGCGCAGACGGGTGTCCTCGCTCGTCTCGATGCCGTCCTCGATCTGGAACGGCGGGGTAACAGAAGTGTTGAGCACCTCGGCGTGGTCGGTCAGGACCTCGATCTCGCCGGTCGCGAGCTTGGTGTTGGTGGTCTCCTCGCCACGAGCGCGCACGACGCCGTGAATCTTGATGGGCCACTCGGGACGCATGGTCTCGGCGATCTTAAAGGCGTCGCCGTCGGAGTGCTCGGGGTCGAAGGTAAGCTGCGTGATGCCCTCGCGGTCGCGAAGATCGCAGAAAATAAGGCCGCCGTGATCGCGGCGACGGCTCACCCAACCGGTGAGGGTGACCTCTTCGCCCACGTTCTCGCGGCGAAGCTCGCCGCAGGTACGGGTGTGCATGGAATGCTCGTCGATGGGACGGGTCTGGCTCATACCAGTGATCCTCCTTTATGGATCTGTGCCGCCCCGTGTCGTTCCGGGCGGCGTCGTACAGATTTGCCCAGCCTGCGTAAACCGCGCAGCCAGACATGGCGTTCTATCTTATCGCACCTGTGTCGATGTGCCGCGAAAAAGTGGCTCCTGCCCAAAGACTTGACGGAGACGAAACAATTTACGCGCCGCGGCACCCGCCCGCGCTCGTCACGTGCGACAATATGCCCCAATAAAACAGCACTCGGAAAGGCCCGCCATGACTGCACGCCTCATCGTTATGGATATCGACTCCACGCTCATCAACCAGGAGGTCATCGACCTGTTGGGCAAAGAGGCCGGCGTGGGCGAGCAGGTGGCGCAGATCACCGAACGCGCCATGCGCGGCGAGCTTGACTTTAAGCAGGCGCTCGAGGAACGCGTTGGGCTGCTCGCCGGCCTGGACGAGAACGTGTTCGAGCGCACCTTTGAGCGCGTGACATTTACCCCCGGCGCGTTGGAGCTTGTGCGCTCGGCACACAGCAAGGGCTGGAAGGTCGGCGTGGTGAGCGGCGGCTTCCACGAGGTCGCTGACAAGATCGTGGCTGCCGCGGGTATCGACTTCTGCCTGGCCAATCGTCTGGAGGTCGTGGACGGCAAGCTCACCGGTAAGTTGGCAGCCGACATTGTAACCAAGGAGTCCAAGCTCGTTCAGCTGCTGGACTGGGCAGTCGAGTGCGGTGTCGACATGGCCCATACCGTCGCGATCGGCGACGGCGCCAACGACATCCCCATGATCCAGGCCGCGGGCACGGGCATCGCGTTTTGCGCCAAGCCCAAGACGCGCGAGGCAGCCCCGTTTGCCATCGACGAGCGCAACCTGATGCTCGCCATGGACATCATCCTGCGCGACTAGCCAATCCGTCTAACAATTGAATCAGTCTGTCCTATAGTTTCCGAACAATTTTGTCTTAGTGTTCGGAAACATACCCTTTGAGTGCTAGACTTTGCGCCGTCGAAGGGAACATATATGGATAAGCGAGATCTAGAGCAGCTGCTGAGCGATGTTGCCGGCGGATCAGTCACCCCGGCAGTCGCCCTTACGCGCATCCAGACGGCTCCGACCGCCGATCTGGGCTTTGCACAGCTCGATCTTTCGCGCGGAGTGCGCCAGGGAGCCGGCGAGGTTGTCTACGGCGCCGGTAAAACCGCCGAACAAATTGCCGCCATTATCGAAGCACTGCGCGATGCCGGCCAGGAGCGCATCCTGGTCACGCGCTTGGATGCCGAAAAAGCCGCGCGCACCGCTGAGCATCTCGGCAACGACATCGACCTGGGATATGTCCCGGACGCCCAGCTCGCCCTGGTGGGTGGCAAGCCCTCCCCCAACGGCAACGGACGCATCGTCGTCGCCTGCGCCGGCACGAGCGACCTGCCCGTTGCCGAGGAAGCCGCGTTGACGGCCGAGTTCTACGGCAACGAGGTCGATCGCCTCTACGACGTGGGTGTCGCCGGCCTGCACCGCCTGCTCGCACATGCTGAGGAACTTGCCCAGGCGCAGGTGGTCATCGCCATTGCCGGCATGGAGGGCGCCCTGGCGAGCGTCATCGGAGGCCTGGTGAGCTGTCCGGTCATCGCCGTCCCCACCAGCGTGGGCTATGGCGCGAACTTTGGCGGCGTGGCCGCACTGCTCGCCATGCTCAACTCCTGCGCCAGCGGCGTTTCGGTCGTCAACATCGACAACGGCTTCGGCGCCGCCTATCAGGCAAGTCTTATCAATCATCTGAGCGCCGGCGCGTCCTGCGCCCGCTAAGGAGCATTTCATGTTAAACCATCAGCACACGCTTATCATTGACGGCACCTCGGGCATCAGCGGCGACATGACCGTCGCGGCCCTGCTCGACCTGGGCGCCAGCGAGGAGCATCTGCGCGAGCAGCTCGCCACGCTTCCGGTCGGCGGCTTTGAGATTGCCGTGACGCGCGTAAACAAGCATGGCATTGACGCCTGCGACTTTGACGTTCAGCTGGCAGAGGAGCTCGAGAACCACGACCACGACATGGCCTGGCTCTACGGCAACGAAGCAGCTGCCGAGCACACACACGAGCATGAGCACCACCATCATGATCATTGCGAGCACGAACACGAGCACTGCCACGAGCATGACCATGAGGCCCACGGTCATGACCACGAGGGTCACCATCACGCCCACCACCATCACCACCGTTCTTTGGCGGATGTCACCGCCATCATCGATGGCTCGCAGCTAAGCGATGGCGCCAAGCGTCGCGCGCTCGCCATCTTTACCGCGCTCGCCGCCGCCGAGGCCAAGGCTCACGGCAAAACGCCCGAGACCGTCATGTTCCACGAGGTGGGCGCCGTCGACTCCATCGTCGACGTCTGCTCTGTCGCCATCTGCCTCGATGACCTGGGCATCGAGGACATCGTGGTTGAGTCGCTTTCCGAGGGCCACGGCACCATCCGCTGTGCCCACGGCCTTATGCCCATTCCCGTCCCCGCTGTCGTCAACCTGTGCCAGGCGGGCAATATCGCCCTCACGCCCGCACCGGTCGCCGGCGAGCTCGTGACGCCCACGGGCGCCGCCATCGTTGCCGCACTGCGCACGTCCGAGCACCTGCCGGCCCGCTACCGCATCGAGGCCGTCGGCTACGGCGCCGGTAAGCGCCCCTACGAGGGTTGCTCCGGTACGCTCCGCTGCCTGCTCGTTCACGCGGACGCATAGCCATGGATGCCCGCAAGGCAAAAAGCCGCGCCGCCATCGTTGCAGCATTCTCCGAGCTCCTTCGCGAGGAGGACTACGGCAAGATCACCGTCGGCGACATCATCGCTCGCGCCCATGTGGGTCGGGCCACGTTCTATGGCCTCTTCAAGAGCAAAGATGACCTACTGTCCGAACTCGTGAGCGACATCTGCACCCACGCTCTCGATGATGACGGTACGCCCCTCGATGACCCACTCGTACAGGTCGAACATATCCTCAACAACCTCTGGGAGCGCCGTCAGGGTGTACGCGCCCTCGTAGCCGGCGCCGGCTCACGCGTCTTCGCCGACTGCTTACGCAAGACCATCATGTCACGAGCAGCCGAAACCGTCCCCGTCGACCCAAACGGCCCCGCCGCCACCATGGACCGAAGCTTCCTACTACACCACATAGCCTCAAGCTTCGTAGGAATGGTCCAATGGTGGGCCTGGCACAACTTCCAAGCCCCAAAAGAGGACGTAGCCAAAGACTACCTATCAGCCATAAAACCCCTCTTCAACTAAGTAAGAAGCTCATCCCAAAGCACCGCCCCACCCCAAGGCGCCACGCATCCCAAAGTGTCAACAACAGCCCAGCGCCCCTATCAGCAACAAGCCCCTCCCATCCAAATTCAGATTAATATGTTGGGTTGCTTGTTCCAACGCGACTAAATTCCCGCAGCTGGTCGCATGGGGTAACTTCCCAGCGCATTCCGCAGGACGCAAAAAGGCTCGCCGCACGAAGTGCGCAGCGAGCCTTTTTGCATGTCCGAGGACGCGCTGGGAAGTTACCCCATGCGACCAGCGGACAACTATGTAGCCTCAGACTAGAACATGCCCAAGAAACCATGCACAAACAGTGCGGCCAGAGCGGCACCGACAAACGGAGCGATGCCAGGAACAAGCAGGCCGTACTTCCAGTTGTTGTCAGCCTTGTTCTTGATCGGCAGCACCTGATAGGCCATGCGAGGACCAAGGTCACGTGCCTGGTTCATGGCGAAGCCGGTGATGCCGCCCATGCCCATGCCAACAGCCCAAACGATCAAGCCGACGCAGATAGCGAGCATCAGAACGTTCTCGCCGGCGCGGTTAGCGGCAGCAAGGATGGCGCTGATGAACACAAAGGTGCAGATAGCCTCGCAGAAGAAGTTACGAGCATAGTTCGTGCCCTCGGTGGTGGGGTTGGTCGAGAAGATGTTGCGCTGGGCAATGGGGTCGACGACACCATCGGAAGCCTTGAACTCATCGGCATACATAAGCCAAGCGATTACGGCGCCCACAAAGCCGCCGAGCATATCGGCAATCATGAAGGGGATGCAGCTGCTCCACGGCACCAGGCCGACGATGCACTGGGCAAGCACCATGGCGGGGTTCATGCACACGGCACCGCCAAAGACAAACAGGCAGACCGAGATGCCAAAAGACCAAGTGGTGATGGCAAACATGTGGCCGGAGCCCTGATACTTGGTGCCCTTGAGCACCGTATCGCAGTGCACGCCCACGCCAAAGATGATCATGAGTGCAGTTGCGCCGAATTCGCAGAGGAGTTTGGTAAGCATAAAACCTTATCTTTCTTGTCGGTTAAAAACGATTCGTTTAGGCCGCGTGCTAGTGCTGCGCGACGACAACGCCCAGGCCATCGGGAATAACGGCAACCTTGGCATCGGCACCCTTCATCTCAAAGGCGAGCTTGAGCGCCTCATCGAGGGTGTTGACCGGCGTCATGTGCATATCCTTGATCATCCGGTGATCGCACAGGTCGGTAACCATGATCACAGGGTGATGCGCCAGGATGCGGGCAAAGATCTGGCTCGTCCACTGGTCGGGCAGGGTCTCGTCCTTAGGACGGTCGATGCAGGCGCGCTCAAACTCCGCAGGATCGTTGTCGGCGATGTTGTGATAGAAGCCCTCGCCACCGTGACCGTCGGCACAACCGGCGACATCGATAATCACGCCGCCCTCGGGAAGCGTGGCCTCGGCAGAGCACATGCCCTTCACAGCCTGGTAGATGTTCTGGTCGAGCGGGTAGCCGCCGTTGGTGGTGATGGCAATCTCGCACTCGACGGGCTCAACGCCGGCAAGGCTCTTCACGAACTCGCAGCCGGCCTCGTGCGCCTTGTGGATATCGCCGGCAAAGGAGCCGATGACCTCGTGCTTGCCGTTGAGCACCACGTTAAGCACAAAGGCAAGGTGAGCCATCTCGGCGGCAGCAAACATGTCCTCGCTCACGTGGTTGTGGCACAGGTTGCCGGCACGCGAGTGGGAATCATTCACAAACTGGCCGTTGTGGTTGTACATGATGGTCTTGTAGCTGGCGATGCCAGGCAGGACGGACTTGCGGCTACCAGAGAAACCGGCAAAGAAGTGCGGCTCAATAAAGCCCTCGGCAAGCAGCAGATCGCAATCGGCGGCAATCTTGTTGATGATGCACTCGCCACCGGAAGGCAGGGTGCCAATCTTTTTCATCATGCTGTCGTCAGTCGCGACGTGCATAACGATTTCCTCGTTGGCAACAATCTCCTCGCCATACTTGTTGACGAGTTCCTCGTGCGTCGACGGACGGTGCATACCCGTAGCAACCAAAATACGCACGCGAGCCTCGGGTGCAGCGGAATGGATGTGATGCAGCAGAATAGGCATCGTCACACGCGAGGGAACGGGGCGCGTATGATCGGAGCTAATAATGACGATATCTCTCTTGCCAGCACAAAGCTCCTCGAGCGAAGGCGAGCCATAAGGGTTGGCAAGTGACTCCTCTACCAGCTCTTCCTGCGATTTCGTGGTCTTAAACTCGTTTTGATGACCTTCCATCACACCCGCGAAGTTCTTATCCTCGAGCTCCAGATGCAACGTCTTGTGGTCAAACGGCAGTTCACATTCAAACAATGACGAGCGCCCTCTTCCTTTTCAACTGACACACTAGATAAACCGTTGGAAGGACACGCCGCTCACCGAAAAACACCACCGTCCACCGACTCATTAACACAACGTTCATATTTGACCCACAACAAAACGGCCGCGACCCCAAACGGGACCGCGGCCGCCTGTCAAAGACACTATAGACAGGATGATTTACGCAGCGCCGAGGCAAACATCTAGCCCGAGACGTGCGCACGTAAGCCATTTTGCATAAATGCGTTAATTAATTGCATAAAATGGCGCATGGATTTCTAGCCGTAACAGGGTAGTGCCCTCCGGAGCGTGCATTTTTGCGAGTATTCAGCATCGCGGGATAAGATTTTGGTGCCAAAAGTCTTTCAAAAGGTAGATAGTCCTCATGGCTCGTCCCATCTGGATGGCATGCGGCGAGAAACCAGCCATATATGAACATCGACAAAGCCCAATCGTCATGCAAAAGCATCAACAGGAGCCGCGAACGTCACCCATAGCCTTATGCACCAATCTTTGGCTGCTGAAAACTCCGTTTTTTGCACGTCGCCCCAAGCACCACCCTCACCCAGCGGCTGATCCGCCGAAGACCGGACATCGCAGGGCCCGCCATTAGTTTACTTTTAGGCACACTCCGCAGGACGCAAGAAGCCCTCGCCGCACTCCACGCTATGCGCGAAGCGCGCCTTATTCCCTTCAGCTTTAATCCCAGAAGACCGAGGACGAAGGGGCCCGATGGGTTTCCCTCTGAATGCATTCCGCAGCACGAAGCCCCCCTATCCACAGCTCCGAAGGAGCAGGATAAGGGGGCTTCAAGTGCGAGGACGCATTCAGAGGGAAACCCATCGGGTCCCGGTGAGAGCCACAGGGCTATCGATTACCCCGTGTTCTGCAATCCTGCCGAGACGCCGGTCACAGTCGAAAGAATCAGGCTCATGTACTCGGCCTTCTTCTCCTCGGTCATCTCGTCCTGGTTCATACGCACCTCGCGAAGGGCGCGGACCTGGGCGATGGACAGGGCGTCGACGTAGGGGTTGCGCACGCGAACGGCACAGCCAAGCACACGGCGGCGCTGCAGCGGCCACTCGTCACCGACGATGGCAAGGACCCACTTACGAGTGAGCTGCATCTCGGTGAAGACCTTCTCGGATAGATCCTGGCGATCGCCCAGGTGCAGATACATCTTGGCGATGCGCTGGTCAGTCTTGGCGATCGACATCTCGATGTTGTCGATAAAGGTGCGGAAGAACGGCCACTCCTGGTAGGCAGCCTTAAGCTGGTCCAGATCGCCAAACTGCTCGCAGGCGGTGCCCAGGCCGTACCAAGCGGCCAGGTTAATGCGTGCCTGGCTCCAGCTGAAGATCCACGGAATGGTACGCAGGTCGTCGAGCGACTTGGCACCCAGGCCGCGCTTGGCGGGACGCGAGCCGATCGGCAGCAGACCGACCTCGGTCAGCGGCGTCACGGTCGAGAACCACGGTGTAAAGTCCTCGGTGTTCAGCAGGTCCAGATAACGCTCGTGGCTTGCGGTGTTGAGCTTCTCGGCCATATCCCAGAACTTCTGCGTGGTCTCGGTGTTGGTCTTCTCGACACTCGGGGCCGACTGCAAAAGCGTTGCGGCAGCAACGGACTCAACATGGCGCTGAGCCAGCGTGCGGTTGCCGTAACGGGCAAAGATGACCTCGCCCTGCTCGGTGAGCTTAAAGAAGCAGTTGACCGAACCCTTGGGCTGCGCCAGCACGGCCTTGTTGGCCGGACCGCCGCCACGGCCCACGGCACCGCCGCGACCGTGCATGAGCACCAGGTCGATATCGTTCTTCTCGGCCCACTTGGCGATGCGCTCCTGCGCGGAGTGCAGCGCGAGCATGGCCGTGGTAGGACCGGCGTCCTTGGAGGAGTCGGAATAGCCCAGCATGACCTCCATGCGGCGGTTGGTCTGGGCAAGGCGCTTTTGCACCACGGGCAGCGTAAGCATCTGGTCGAGCACGTCGACGCAGCCCTCGAGGTCCTCGAGCTGCTCGAACAGCGGGATCACGTCGAGCTCGGGGACATCCTCCTCGTGTGCAAAGGACAGGTGGGCAAGCTCAAAGACGTCGGCCACATGCTGGGCGCTCTTGGTGAACGAGATGATGTAGCGGTGCGCCATCTTCTTGCCGTAGCGCTTTTGGATGGAACCGATAGCGCGGAAGGTATCGATGACCTCGCGCGTCATGGGCTGCAGGTCGCCATGGATACCGTTCTCGTGGATATCCTTAAGGGCGCGGGCATGCACCACGGAGTGCTGACGGAACTCCATCTCGACCATATGGAAGCCGAAGGACTCGACCTGCCAGATGATGGTTTGGACCGGGCCGTAGGCAG
>DXZM01000045.1:0-27412 GCA_019419665.1 Collinsella sp.
ATACCTGCGAGGCACGCGCGGACGGTAAGAACTTGGCAACGGTTCGCCTATCGTGCGACCGCGAGCTCAAGGTCGGGGCGCACGTGCGTGTTATCGGTCGCGTTTCGCGTTTTGAGAACGATGCGTATGGACGATCGCGCGTGCTCCGAGGCGAGGTATGCAAGGTAAAAGCCGTTCGGATTGTGTCGGTCGATGAGGGCTCTCCGGGGCCGCTGCTTCGGCTACGAAATGGGCTGCTTGCGTCCATCGCGCCTGCGACCGACCCGGCGCGTGCACTCATAGCCGGTGTCGTCTGCGGTCGTTCGGCCGAGCTGCGCGCCCAGTCGGCGGGCGACTGGTTTTCGGTGACGGGTACGGCGCATCTTATCGCCGTCTCCGGCAGCCATTTGTCTATCGTGGGGTTTGTAATTGAGGGCGTATTGCAAAAGACTCGGTGTTCACGTGGTCTTCGGCGGGTGATATTGGCGATAACGCTTGTGGGCTACGCTGCCTTTACGGGCGCGTCTCCCTCGGCCGTGCGCGCGTGCTGCATGGTGTTCGCGACGCTTGTCGTAAACGGCGCAGGGCGTCGCCGGCACGGCGCATCGGCGCTCTTCGTAACCATGTCCATCTTTGTGCTACTGCGGCCGACGGTGCTGTTCGAGATGGGCTTTCAGCTTTCATGTGCCAGCGTCTTAGCCATTCTGTGCTTTTGCCCCTATGCGACCTACGCTTTGGGTGAGTTGGGTGTGCCGTCGGGCGTTGCCAGCATGCTTTCCGTCACGCTGTGCTCGCAGTTGGCGACGCTCCCCATTACCATTCCTGCCTTCGGTACGTTCTCGCTCATTGCTCCGTTGGCAAATGCGGTCATCGGTCCGGTGGTGAGCGTACTGCTTGCTGTGTTGATCGTGCTGGTTCCCTTTTCGCTCGTGGCACCGTTGCGGACTTGGGCGCTCGTTGTGCCTATGATTGCCGCCCGTTGCGCGCTGTTTTTCGAGCAGCTGTTTGCCGCCGTGCCGGGTGCATCCGTGAGTGCGCCGCCCGATAGCATGTGGATTTATCTAGTGCCGTGTTTGCTGACGGTTCTCTTAGTCTGGTGGCCGCGTCCCCGCGCTCGTCCTATGGCGGTGGGGCTTGCGTGTCTGGTGCTCTTGGCTGCGATTCCGTACGTCTACTGGGATCGATTCGCTCCGCCTTCGGTGACGGTGCTTGATGTGGGCCAGGCCGATGCGATTCTTATTCGCCAGGGCGGCTCAGTAGCGCTCGTCGACTGCGGGCTCGATGAGCGCGTGGTGGCGGCGTTGGTTCGCAATAACGTGCACCATATCGATGCCGTCTTTGTGACGCATTGGGATGAGGATCACTGGGGTGGTCTGCCTGCCGTGCTCGAACAGTT
Source organism: Collinsella sp. (assembly GCA_019419665.1). Lineage (GTDB taxonomy): Bacteria > Actinomycetota > Coriobacteriia > Coriobacteriales > Coriobacteriaceae > Collinsella. Next base: position 1,376 of record DXZM01000045.1, read on the forward strand.
TTCGGTCGGAACGATTGCCGTGGCGGCGGATGCGCTGGAGGATGCTCCTGTTGAGGTATTGAACCGATCTGGCGTGGAGTATCGGCAGGTGCGCTGTGGAGATACGGTCGACATCGGCTCATTTTGCGCCCGCGTGATGTGGCCATTCGAGTCCGTGGATGGCGAGGGAAATGAGGACTCGCTTGTCCTGCTGCTCTCTTATGTTCAGGAAGGCAAGAGCCTGCGCATACTCCTCACCGGTGATGCCGAGCTCGACCAAGAACGGGAATTCGTGCAGGAGGTGGGGGATATTGATGTCCTTAAACTTGGGCATCACGGCTCCAAGGTTTCAGTCGATGTTGAGTTGCTGGACGTCCTGAAGCCCGAGCTTTCCCTCGCGAGCGCGGGCGAGGGGAATCGATACGGCCATCCGTCCGATGCCTGCATGGATGCCGTTAAGGAAGCGGGTGGTGTGTTCGCGTGCACCATCGAACACGGCGACATTACCGTCATGCCGACTGCGAATGGCTTTGCGATGCGATGCCAGCGACCGTGACGACGTCGTTGGCGTGTGGTGGGCCCCTGGGCTAGAATGGCACGGAGCGAATACGAAGGCCTGCGGGAGGGGAGCGCAATGTCCGAAACCGGTCTGCTGCCGGCATATCTGATCGTCGGTACCGACGGAGTCAAGCGCGATCACGCCGTCTCGCGTATGAAAGCGCGTCTGGAAAAGTCGGGTATGGTCGAGTTCAACCTCGACGAGCGCGACATGACCAAGGACCCCGATATCGAGTCGATTATCGGATCGCTCAACACCTTTCCGACGGGCAGCGAGTTTCGCCTGGTAATCCTTGACGGCTGCTCAAAACTCGCCAAAGCGATCTCCGAGCCGCTTGTCGACTATCTGGCGAGTCCCAGCCCCACGACGGTTTGCCTCATCATCGCGGACTCGCTTGCCAAGAACACGCGCCTGTATAAGGCGATCGCCAAGATCGACAAGAAGGCCGTGATCGATTGCTCCGGTACCAAGCGCTGGGAGCTTCCGCGCCGCGTGCAGCAGATGGCGACGCAGCACGGCAAGTCGATCTCGACGGCGGCCGCCGAGGAGCTCGTCTCGCGTTCGGGTGAAAACACTCGCATGCTCGATAACGACTTGGCTAAGCTTGCCCAGATGGTCGAGGCACCGCAAATTGAGCTTGCCGACGTTGAGCGCTGGATTGTACGTACGGCCGAGGTTCAACCCTGGGACTTTCTCAATGCGGTCTCGGCCCGTGACATGCGCCGCTCGCTCGAGCTTTTCAATCTACTGCCCTCCAAGAGCTACGTGTGGACTTACACGTTGCTGTGCGGCCGCATCCGCGAGCTTATCGTTGCCAAGGCGCTCGATGCGCGCGGACAGGGTCGTGAGCTGGCCGCAACGCTCAAGCTCCAGTCCTGGCAGGTCAAGAATCACCTGACCTGGGCACGTCGCTTTTCGATGGCAGAGCTCGTCGCAGCGCTCGAGGGTGCGGTCGATGTGGAGCTCGCGCTCAAGGGTTCGGCCGATTCTGAGACCGCGCTTTTGCTCTGGATTACGAACATCTTGAGAAAATCGTGATGATACCTGCCTATTTGACAAATTCGTTCTATCCCTTTGAGAGGGAGCGTGCTATAGTAGGCGCTTGCATGACCTCACCGTGTCTCAGAGGTGTCATACATTTTTTGCAAGGAACTCGAAAGGAACTCCAGAAGTGGCAAACATCAAGTCTCAGAAGAAGCGTATCCGCACCAATGAGGCAGCTCGCATGCGTAACAAGGCTGTCAAGTCCGAGCTCAAGACGCTGACCAAGCACGTCCAGTCCGCCGTCGCCGAGGGCGACGCCGAGAAGGCCCAGGCTGCCCTCAAGACCGTCACCAAGCGTCTCGACATGGCTGCCGCCAAGCATGTTATCCACAAGAACCAGGCTTCCAACCGCAAGTCCGGTCTTGCCAAGCTCGTGAACAGCATCAACGCCTAAGTTGTAAACTTCACACCACACAGATTACGCGCATAAATGGAGCCTGTTTTATGGAACAGGCTCCATTTTTTGTACCGCTCGGGTAAGATAGTCCGCATGAATACATCAATTGACATTTCCCACATCCGCAACTTCTCGATTGTTGCGCACATCGACCATGGCAAGTCCACGATCAGTGACCGCATTCTCGAGCTCACCCATACCGTCGACGAGCGCGACATGGAGTCGCAGCTGCTCGACACCATGGATATCGAGCGCGAGCGCGGCATCACGATCAAGTCCAATGCCGTTCGCGTGTCTTATGACGCCGACGATGGCGAGACGTATCAGTTCAATTTGATCGATACGCCGGGCCACGTGGACTTTACCTATGAGGTCTCGCGCTCGCTGGCAGCCTGCGAGGGCGCGGTGCTCGTTGTAGACGCCACGCAGGGCGTCGAGGCGCAGACCGTCTCCAACGCGACGCTCGCCATGAACGCCAATCTGGACATTGTGCCGGCCATCAACAAGATCGACCTGCCCTCGGCCCATCCCGATGAGGTTAAGACCGAGATCGAGGATGACCTGGCGATTCCTGCCGATGATGCCGTGTGTGTCTCGGGCAAGACCGGCGAGGGCATCCACGATCTGCTGGAGTCCATTGTCTTTTTGATCTCTCCGCCCAAGGGCGATGCGAACGCGCCGCTCAAGGCACTCATTCTGGATTCGTACTTCGACGAGTATCGTGGCGTCGTCGCCACGGTGCGCATCTTTGACGGCTCCATCAAAAAGGGCGATACCCTGCGCATGATGCAGGCAAAGGGCGACTTTTTGGTCGATGGCGTGGGCGTCAAGCGTCCCGCCGAGACCCCGGTCGACGCGCTCACGGTCGGCGAGGTCGGATACGTGGTCACGGGCCTGAAGGACCCCGAGGCCGTTCGCGTGGGCGATACCCTCACGTGGGCGTCGAATCCCTGCCCCGAGCCGCTTCCCGGCTACCGCGAGGCCAAGCCCATGGTCTATACGGGCCTGTTCCCGATCGATAACAAGGACTACGAGAACCTGCGTGACGCGCTCGATAAGCTGCACGTCAACGACCCGTCGTTGGTGTGGGAGCCCGAGACCTCGGTGGCGCTCGGCTTTGGCTTCCGCGTGGGCTTCTTGGGCCTGCTGCATATGGAGGTCGTCAAGGAGCGCCTGGAGCGTGAATTCAATCTTGACCTCATTGCCACGAGCCCCTCGGTGGACTATCACGTCTACAAGACCGACGGCGAAATGATCGATGTCCGCAGCCCGCAGGACCTTCCCGAGGCCACGCGCATTGAGCGTATCGAGGAACCCTACCTTAAGGCAAAGATCATCTGCCCGCCTGAGTACACGGGTGCCGTTATGCAGCTCGCCATCGAGCACCGCGGCGTTACGACCGACATGATTCACCTCACGAGCAAATCGGTCGAGATGCGCTTCGATATGCCGCTCGCCGAGCTCATCTTGGACTTCTTTGACCAGCTCAAGAGTCGTACCAAGGGCTATGCCTCGCTCGACTACGAGTTCAACGAGTACCGTCCCTCCGAGCTCGTCAAGCTCGATATCTTGCTTTCGGGCGACGAGGTGGACGCGCTGTCGTTTATCGTACACAAGGACAAGGCCTATGGCCTGGCCCGCGGCCTGTGTGACAAGCTCAAGGAGATCATCCCGCGGCAGCTGTTCGAGGTGCCCATCCAGGGTGCTATCGGCAACAAGATCATTGCCCGTTCCACCGTCAAAGCGCGTCGCAAGGACGTTCTTGCAAAGTGCTACGGCGGCGATATCTCGCGTAAGCGCAAACTGCTCGAGAAGCAGAAAGAGGGCAAGAAGCGCATGAAGGCCATCGGCTCAGTCGAGGTCCCGCAGGAGGCCTTTATGGCGATCCTCAAGGTGGACGAGTAGGTCTATGGCGCTTTCTGAATACAGCAAGCGGCTGCTGGGCGCCTATGCCGAGCAGCCGTTCCTTATGGCTCCCATGGCGGGCGTGACCGACCCTGCCTACCGTATCATGTGCCGCCGCCGCGGTGCCAACCTTGCCTACAGCGAGATGGTGAGCGTGGCTGGCCTTGCCTATGCCAGCAACAAAACGTGGCGCCTGGTGCTGCCGGCCGACGAGGAGCAGCAGATTTGCGTACAGCTCTTTGGCTCCAAGCCCGAGCAGTTTGCGAGTGCCGTCGCCGCCGTCGAGGAGCATGTGGGCGATCGCCTGTCGCTCATCGATATCAATATGGCATGCCCCGCCCGCAAGGTTGTTACCAAGGGCGAGGGCTCGGCGCTCATGCGCACGCCCGACCTTGCGGAGAAGATCGTTGAGGCCACGGTGGGCGCGGCGCACGTGCCCGTGACCGTAAAGATCCGCAAGGGTTTTTATGCCGAGGACCGTAATGCCGCGACGTTTGCCCAGATGCTCGAAGGCGCAGGGGCTGCCGCAGTTGCCGTGCACGGTCGTTGTGCCACGCAGCTCTATACGGGCCAGGCCGATTGGTCTGTCGTCGATGAGGTTGCCGACGCTGTCGAGATTCCCGTGATTGGTTCGGGTGATGTGTTCTCGGCCGAGGACGCTGCTGGGCATCTGCAAGGCTCGGGTGCCAGCGCTGTGTTTATCGCGCGCGGCATCTACGGCAATCCGTGGGTGTTCGGTGATGCCCGAGCCCTTGCACTCGATGGCACGCCGGTGCCGGCGCGCAGCTCCGTCGAGCGCCTAGACGCCCTGCGTGAGCACCTAACGCTGACGCATGAGCTCCTGCCGCTCATGTCGCGTGCCCGTACGTACGCAAGCTGGTACTTAAAAGGCATGCCCCATGCCGCCGCTTGGCGTGCCCATGTGGTGCGCTGTTCCACTTACGAGGAGTTTATGGCGCTGGTCGATGAGATCGAGCGCGATGTGGTGGCCTGCGAGGCCGCACTTGCCGCCGGCGAATCGGTGCCCCCTCATCCGCTGGAGGCTTAAGGGTGGCCGTTACCGCACTGTACGTGCACGTGCCGTTTTGCGCCCAAAAGTGCCGGTACTGCGACTTTGACTCGCGCAGTTTTGCTCCGTGCGACCTGAGCGCTGCGCTCGATGTCTATTTTGAGCAGTTGTACGCGCGCCTCGATGCTTTTGGCAAGGCTGGGGCCCTCGACCAGATCCGCACCGTCTATGTTGGCGGCGGTACGCCGTCGCTGGCGGGGGAGCGCCTGGTGGAGCTGGCGCGGCGTATTCGTGCGTGGTGCGCCCCCGTTGAGTTTACCTGCGAGGCCAATCCCGAGTCGCTGACCGCCGATCTTGCCACTGCACTTGTCAAGGTTGGTGTCACACGCGTCTCTTTGGGCGTGCAAACGCTCGATAATGCCGAACTTACTGCCATCGGCCGTATTCACGATGCCGATCGGGCGCTCGCTGCCATCTCGACGGTCAAGAACGCTGGGCTTGACGTGTCGTGCGACCTTATGTGCGGACTTCCCGGGCAGACCGCAGTGAGTTGGAAGCGTACGCTCGATGGCGTGCTGGCGGCGGCTCCGCATCATGTGTCGGTCTACCCGCTCACGCTTGAGGAGGGGACGCCCCTTTATCGCATGGCGTGCCGCGACGAGTCGCTCGAGCCTGATGAGGATTTTCAGGCCGCATGCATGGACGTGGCACGCGAGCTCCTGGGTGCCGCCGGCTATCACCCGTATGAGGTGGCGAGCTACGCGCTCGACGGCTATGAGTGCGCCCATAACATTGCCTACTGGACCGGACGGGGCTACCTGGGCCTGGGTCGTTCTGCCGCGGGCATGCTCGACGCCGAGGATTTCGACCGTCTTGCGGGTTTGTTCCCCGGCGTGTCTGCTCGCGGCGATGCGTACCGCGTGCGACTGGTGCAACGTGACGATGACGCGACGGCGTTCGAGGCCGAATATCTGTCGCAGCGTGAGGCTGCGGCTGAAGACCTGATGCTCGCTTGTCGCATGACGCGCGGTATTGTGTCCGACCTGTTGGTTCGTGCGGGTTGCGTAATCCCAACGGGCGAGCTGGCAGCTGCCTGCGATCGCACGCTCGAATTGGGTCTTGCCACTTGGGTGCCCGAGACGCTCGGGGTCCATGAGGGACCCTTCACTTCGGCAGATGTCGTCGCGGGCCATGTTCGAGCTCGTTTAGCACCGACACACCTGGGCTGGCTCGATGGAAATGTTCTGTTCGAGCTGTTTTGGGATCTAGCTTAGGCCGCTCGGGTAGAATTACCGGAATATATACGCTGCTGTGAGCAGGAGGTTGCCGCGCATGGCGACGATGAACGAAAAAGATTACTACGAGATTCTGGGTGTCTCCAAGGACGCCACCTCGCGTGATATTCAAAAGGCCTTCCAGCAAAAGGCCCGCAAGCTCCATCCGGACGTCAACAAAGAGCCGGATGCCGAGGAAAAGTTTAAAGAGGTTTCCGAGGCCTACGCCGTGCTTTCGGATGAGCAAAAACGTGCGCGCTACGACGCCATGCGTTCTGGCAATCCCTTTGCCGGTGCTCCTACGGCTTCGCCTTATGGTGGCGGCTACGCCGGCAGCGCAGGCTATGGCAATCCTTTTGAGGGCGGCTTTCCCTTTGGTGGCGCCTGGGGCCAGCAGCGTCGCGGGCAGGCTGCCTACAATCCCGAGAACGGCGCCAATGTGGTCGTCGATATCAAACTCGACGCCAAGGAGGCCAAGGGCGGTGCCCGCAAGATCGTCCGCTACACGCGCTTCGATACCTGTAGTCACTGCGGAGGCTCGGGTTCTGTCTCCTCCGAGCATGCACATACCTGTCCGAGCTGCGGCGGTCGCGGCCACATCGACGTCGACCTGTCCTTTCTGTTTGGTGCGGGCACGTTCCAGTCGGTCTGCCCCGAGTGCGGTGGTTCCGGTAAGGTCGTAGCCGACCCCTGCCCTGATTGCGGTGGCAGCGGTCGTACTCGCGTAACCTCCGAGCAGACGATTGAGTTTCCTGCCGGCACGCACGATGGCGATGAGGTCCGCATTAGCGGCATGGGTCATGCTGGCACCAACGGTGCCGCGGGCGGCGACCTGGTCGGTCGCGCCCATGTTGAAGCCGAGCGCTTGGAAGGCAAAGCTCGTACCGGTTTTTACCTGATGGGCATCGTGGCGCCGTTTTTGGTACTCTCGGCCATCTCGGGCGTGTTCTCGGCCTTTGCCGTGATGTGCTTTATTCCGTTTACCATGGGCCTGGCCATGGTGGTCTCGGACGGCGTGCTGCACCGCAGCCTGCTGTGGTGGAAGCGCGGCGCGATGCAGTTTGCCAACGGTTTTGCCAACGGATTTATGTTCGCGCTCGTGTCGGTTTGGTTCGCAAGCTGCTCGCAACGGGCCATGCTTTCGCCGTACCAAATGCAATAACATCAAACCCTCTGTTTGCGGTCGGCCCAGCTTGGGTATAGGACGCACTGTGACAATAATGAAAGTCGGAAGGATTCGGTCGTGTCGGAAAATAGGGATTACTACGAGGTGCTTGGCGTCGACAGGGATGCCGACGCGCGGACGATTAAGCGTGCGTTTCTAAAGAAGGCCCGTACCGTACATCCCGATGTTTCGGACGACCCCGAGGCCGAGGCCAAGTTCAAGGAGCTCAACGAGGCCTATTCCGTTCTTTCCGATGAGCAGAGGCGTGCTAACTACGACCGTTACGGCACTGCCGACGGCCCTGGTGGTTCGGGCTACGTCGATATCAACGATATTTTTGGTGGCATGGGCATGGACGACTTGTTCTCGTCGTTCTTTGGCGGCGGTGCCGGCGGTGGCGCCCGCAGCCGTCGTGAGCGTCGTCGTGGACGTGACATGGCCATCTCGCTTTCGGTGACGCTCGAGGAGGCGGCGCTCGGCTGCAAAAAGACGATCAGCTATGACCGCCTTGCTCCTTGCGAGGACTGCAATGGCACCGGTAGGGCAGAGGGCGCACAGGAAAAGCAGTGCGGCCGCTGCCACGGTACGGGCTACGTCACGACGGTTCAGCGATCGTTTTTGGGCCAGGTTCAGTCTTCCTCGCCTTGCCCCGACTGCCATGGCGAGGGTATGGTCATCGACCATCCCTGCGAGACCTGTGACGGTCAGGGCCGCACGCCTTCGCACGAAAAGATCGACATCGATATTCCCGCCGGCGTTTCGACCGGTCGCCAGCTGCGTGTGAGCGGCTTTGGCGAGGCCGGCCTTCGCGGCGAGCCTTCGGGTGACCTGATTGTCAACGTGCGCGTTGCCGACCATGAGCGCTTTAAGCGCAACGGTGACGACCTGTACCTGGTGAGCGATATCTCGATTGCGCAGGCTGCGCTCGGCTGCGAGATTGAGGTCGAGGGCATTATGCCCGACGAGGTCGTTAAGGTGACGGTTCCCGCCGGCGCCCAGTACGGCGACACCGTGAACGTCAATAATTACGGGATGCCGCGCATTGGCGGTGGCGGTTCGCGTGGCCGCCTGATCGTGCAGCTGCGCGTGGTCGTTCCCACCAATCTTTCCAATAAGCAGCGCGAGCTGCTCCGTGCTTTTGCCGATGATATGGGCGATGACGTCGCTTCCGGTAAGAAGTCGGTGACCGACCGTATCAAGAGTGCCCTCGACGATATCCTCGATTAAGGAGCCCGCGTGCTCGCACCCCATATTTCCGTCGTCAACCTCGGTTGCCGTGTCAACCGGGTTGAGTCTGACCGTATCACTGCCGATCTTATGCGCCTGGGCTTTGCTATGGTGGAGCCCCAGGATGCCGATCTGATCGTCATTAACACCTGTGCCGTTACGGGCGAGGCCGAGGCCAAGACCCGTAAGGCCGTCCGTCATGCGCTGTCCCATCCAAACGAGCCCTATGTGCTCGTGACCGGTTGCGTGGTCAATTTGCATCCCGAGGAGCTGTCGGAGCTTTCGAATCGCGTGATTGCCGAGCCGTCCAAGATAGATGTCGCCGAACGTGTTTGCGAGGTGCTGGGTGTTGAGTCCGATAGCGTTCCCGCCTGCAGCGATGGCGAGGTGGTCGATGCGCTCGGTCGCTCTCGCCTGGGCGTGAAGATTCAGGATGGCTGCAACCATCGCTGCACCTATTGCATTGTGTGGAAGGCGCGCGGCCCCGAGCGCTCCGTGCCCGTCGAGTCCGTGCTCGAGCAAGTTCGCGAGGCCCAGGAGGCCGGCGTGCCCGAGGTGGTGCTGACCGGTGTGAACCTGGGTGCCTACGATGGCAAGAGCGCGACCGACGAGCATGTCGAAATCGATGAGCTGCTCGAGGCCATCATGGAGCGCACGTCTATTCCGCATGTGCGCATTTCCTCGGTCGAGCCCATGGATATCTCTGAGCGCCTGCTTAAGGTTATGGCGCGCTATCCGCAGCGTATCGCCCCGTTTTTACATCTGCCCGTGCAGTCCGGCTGCACGGCGACCCTGCATCGCATGGGCCGTCCCTATAGCGCCGAGGCCTTTGAGGACACGGTGCGCATGATTCGCGCCAACTTGCCCCAGGTGTCTCTTTCGTGCGATGTTATCGTCGGTTTTCCTGGTGAGACGGACGAGGAATTCGAGGAGTCGCTGGTGCTGTGCCGCCGTGTGGGTTTCTCGCGTATGCACGTGTTCCGCTATAGCAAGCGTCCCGGTACCCTTGCTGCCGATATGCCCGACCAAGTGCCGCCCGAGGTTATGGCCGAGCGCAGCCGCCGTATGCGGGCCGCCGCACAGGAGCTCGCTATTGCCGACGCTCGTCGTCGCGTGGGCACGGTCGAGCGTGCGGTGCTCGAGTATGGCGACAACCTGACGCTCGGTTCGTTCCATCATGCCCGTCTTGACGATACCTGTGGACTTACAGCCCCGTGCCTGCTCGATGTTGCTATCATCGGAGTCGATGATTCCGGCTTGGTCCATGCGCGCAGGGAGGTTCATGGAAGCCTCGAAGATTAGACTTACCGTTCCCGAGGGAATTGATCCCTCGTGCGTTTTGGGCGCCGGCGACGGCGTCCTTCTTGCGCTCGAGAGCTTGGTTCGCGCCCATGTGGTCGCCCGTGGCGATAGCATCGCCGTGAGCGGTGAACCGGATGAGGTCGAACTCGTGGCGCGTTTTTTCGAACACGCTTTTCGCGAGGCGGCTGCCGGGCGTTCGCTGTCTGTCGACGATGTCTCTCGCTGCCTGGCCGTTCTGCGCGACGGTGAGCACGAGACTACGTCGCTTCGCGATGACGTGCTGCTTTCGTATCGCGGTCGTGCCATTCGCCCCAAAACGCTCGGCCAAAAGCGCTATGTGGATGCCATCCGCTCGCATACCATCACGTTTGGCCTGGGTCCTGCCGGCACCGGTAAGACTTATCTGGCCATGGCGCTCGCCGTTGCCGCACTCAAGCGCCACGAGGTGGGCCGTCTGATCTTGACGCGTCCGGTTGTCGAGGCGGGGGAGAATCTGGGCTTTTTGCCCGGTACCCTTGAGGAAAAGATCGATCCCTACATGCGTCCGCTCTACGACGCCCTTTTTGACATGATGGATCGCGAGCGCACCGATGAGCTTATGGAGCGTGGCGTGATCGAGATCGCCCCGCTTGCCTACATGCGCGGCCGCACGCTGAGCGATGCCTTCGTGGTGCTCGACGAGGCGCAAAATACCACGCCCGAGCAGATGAAGATGTTCCTGACGCGCCTGGGCTTCAACTCCAAGTTCGTGATTACCGGCGACCTCAGCCAGCGCGACCTGGTGGGTCGTCGTGGTGGCTTGGCGGATGTCGAGAAGATTTTGGGTCGTGTCGACGATGTGGCGTTTGCACACCTGGAGCGCGCCGACGTGGTGCGCCATGCCCTGGTGGGTCGTATCGTCGAGGCATATGATGCTTATGATGACGTGCGCGAGCAGCGCTCGCGCGACCGAAAGGAGTCCCGTTGAGTGTATTGATCAGCAACGATGCCGAGCTCGATACGCTGCTCGACTCGCAGGAGGTGGAGCACATCTGCGAGGTTGTGCTTGCCGCCGAGGGCGTTGAGCGTGAAGTCGAGATTTCTCTTTCGTATGTCGATGAGGACGAGATGCATGAGCTCAACCACGAGTGGCGCGGTATCGATCGCACGACCGACGTCCTCTCGTTTGAATGCGACTCGGCCTTTGACGAGGATATTCCCGCTGACGAGACGCTCGAGCTCGGCGATATCATCTTGGCCCCGCAGATCATTGCCCGTCAGGCCCCCGGCTTTGGCAATAGCCCTGCCGACGAGTGCCGCTTGATGCTCGTACACGGCATGCTGCACCTGCTGGGGTATGACCATATCGAGGACGATGAGGCCGAGGTCATGGAGGCCCGCGAGGACGCTATCCTGCGCGATCTGGCGCTCGAGCGCGGCGAGGACCCCAAGCTGGTCCACGTCGGCCCCATCACCAACCACGCCCACGACTAGGAGCCGTCTATGATTCCCGGATCGAACAAGGACCATCCGTCCTTCTTAAAGTCGTTCTCCTACGCCATGGAGGGCTTCGTCACCGCCGTCAAGACCGAGCGCAACATTAAGGTCATGCTCGTGGCAGGCGTGTGCACCGTCATTGCCGGCTGCATCGTGGGGCTCGACATTGCCGAGTGGGCCACGATTATCATCTGCTGCGGCCTGGTGATTCACGGCGAGCTGTGCAATACCGCCATGGAGGCCATCGTCGACCTGGCGACCCAAGAGTTCCATCCGCTGGCAAAGCGTGCGAAGGACATCGCCGCCGCCTCTGTATACGTTCTTTCCATTACCGCCGCGATCGTGGGCTTGCTTGTCTTTGCCCACGCGCTCGACTTTATTTAGAAAGGGATTCCCATGTCCGACAATATGCAGCCTATCGATGAAATTTTGGACGACGAGGTCCTGGATGCGGCGGATGCCGAAGCGGCCGAAGCATACGAGGAAGTCGAGGAATTCGATCCGTTTGAGGGCATGAGCGACGAGGAGCTCGACGCCCTGTGCGACGAGGACGATAGCCTCGCGGGCTTTGGCGACGTTGAACCCGGTTTTCGCAGCGGCTTCGTAGCCCTGGTCGGACGCCCCAACGCCGGCAAGTCCACGCTGCTCAACGCCTGCTATGGCAAAAAGGTCGCCATCACCTCGCCGGTGGCACAGACGACCCGCCGTCGCATGCGCGCCGTCGTCAACCGTCCCGGCTACCAGCTGGTCTTTGTCGATACCCCGGGTATTCATAAGCCCAAGGACGGCCTGGGGTCCGAGCTCAACAAGAGCGCACTGTTCGAGTTGAACGATGTCGACGTCGTCGCGTTTTTTATTGATGCCACCAAGCCCATCGGCAGGGGAGACGCCTGGGTTGCCGAGCGTGTCAGATGCGCTCGTTGCAAGAAGGTCCTGGTGCTCACCAAGGCCGATGAGGCCGACCCCGCACAGGTCATGGAGCAGCTTAAGGCTGCCCACGAGCTTATGGAATATGACGACGAGATTGTGACGTCGTCGGTTAAGAACTTCAACGTCGATGCCTTTATAGAGACCGTTGCGCACTTTTTGCCTGAGGGTCCGCGTTGGTTCCCCGAGGACATGGGTACTGACGCTTCCGATGAGACGCTCGTTGCCGAGTTTGTGCGCGAGAAGGTCTTGCGCCGCACCCGTGATGAGATTCCGCACTCCGTTGGCGTGATCTGCGATGCGCTCGAGCAGACCAAGAAGGTGCTGCGCGTGCACGCCACCATTTACGTCGAGCGCGAGGGCCAAAAGGGCATCATCATCGGCAAGGGCGGCGAGATGATCAAGCATATCGGTATCGACGCCCGACGCGATCTTGAACGCATTTTTGGCACGCAGGTCTTTTTGGAGCTGGACGTGAAGGTCAAGGCCGGCTGGCGTGACGACGAGGCCCAGATTCGCCGCTTTGGCTACAACGCCGAGGACTAAGGACGCGCGGCGCGCATGGCAGGCTCCCGGACATATCGCACCAAGGTGCTCGTCCTCGACAAGACGAAGCTCAAAGAGACCGACCTGATCTTGACGATGCTTGACGAGCGGGGGCGGCAGGTTCGTGCCGTGGCAAAGGGCGCCCGCAAACCCGGCGGACGCCTGGCTGCGCGCTGCGAGCTGTTCTGTACGGTCGATATGCTGCTCGCACATGGACGGTCACTCGACGTGGTTTCCCAGGCCGAGCTTATGGAGGCGCCGCTCGGCGCTGCGCCCGATTACGAGACGACCTGCGCCGCAAGCGCGATCGCCGAGGTTGCGCGCGTGTGCTCGTTCGAGGACGCCGAGGACCCGTTTACCTTTGCCATCACGCAGCGAGCGCTTGCCCTGGTGGGCAGCGGGCTTGACATGGCGCATATGGACCTACTTGTGGCGGCATATGTCTTTAAGCTGCTGTCGCACGTTGGCTACCGACCCGATTTCTCGGCATGCGTCTCGTGCGGCGATCCCATGCTCTCGTATTTCTCGGCCCAAGCCGGCGGGCTTCTGTGCGGGTCGTGCGCGTCGAGCGTTCCAGGTGCCGAACTGGTGTCGACCGGTGAGACCGCATGGCTGCGCGCCCTCATGTCCATGACCTTCGATGCGCTCATGGCCGAGCGAATCGACCCGCATACGGCGGCATTCCTGCTCGGGCTTTCGCATGTGTGGGCTGCGACGCACACCGATCAACGCCTCCGTGCGATGGAATTCATGTTGGGTCGGTGATGATGCGCAGGCGCGGGCTGCTTGTGGTATCATGCCGACCTGTTGGTACCTCGACCTTGGTTGCTCGCTCCACCGGCGGCTTCCCAGTCCGAGGCGAATCGAGTCGCCCGCGGGCGACGTAAAACGAAAGGTGAAACAATGACTGTTTCCAAAGAGCGCAAGGCGGAGCTGACTGCCCAGTTCGGTAACACCCCGGTCGACACCGGCAACCCCAAGGTTCAGGTCGCCATCCTGTCCGAGCGCATCAAGGAGCTGACCGAGCACATGAAGTCCCACCAGAAGGACTTCCACACCCGTCGTGGCCTGCTCATGCTCGTCGGCCGTCGTCGTCGTCTTCTCTCCTACATCAAGAAGAACGACATCGTCGAGTACCGTGAGCTCATCAAGGCTCTGGGCATCCGCGACAACATCCAGTAGGATTTGTACATGCTAAGAGCGTCCTGCGCAGCGGGGCGCTCTTTTTGTGTAAGGGCGCGAACAATCACGCTCTGAAGCGTGGCGGGGGCAGGGGGCCCGCGTCACATGAGAAGCCCGCAGGCAAGGGGTCTGCGGGGTAAAGGAGAACAATGACACTCGTATCCAAGACCTTTGAGCTGTACGGCAAGACCTACACCTTTGAGTCGGGCGAGCTTGCCAAGCAGGCCACCGGCGCCTGCCTGGTCAAGCAGGGTGACACCACGATGCTCGACACCGTGGTCGTCTCCAAGGAGCGTAAGAACTACGACTTCTTCCCGCTGACCGTCGACTTCAACGAGAAGATGTACGCCGCCGGCCGCATCCCGGGTGGCTACCTCAAGCGTGAGGGCCGTCCCAGTGAGAAGGCTACGCTCACCGCGCGCATGATCGACCGTCCGATTCGCCCGAGCTTCCCGGATGGCTTCCGCAACGAGGTGCACATCGTCGCCACCTCGCTCGTCGCCGACCAGGTCAACCCCTTCGACGTCATCAACGTCATGGGTGCTTCTCTGGCCATGACGCTCGGCGGCGTGCCCTTCGAGGGTCCGCTTGCCTGCGTGCGCATCGGCCGTAACGTGGAGACCGGCGAGTTTATCGTCAACCCCACCTACGAGGAGCGCGAGAACTCCGATCTGGACCTGGAGCTGGGCGGCTCTGCCGACTTCATCTCGATGGTCGAGGCCGGCGCCGAGGAGATCTCCGAGGACGACATGCTCGCCGCCATGAAGTTTGGCCAGGAGGCCCTTGCTGCTTTCTGCCAGGCTCAGGACGAGTTCGTTGCCGAGTGGGAGCAGGTCAACGGCCCCATCGTCAAGAAGGAGTACCCGCTCGACCAGCCCGTCGAGGAGGTCCAGGAGCGCATCTTCGCCCACTACGACGAGATGGCAGCCGCCCTTCGCGACGCCGACAAGCTCTCCCGTATCGGCAAGGTCGAGGCTCTGAAGGAGTCCATCCGTGCCGAGTTTACCGAGCAGGAGCAGGCCGCTTGGGAGCGCGAGATCCCCGTGGCGCTCAAGAAGCTCGAGAAGAAGGCCATGCGCACCATGGTCGTCGAGACCGGTGAGCGCGTCGACGGCCGTGCCGCCGACGAGATCCGTCCCATCATGGTGAAGGACAACTACCTGCCGCTCGTTCACGGCTCCGGCCTGTTCCAGCGTGGCCAGACCCAGGTGCTCTCCGTCCTGTCGCTCGGCATGCTCAACGAGGGCCAGCGTCTGGATACCATCGAGCCCACCGAGGGCAAGCGCTACATGCACCACTACAACTTCCCGCCTTTCTGCACCGGCGAGACCGGCCGCATGGGCAGCCCCAAGCGCCGCGAGATCGGCCATGGCAATCTGGCCGAGCGCGCTCTGCTTCCGGTGCTTCCCGACGAGAACGAGTTCCCCTACGCCATCCGCGTCGTCTCCGAGGTCATGGAGTCCAACGGCTCCTCTTCGATGGCTTCGACCTGCGGCTCCACGCTCGCCCTTATGGACGGCGGCGTGCCCATTAAGCGCCCGGTCTCCGGTATCGCCATGGGCCTGATCCAGGAGGAGGGCAAGACCGTGGTCCTGTCCGACATCCAGGGTCTCGAGGACTTCCTGGGCGACATGGACTTTAAGGTCACCGGCACCACCGAGGGTATCACCGCCCTGCAGATGGACAACAAGGCCACCGGCCTCACCTTCGACATCCTGGCCCGCGCTCTGCAGCAGGCCAAGGAGGGTCGCGCCTTCATCCTGCAGAAGATGCTCGATGTGATCCCCGAGCCGCGCCACACCACGCGCAGCACCGCTCCGCGCATCGTCTCCATCCAGGTTCCGACCGACAAGATCCGCGACGTCATCGGTTCCGGCGGTAAGGTCATCCGCGGTATCCAGGATGAGACCGGTGCTTCGGTCGACATCCAGGAGGACGGCACCGTCTTTGTCGGCGGCACCGGCGAGTCCGTGGACCAGGCTGTCGAGCGCATCAAGCTCATCATCAAGGTTCCCGAGCCGGGCGAGGAGTACACCGGTCGCGTGGTCTCCATCCAGCCCTTCGGCGCCTTCGTCAACCTGCTGCCCGGTAAGGACGGCCTGCTGCACATCTCTCGCGTCGCCAAGGGCCGCGTGGAGAAGGTCGAGGACGTCCTCAACGTGGGCGACGAGGTCAAGGTCGTCGTCATCGAGGTTGACGATCGCGGCAAGATCTCGCTCGATCGTCTTGACAAGCCCGAGGCCCCGGCTCGCGCCGAGGGTGCTTCCGAGGGCGACGGCGAGCACTTCCAGCGCCGCGAGCGTCCGCGTCGCGAGCGCTCCGAGCGCAGCGACCGTCCGCGCCGTCCCGGCGACAACGGAGGCCGCAAGCCCCGCCGTCACCACGACGCCGAGTAACAGTCGCACATAAGCAGCTCAACAAGGGCGACTCTGGACAGGGGTCGCCCTTTTGCTTGCGCCCGGGAGGGCCGCATATGAAGTTTCCTGCTCTACAGTCCTGCGCAAGACGGAAAGCACATTAAGTGCTTTCCTTTGCGTGCGGAACTCGCGATAAACTTCATATGCGGCCCTCCCGGGCGCAAGCAAAAGGGCTGGTTAGTGCAGCTCGCTATTTAGTTAGACAGTCTATTCAGTAGTCAGATTTCGGATCTGTAGATAGACGCAGCTGCACTTCCCCAGATAAAACAACCAAAATTAACCAGCCCATTGTTGGTAGGTTCCCCGCGAGGGCGGGCACGGATGAAGTTTATCGCGAGTTCCGCACGAACAGGAGGCCACTTAATGTGGCCTCCGTCGTGAGCAGGACTGTAGAGCAGGAAACTTCATCCGTGCCCGCCCTCGCGGGGAACCGGCGGGATAGACGGGTTCAGATGGGGCTTTGATGCATGGGTGGTCTGTTGTTGTGCAAATGGGTATCATACTGTGGTTATTGCATCGACTCTGCGATGCATATTTGTACGTTCCCGACGGTCGGTTTGCCAGAAGCGCCCCGCCGGTTGTTCCAGACCCGTTTCGAAGAAAGGAAACAACACTCACCTATGGCAGCTAAAAAATCATCTCCCTTGAAGATCATTCCGCTCGGCGGCCTTGACGGCATCGGCAAGAACATGACGGTCTTCGAATGCGGCGACGACATGGTGCTCGTTGACGCTGGCCTCATGTTCCCCGACGATTCCCAGCCCGGTATTGACCTGGTGCTTCCCGACTACACCTATGTTCTGGAGAACGAGGAGAAGCTCCGCGGTATCGTCGTCACCCACGGCCACGAGGACCACACCGGTTCGCTTCCGTATCTGCTGCAGGACCTCAACAACAAGGTGCCCATCTTCTCGAGCAAGCTGACGCTTGGCTTTATCGAAGGCAAGCTTTCTGAGTTCCGCATCCGCGCACCCAAGTTCCGCGAGGTTAAGGGCGGCAGCCATGTCAACCTCGGCGGCATCTCGCTCGACTTCTTCTCGATGACGCACTCCATCCCCGGCGCTCTGGGCGTGTTCATTCGCACCAATCAGGGCACCGTTATGCACACTGGCGACTTTAAGCTCGACCAGACGCCCATCGATGGTGTCACGCCCGACTATGCCGCTATCAGCCGCTTTGCCAAGCAGGGCATCGACCTGTTGCTGTCCGACTCCACCAATGCCACGGTTCCCGGCTTTACCAAGTCCGAGGCCGAGGTTGGTCCCAACCTACTGCATGCCATCAAGAACGCCCCGGGTCGCGTGTTCGTCGCTTCGTTCTCGAGCCATATCCATCGTTTGCAGCAGATCTGCGATGCCGCCCGCAAGTGCGGCCGTAAGGTCGTTGTGACCGGTCGCTCCATGCTCACCAACACCCGCGTCGCGCGCGAGCTGGGCTACCTCAACATCGACGATGCCGATATCATCGATGCCTTCGATATCGATAACCTGCCCGACGACAAGATCGTCGTCATGTGCACCGGTTCGCAGGGCGAGCCGCTGTCGGCCCTGTCCCGCATGGCCAATGGCGAGCACAAGACGCTCTCTATCCACGAGGGCGATACCGTCATCCTCTCGGCAACTCCCGTTCCCGGCAACGAGAAAGCCGTTCAGCAGGTCGTCAACAGCTTGGCCAAGCTCGGCTGCGACGTGTGGGATAAGAACCGTGCTCTTGTCCACGTCTCGGGCCACGGCAGCCAGGAGGAGCTTAAGCTCCTGATGGCCATGGCCAAGCCCACGTACTTTATGCCGGTTCACGGTGAGGCCGTGCATCTGCGCGCCCATGCCCAGCTGGCCCGCAAGATGGGCATCAAGGATGATCACATCTTTATCCTCGATAACGGCGACACGCTCGAGATGCGCGGTGGTATCGTCAAGCGTGGTACGCCCGTCGAGTCCGGCGTCGTCTACGTCGACGGCCTGCGTATCGGCGATACCGACCCCATCGTCCTGCGCGATCGCCAGAAGCTCGCCAATGACGGTATGGTCACGGCCGTCGCCATCGTCTCGCTCAAGCACAAGAAGATTGAGGCCATCGAGTTCTCGGGCCGCGGCGTCTCGTTTGCCATCGACGACCAGTTCTCCGAGGATGCCTCCGCGTCTATTATGAAGACGATTGAGAAGGGCAAGTTCAGCTTTACGAGCAGCGGTTCCGATGCCATTCGCAAGGCCGTGCGCGACTCGCTCTCTAACTTTATCTGGAGTCGTACGCGCACTCGTCCGATGATCATCCCGGTCGTCATGGAGGTTTAGTTTGGCGCGCGGATCTGCACAAAACGCCAAAGGCAATAAAGCCAACAACCAACCGGCATCTGCTAAGGGTGCCGGTTCCCATCTTCGTGCCAATAAGGGCCACGAGACCGACTTCGACGATTTTGAGCCCCTGGTCGAGCCCTCGGCCAACCGCGATATCGCCGGCGTGGTCATCGCCGTTTTGGCGATTGCGTCCTTCATTGCCGTGATTTCGTCGGCGACTGCACCCGTTACGGCTGCGGTTGCCGGTTTCTACCACTTGGGCTTTGGTCTGGGTGCCTACGTGTTGCCGATCGTCATTTTGCTGTTTGCCGCCACGCTCTTTTTAGGCGAGGACTCGCCGCTCAACGCGCGCTCTGTTGCGGGCGGCGCCGTGGTCTTTATCGCCGTCGTCTCCATTCTTTCGCTGATGGTGCCGGGTACGAGTGACTCGTGCGACCTTATGTTCACGCCGCAAAACCTGTCCGCCTCAGGTGGCTACATCGGTGCGTTTATTGCGAGTGCGCTGCAGAATGCCCTGGGTAAGCCTATCGCGATGGTGGTCCTGTTGGGTCTTGTCGTCGTGGGCTTGGTCATCATCGGCTTTTCGGTGGGTGGCGTGCTGCGCTCTGCTCGCGACCGTGCGGCAGATTTTGCCGAGCGCCGTCGTGCCGACGTCAACGCGAGTCCGTGGGGTGACGATGAGGCCCTGTCGGTGCCTGGTGTCGCCCGTCCGCATCTGAGCATTCTTCGTCAAAAGGGCCCCGATGCGGCCGTGACTACGGTTATGGGTAGCGAAGTCGATCCGATTCTGGACGATGAGGACGTGGACGAAGATCCGTTTGTCGACGTGTCCGAGTCGGTTGAGGTTGAGCGCGCTAAGACGACGCTGCTGCCGCGCCGCCATGCCAAGAAGGGCAAGGCTGCGCCTAAGCTCAATACAAGCGAGCCCGACCCGTCTTGGTCCGATAGCGAGATTGAGCTCACCGAGGGCGATGACGAGGACGACGAGGCTCCGATTGAGACCGCAAAGACAACTTTGCTGCCGCGTCGCCATGCAAAGCGCGACCAGGTAACCGGCCAGCTTTCGATGGAAGACGACCCCGATAAGATCGACGAGTTCGAGCCGCCGTTTGCCGTGAATCCTGTCTCGGCAGCACCTCAGATTCCCGACTTCTTGAAGCATCCCAAGGTTGCCGATGCGCCTGCCTCGAGTGCCGTCGAATCGGCTGCGGCTAGCGATGGGGGAGCGGACGGTGGCGCCGCAGATAACGAGGGCGAAGAAGAGGACGGCCTCAAGCTTCCGCCGCTCGAAATCCTGCATGCCAACCCGCAGTCGGCTTCCGCCGCGTCTTCGGACAAGGAGTTGGAGCAGACCGCTGAGTCACTGCAATCCACCTTGCTTGAGTTTGGCCGCAGTGCCCGCGTGGTCGGCTGGATCGCCGGCCCCACGGTGACGACCTTTAAGCTGCAACCTGGTGAGGGCGAGCGCGTGAGCAAGATTTCGAGCCTCGAGGACGATATCGCGCTTTCGCTCGCTGCCCAGTCGGTACGTATCTTTGCCCCGATCCCCGGCACCTCGCTCGTGGGCATCGAGATTCCCAACCGCAAGCGCCAGAACGTCAACCTGGGCGACGTGCTGCCCTATGTGAAGGGCGGTCCGCTCGAGCTCGCCATCGGCCGCGATGCCGAGGGCACGCCGGTTGTCGCCGACCTTGCCAAGATGCCCCACCTGTTGATTGCCGGTACGACCGGTTCTGGTAAGTCGGTGATGATCAACTCCATCATCACGACTCTGCTCATGCGTACTCTTCCCGAGGACGTTCGCCTGATCATGGTCGACCCCAAGCGCGTCGAGCTTGCGGGCTATAACGGACTGCCGCATCTCTATGTGCCCGTGGTGACCGAGCCCAAGCAGGCCGCGAGCGCTCTGCAATGGGCCGTGTCCGAGATGGAGCGTCGCCTGAAGGTCTTTGAGCGTCTCAACGTGCGTAAGATCTCGACCTACAACGAAAAGCAGGCCGCCGGCGAGTTTGAGCATTACGACAATCCGCCGCAAAAGATGCCCTACCTGGTCATCATCATTGACGAGCTCTCGGACCTGATGATGGTCGCCGGTAAGGATGTCGAGGCCTCGATCGTGCGTATTGCACAGCTGGGCCGTGCCGCCGGTATTCATCTTATCGTGGCCACGCAGCGCCCCAGTTCCAACGTAGTGACGGGCCTTATCAAGGCCAACATCACCAACCGCATCGCCTTTAATGTCGCCACGGGCATCGACTCGCGCGTCATCATCGACCAGATGGGTGCCGAAAAGCTTACCGGTTTGGGCGACATGCTGTTCTCCAAGGTCGACTGGGGCAAGCCTCGCCGTATCCAGGGCTGCTTTGTCTCGGACGATGAAATCAATGAGATTGTCGAGTTCGTCAAGTCGCAGAGCGAGCCCGACTACCACGAGGAGATTCTGTCTGCCGTGGCGCCCGCTTCCATGTCCATGGCGGGTGGCGGCGGCATTGTCCGCACCGGAGTAGCCGAGCCGCAAGACGATGATCCGCTCATTTGGGAAGCCGCCCATATTGTGGTGGAATCGCAGCTTGGCTCCACATCTGGCCTGCAACGTCGTCTGAAGGTTGGCTACGCGCGTGCCGGGCGTATTATGGACATGCTGGAAGAAAAGGGTGTCGTCGGCCCGCCCGACGGTTCCAAGCCGCGCGAGGTCCTGTTGGACGAGGAGGGGCTTGCCGCGCTGGAGTCTGTCGACGCCGAGATGGCACGTGAAGATCGTGAGTTTGGAGGATTCTGATGGCTGCACGCTTTGGTGACATGCTGCTCGAGCAGCGTCGCCGAATGGGCCTTTCCATTCAGCAGGTCGCCAACACCATCAAAATCAGGCCGCAGATCATCGAGTTTTTCGAGACCGGTAACTTTGCTTCGATGCCGCCGCGCGGCTATGCGCAGGGCATGATTTCGAGCTATGCTCGCTTTTTGGGCCTCAATCCGCGCGAGGTCGTCAATGCCTACTTTGACGACCTGATGGCATACGAACGCGAGACGTCGCAGCAGGGCGGTCGTTTTCAGGACGCCGCCGGCTACGTCAATTCGCGTTCCTCGGTCGACAACGGGCGCTTCCTGATGGTTCAGGGCGGTCGTTCGACCCGCTATGGACAGCGTCCTCAGCAGGCCGGTTATATTACCGAGACGGGTTCGGGCGAGGAGATTCGCTCACAGCGTGACCGGTTCCGCAGTACGCCGATGCCCGAGGACCGTGCACTTCCCGCTGCCCGCGGTGTAGCGCGTGACCCTCGTGCCGGCTACGGCGACGGCGGCTATTCCGATCGCGGTTACCGTGGTGCCTCCGCCGGACGCTCTCGCGGTGGCTATGCGGATGCCGATACCACGCAGGTGACGCCGCGTCTTCGCTCTCAATCACAGCCGTATGGCCAGCGCTCTTCGGCTCCGCGTTCGGGCCAGCGTGGCTATCAATGCCGCGGTGAGCTTGCGCCCCGCTCGGGTCAACGCAGCCTTCAGGGCCAGGGCGGCTATCGCGGCCGTCCCGATAGCAATCGCGGTCGTATGCCTCAGGGAGGCGGCCGCAGCAGTTCCGGTCGTGGACGCGGCGGGTCACGTACTCCTCAAAACAACGGGCTCGATCCGCGTATCATCTACGCCGGCATCGGTGCCGTTGCGCTGCTGTTGATTGTGCTCATCGTGGTGCTTCTGCGTGGCTGCGCATCTTCGACGCCCGAGACCACGCCCGAGACGCCCGCTGCTACCAAGACGACGACCAAGAAGTCTTCTAAGAAGACCGAAACGGTTGACGAGGACGAAGACACCGATGAGGCGACGGATGAGTCGACCGATTCGGACGCCACCAAGACGACGGCTAAAAAGGAAGAGAACGAGGTAACGAAGGTCAAGGTCTCCGTTGCCAAGGGAAAGACCGCGTGGATTGAGGTCAAGGTCGACGGCAAGTCGGTCTATGGCGCCCAGGCGACTGGCCCCTTTGAGCAGGAGTACACGCCCGAGTCCTCGATCGAGATCACCACGTCCAAGCCTTCCGATGTCACCGTTACCAAGAACGGTGAAAAGGTTCGTTACGATACCAAGACCTCGGGCGTGGCGCGTGTGACGATCACCGTTCCCAAGAAGGAGACGACTGATTCCGAGAATGGTGAAAGTTCTGATGGTACCGACACCACCGATGGTACCGATACCACCGACGGTACCGATACCCAGTCCACGGATGGCGCCGATACCGCAACTGACGGTCAGACGCCCACCGATTCTACCGACTATTCGTACGATAGCTACTAAGCCGCTCGTACGCGAAAGGAAACATCATGGCTAAAGATTCCAGCTTCGACGTCGTGTCCGAGGTCAACATGCAAGAGGTCGACAACGCCTTCCAGCAGACCACGCGCGAGATTTCCCAGCGCTATGACCTTAAGGATTCTGGCGCCACGATCGAGCTTTCGAAGGGCGACAAGCTCTTTACGATCAACGCCCCGGCCGACTTTGTCTCCAAACAGATTATCGACGTGTTGAGCTCCAAGCTCATCAAGCGCTGCATCGACCTCAAGGCTGTCTCGTGGGATGCTCCGCAGGCGGCGTCGGGCGGCACCGTGCGCGTGCTCGGCCATATCGTCGAGGGTATCGACCAGGCGACCGCCAAGAAGATCAACAAGGACATCAAGGACCAAAAGCTCAAGGTCAAGGTGACCATCGAGGCCGACAAACTGCGTGTTTCCTCTGCTTCGAAGGACGCGTTGCAGACCGTGATCCAGTTCCTGCGCGACCAGGACTACGGCCAGCCGCTGCAGTTCACCAACTACCGCTAATATCAATCGAAAGGACCGCTCTCCAACATGGATACACCGTTGGGCTCCGTGCTCTACATCACCCTCGGGTGCGCTAAGAACGAGGTTGACACCGACCGCATGCGTTCTCTTTTGACCGCCGCGGGCTACGAGGAGGCATTCGACCCGCAGGATGCCGATATCGCCATCGTCAATACATGTTCGTTCCTCGCCTCCGCAACGTCCGAGAGCATCGAGACCACGCTCGAGCTCGCCAACGAGGTTCAGGACGGCGTTCGTTCTTGCCCCATCGTCATGTGCGGCTGCGTGCCGTCGCGCTATGGCGATGACCTGCCTGACGAGCTGCCCGAGGTCGCTGCCTTTGTGAAGGCCGACGAGGAAGACGGCATCGTGGCGGTCATCGATGGCGTGCTGGGTGTCGAGCGTGAGATTGCAGCCTATATCCCGCAGGTCAAACGTACCGTCGAGGGTGCTGTCGCCTACGTCAAGATTTCCGATGGCTGCAACCGCTTCTGCAGCTTCTGCATGATTCCCTACATCCGCGGCCGCTATCATTCGCGCAATGCCGAGAGCATCATCTCCGAGGTGCGCGACCTGGTTGCCGGCGGTGTGCGCGAGATCGTGCTGATCGGCCAGGACACGGGCATCTGGGGTACCGACTTTGCCGACGAGGACGTCGCCGATGGCTCGCCGCGCAATCTGGCGCAGCTGCTGCGTGCCGTCGCCGAGGCCGTACACCCGCACAACGTCTGGGTCCGCGTGCTCTATCTGCAGCCCGAGGGCATGACTGACGAACTCATCGAGACGATTCGCGATACGCCCGAGGTGCTGCCCTATATCGATATCCCCGTGCAGCACTGCGACGCGCGCATTCTTAAGGCCATGCGTCGCTCCGGTTCGCGCCAGGAGCTCGAGGATCTGTTCCGCGACCTTCGCGAGCGCATCCCCGGCATCGTGATTCGTTCCACGGCCATGGTCGGCTTCCCGACCGAGACCGACGACGAGTTCCGCGACCTTATCGACTTTATGGACACCGTCGGCTTTGACTACACGAGTGTCTTTGCCTACTCGCGTGAGGAAGGTAGCCTGGCCGCCAAGATGGAGGGCCAGGTCGATGAGGAGGTTAAGCTCGAGCGCGCCCAGGAGGCCATGGACCTGGCCGAGTCGCTCGGTTTTGCCGCCACCGCCGCCCATGTGGGCGAGCGAGCCCAGGTAATCGTCGACGGTATCGAAGAGACCGAGGATGGCGCCGAGCTGATCGGCCATGCCTGGTTCCAGGCGCCCGATTCCGATGGCGCGGTGCATCTGGACGCCAGCGAGGCGTCCGTGGGCGATATTCTGACCGTCGAGTTTACCGATAGCTTCTGCTACGAGCTTATCGGTCATGTTGTGGAGTAGGAGAGCGTCGTGGCTAACGAGAGTAATAAGGAACTGACGAGTGTCTGGACGCCCGCCAACATCGTGACGTGCGTTCGCATCGTCTTTATCCCGGTGTTCATGATCGTGTCGGCGCTTTCTCACACGAGTGTTGCCGGTACGGATTGGAGCACCTTCGACGGCCCGCTCGCCGCCGCTGCCTTCATTCTGTATGTGATCCTGTCGTGCACCGATAAGGTCGACGGTTATCTGGCGCGTTCGCGCAACGAGATCACCGACTTCGGTAAATTCTTGGACCCCATCGCCGATAAGCTGCTCGTGTTCTCGGCCCTGCTGCTGTTCTTGGATTTTGGCGCAGTGACCGTGTGGTCCGTGTTCATTATCCTGTTCCGTGAGCTTCTGGTGAGCGCCCTTCGCATGGTCGCGAGTGCGGCCGGTGTGGTCGTTGCGGCCGATAAGCTCGGCAAGTACAAGACGGCAACCACGATGGTCTCCATTTGCGGTTACCTGTGCGTTTTTGCTATGGCCGGCTTGCACCTTGGCCCGGTGGCGCTAACGCTCGGCATCTACTCGGTGTCGCGCTTCCTGTACGCCGTTGCCGTTGTCCTGACCGTTATCTCGGGCGCCCAGTACTTCTGGAACTGCCGCAAGATCGTCTTTTCGGTCTAGGTCCTGGTGGGTATGACGGACTCTTTTGAGCAGATTTCCGCACATAACGAGGAGCTGGCGCGTGATATTGTCGAGCGCGCGAGCGCTCGGGGCGTGACGGTTTCGACGGCTGAGTCGCTGACGGCGGGTATGATCGCCTCGACGATTGCCGATATCCCGGGCGCCTCGGCGGTGCTGCGTGGCGGTGCGGTGACCTATTGCGATGAGATTAAGCATCGCGTTCTTGGTGTTGAGCAGGAGACGCTTGACCGCTATACCGCGGTGTCGCATCAGACCGCGCGCGAGATGGCGGTGGGTTCGCTGGAGCTGTACCAGAGCGATATTGCAGTGAGCGCAACGGGTTATGCCGGCCCCGGCGGTGGCACTGAGGACGATCCGGCGGGCACTTTCTATATTGGCTGGGCGCATCGTTCCGCCGATGGGGGCGTGCCGGTTGTGGACTCTGTGCGCTGCCACTATGAGGGCGACCGTTCGTGTGTTCGTGCCCATGCGGTC
>DXZM01000046.1:0-2228 GCA_019419665.1 Collinsella sp.
GCTACTCGGCGTCGGCGAAGCCGTTGGGGTTATGGCTCTGCCAATTCCAGCTGTCGCGGCACATGTCCGCGATGTCGTACTGGGCCTTCCAGCCCATCATACGCTCGGCCTTGGAGGCGTCGCACCAGTTGGCAGCGATGTCGCCGGCGCGGCGCTCGCGGATCACGTAGGGCAGCTCCTTGCCACAAGCCTTGGAGAAGGCGGCGACGACCTCGAGTACCGAGGTGCCGGTGCCGGTGCCCAAGTTAAAGATCTCGACGCCGGTCTTGCCGTTCATCCAGTTAAGGGCGGCAACGTGACCAGAGGCCAGATCGCACACGTGGATGTAGTCGCGCACGCCGGTACCGTCGGGGGTGGGGTAGTCGTTGCCAAAGACCTGAACGGCCTCGAGCTTGCCCACGGCGACCTGGGCGACATAGGGCACCAAGTTGTTGGGGATGCCCTTGGGGTCCTCGCCGATCAGGCCCGACGGATGAGCGCCGATGGGGTTGAAGTAACGGAGCAGCACGACGTCCCACTCGGGGTCGGCGGTGTGGACGTCCATAAGGATCTGCTCGATCATCCACTTGGTCCAACCATAGGGGTTGGTCGCGGGCTTCTTAGGATCCTCCTCGGTGACGGGCGGGTTGTCCGGGTCGCCGTAGACGGTCGAGGAGCTCGAGAAGATGATGGACTTGCAGCCATGGTTGCGCATGACGTCGATGAGCACCAGGGTGTTCTCGATGTTGTTGTGGTAGTATTCGACGGGCTTGCTCACCGACTCGCCGACGGCCTTAAAGCCGGCAAAGTGGATGACGCGGTCGATCTGATGGGTATCGAAGATCTTGTTCATCGCATCGCGGTCGAGCACGTTGGCCTCGTAGAAGGTGAGGTTCTTGGCGGCCTCGTCGCCCACGATGGTCTTGACGCGGTCGACGGCGACGGCGCTGGAGTTGGAGAGATCATCGACGATGACGACCTGGTAGCCACCCTCGAGCAGCTGAACGACGGTGTGCGAGCCGATAAAGCCGGCGCCACCGGTAACGAGGACGCAGGTGTCTTTGGGGTCGAGTGCTTTGGACATGTAGTCTCCTATCGAATCAGGAACACTTCTTCAGGGGAGTATAGCGCAGGCAGGGACGCCCAAATCGTGCGCTGTAGGAAAAGCAGAGGATTGTGCTAACGTACTCATAGAAGAGCTTGCGTACGCATAACCTGATCTTTGGCATTTGCTTACGAGCCGCTGACCTTGTAGTTTCCTGCCGTTCGTGGAAATCGTTGGGACGCGCCATATGTACGCTAATATGTATGAGTTGAGCGACATATAAATAAACATGTAACGGAGTACATATGTCACCAAACAGCGATTCCATCCTTTCCCAGGAGCTCTCGCGCCGCACGGCCCTCAAGGCCCTGTTCGGTGCCGCTTCTGCGGCAGTTCTTTTTGGCCTGCCCGCTCGCGCCCATGCGGCGGAGGCTTCCAAAGAAACAACCGATAAACTGAATGCCGCCCAGGCCCAGCTCGACGAGGTTCAGGCCCAGCTCGACAGCATCGCAAATGAGTATGCGGCGCTGGCCAACAAGAATGCCCAGACCCTCAACGACATCGAGAATGTCCAGGGCAAGATTGACGACACGCAGGCCCAGATCGATGAAAAGAAGGCCGAGCTCAAGAAGAAGCGCAACGACCTTTCCGATCGCGTGGCCGCCAGCTACAAGTCCGGCGGCACGAACATCCTCTCGCTGCTGCTGGCCTCTGGCTCGTTTGAGGAACTCGTCGCCAACGCGCATTACGTTGAGAAGATCAACAAGAGCGACCGCGATGCCATCGAGGATATCCAGACGATTCAGGCTGAGCTCGACGCACAGAAGACCGAGCTCGAAGCACAAAAGGCCGACCTGGAAAAACTCAAGGACCAACAGACGGCTCAGATGCAGGATATGCAGGCCAAGCAGCAAGAAGTCCAGACCGTGCTGAACGGTCTTTCCGACGACGTCAAGGAGCTCATGGCTCAGCGCGATTCCGAGATCCTCGCTGCTGCCCAGGCTGAGGAGGCCGCTAGGAAGGCTGCCGCTGCCGCGGCTGCCGCGAACAAGAACAATTCCTACTCGGGTGGTTCGAGCTCGGGTGGTGGATCGTACGCGCCCGGAACTCCGCAGCAGAATGCCGGCTCGGGCAAGCAGCAGGCTGTCGTCAACGCGTGCTACTCCACGCCTTCGCCGGGTCAGAACTGGTGCGCGGCGTGGGT
>DXZM01000047.1:0-41570 GCA_019419665.1 Collinsella sp.
GCCCGTGGGTTATACCCTAAGAGCAAACCACCCTTTTTAAGGGTGGTTCTGATTTGTTGAACACATGGTCGCTACGTCCGCGCCCGGCTCAAACGGTCAGCAATCATCCGTGAACGATATTTGTTCAAAAAAGAACAAAGATAAACAAATAGTTGTTGCAGTTACTGTTCGAATGTGTTCAAATAAACATGAACAGTGAAGAACCGCACATTCAGATGCCCGGACCTGAACGCGATTCAACACTTCCAAACAGAAACTACGCACCTGCGTATCTCTCAAGGAGGATGTCATGAGAGTTGTAATCGCTTCCGATGCCGACGGTATGTCGATGAAGGAGTCCATCAAGGAGATGCTCATCGCCGACGGTCACGAGGTCGTCGACTATTCCGAGACCCCTGCCGCGGACTTTGTCGATTCCGCGACCGCCGTTGCCAAGGACCTGCTGGAGCACAAGGATTCCCAGGGCTTCGCATTCGATAAGTACGGTGTCGGCTCCTATATGGCCGCCGTCAAGATCAAGGGCATGGTCGTCGCCAACATTTCCGACGAGCGTTCCGCTTACATGACCCGCGAGCACAACGGCTCGCGCATGGTCACCATGGGCCCGGGCGTTGTGGGCACCGAGGTCGCAAAGAAGATCGCCCGCGAGTTCCTGCGCGCCCAGTATGCTGGCGGCCGTCACCAGATCCGTGTCGACATGCTCAACAAGATGGCCTAACGAGAGCCACCGAGAACTCGAACTTCTACCTCAACTTGTGAATTCAGACGAAAGGACGTTCTGATGAAGAAGACCATCGCAATCGGTTGCGACCATATCGTTACGGACGAGAAGATCTATCTGGCCGACCGCCTGGAGCAGGCTGGCTACAAGGTGCTCGACTGCGGCACCTACAGCCACACCCGTACGCACTACCCCATCTACGGCAAGGCCGTGGGCGAGGCTGTTGCCAGCGGCAAGGCTGACTTTGGCGTGGCCCTGTGCGGCACCGGCATCGGCATCACCAACGCCGTCAACAAGGTTCCCGGCGCCCGCTGCGCCCTGGTTCGCGACATGACCTCTGCCCTGTATGCCCGTCGCGAGCTCAACGCCAACATCGTGGGCTTTGGCGGCAAGATCACCGGCGAGTTCCTGATGGCCGACATCATGCTTGCCTTCCTGGAGGAGCCCTACGACAAGACTCCCGAGCACGATGCCTTGATCGCCAAGATCGATGCCTGCAATAAGGCCGACGCCGAGGCTCAGGCCGACCCGCACTTCTTTGACGAGTTCCTGGAGAAGTGGGACCGCGGCGAATACCACGACTAAGGAGGTTCCGGCGTTCTACCGAACGCCAGACCAGTCGACGCTGCGAAGCCATCTGGCGGGCGAGCTACTCTGATAAAACTTTTGCTTGCTGAGCTCGTGTGCGTCGTTTTGGCGGTACCCGGCATTCTGCAGCTTTTTAATTGACGGCTCGCGTTTCTGTGAGGGGCGCGGGCCGGTTTTCTAAACAGGAGTCCAACATGATTCTGACCGTTACCATGAACCCGTCGATTGATACGCGCTATCAGCTCGACAAGCTGATCATCGACGATGTTAACCGCGTGATGCCCGAAAAGACCGCTGGTGGCAAGGGCCTCAACGTGAGCCGTGTGCTGTTGCAGCTGGGTGACGACGTGCTCGCGACCGGCCTGCTTGGCGGCCACATGGGTGCCTATATGGCCGAGCTCATGGATGCCGATGGCGTCAAGAATGACTTTGTGCCCATCGCCGGTGAGACGCGCATTTGCCTGAATATTCTGCACGAGGGTAATCAGACCGAGCTGCTGGAGAGCGGCCCGCAGATCGCCCCGGCCGAGCTCGAGGCCTTTACGGCCAAGTTCGCCGAGCTTGCAGCGAAGGCGGACGTTGTGACGCTTTCGGGCTCGCTGCCGCGTGGCGTCGATGCCGGCTACTATGCCGAGCTCGTCAAGATCGCCGAGGAGGCGGGCGCTAAGGTGCTGCTCGACACCTCGGGTGCATCGCTGGAGGCCGCGCTGGAGTCCGACGCTAAGCCTGAGCTCGTAAAGCCCAACCTGACCGAGATTAATGGCCTGCTAGGTACGTCCTTTACGACCGATGATATCGATGCCTTGCGTGAGGCGCTTGCCGCCGATGGCCGCTTTGCCGGTATCCCTTGGGTTGTCGTTTCGATGGGCACTGCCGGCTCGGTGGGCTTCCATGAGGGTCGCGCGTTCCGCGCCAAGACGCCCGCGATTGCGGCAGTGAACGCGACGGGTTCCGGCGACTCGACCATCGCCGGCTTTGCGCATGCCATTGCTGCTGGTGCCGACGACATCACGGTGCTCAAGACCGCCAATACCTGCGGCAAGCTCAACGCCATGGATCCCAAGACTGGCCACCTGGTCATGGACCGCTGGGACGAGATCTACAACAGCGTTGTCGTGACTGAACTGTAGGGTTACGCGGTTTTACCAAACCGCGTAACGGCGCGACGCTGCAAACGCCCCTAAGCGGCAATCTGACGTTCAATCGTCGGGCATGACCAAAAGGTCAATGCCCTCCTCTTTCACGTCACCTTGCTCGCTTAGGGGCGTTTTCGCTGTCGTTGCCAAGACACCGGCGTTGCCTTGGTCGCAAGTAGTCATTGGGGACGCTCTTTAATGACTAGTCGT
Organism: Collinsella sp.; assembly: GCA_019419665.1. Classification (GTDB taxonomy): domain Bacteria; phylum Actinomycetota; class Coriobacteriia; order Coriobacteriales; family Coriobacteriaceae; genus Collinsella. The sequence continues at coordinate 2,656 of DXZM01000047.1, forward strand.
TTAAGAACGCCCCTTAAGAATGACCCCAATGACTACACTCAAAAAACGGCGCCCGCCGGCGATGTTGCCGGCGGGCGCCGTTGTCTTGAAGACGAAGTGATCCGTTTTCCTCCGTCCCCAAGGGATCATTACAGTGAGTCGATAAAGCGCTGTTGGGCGGCGCGGCCGGCTTCGTCCCACTTAAAGACGCCGGCGTTGTCGAGCACGTGGCCAAACACCACGCCGACCTCCTCGTGCAGGATGTCGATGGCGTTGTCCGCCGTAAGCTCGTCGGCGCGGCGGGCAAAGACGTCCTCGGCCCATGCGGCGTGGCTGCGGCAAAGGTCGTCGCCCTCGAGCGCACCGGCAAGGTCGTAGCTGGCATCGGTCTTGGCCGCCAACAGGTGCTCACGGACAGCGCCGAGCTCGGGAACCAGGCGCGGCGGCAAAATGGCCAAGCCCATGACCTCGATCAGGCCGATGTTCTCCTTTTTAATATGGTGATACTCGGCATGCGGGTGGAAAACGCCCAGCGGATGCTCGTCGGTCGTGATGTTGCAGCGAAGTGCCAGGTAGGCCTCGTAAATCTCGCCACCGGCATTGCCGCGGAAGTCGACGCGGCGGATGACGGGCGTCACGGTGTTGTGCGCTACGCCGTCGGCCGTGTGCGCGATAACGCCCACAGACTCATCGGTCCACTCGCGCCAGGCGAGGATAATCTTCTCGGCAGCGTCGAGCAACTGGGCGCGGTCGTGCGAGCGCAGTCGCAGCACCGAAAGCGGCCACTGCAACACGGTACCGCTGACCTGGTCAAAGCCGGGCACGCTAAACTGCGAGACTTCGGTGGCATGCATCATGGGGAACTCGTGCGCGCCGCCCTGGAAGTGGTCGTGCGACAGAATCGAGCCGCCCACGATGGGCAGGTCGGCGTTGGAGCCGATAAAGTAGTGCGGGAACAGGTCCACAAAATCGAGCAGGCAGGTCAGCCCCTTGCGGTCGACGTGCATCGGACGATGCTCGGAGCTCATGGCAATGCAGTGCTCGTTAAAGTACGCGTACGGGCTGTACTGGAAGCCCCAACGCTCGCCGTCGAGCTGGATGGGGATAACGCGCAGATTCTGGCGGGCGGGATGAGCGCCGCCGTCAGCCGCGGCGGAGCGTCCGGGGTAACCCTCGTTCTCGATGCAGAGCTGGCAGGCGGGATACTTCTCGCCCATGTTCTTGGCTGCACCTGCCGCGGCGATATCGCGCGGGTCCTTCTCGGGTTTGGACAGGTTGATGGTGATTTCAAGATCGCCCCAGTTGGTGGGGGTGCTCCATTTGATGTTGCGCGCGATGGCGGCACGGCGCACGTAGCCGGCGTCGCAGCACAGGCCGTAGAACCAGTCGGTCGCGGCGCGGGGCTCGTTGACGCCCATGCGGCCGGTAAACTCGTCAATCACGGCAGACGGGCGCGGCATGAGCGCGCCCATGATGCGCATGGCGATGCGGTCGCGGCCCGATGCCGTGTCCTCGGCGGCGCCGTTGGCAACAGCCGCCTCGGCAAGCGCGGCAAGTGTGCCTTCAAGGTCAAAGTTGGGCAGGGTATCGGGGTGCAAGAGCGAGAGTTTCTCGACCTGGAGCGCCCAGGCCATGTCGAGCGCCGGGCCCGTAGCACCGATGCACTCGAGAATGGTGTTATACGCCCAGATGCGATCGTCCTGGCCGATCATCGATCGGTGGATGGCGTACTCGATCAGGTTCTGCGCGGCCTCGCGCACGTCAGTCATTACAGCCATGCCGCGTAGGCCCCCTTGTCAGAAATTGCGTAGTGGCGGGCAGAGCCCTCGCCCAGCCAGCCGTTCATCTTGGCGATGAAGGTGTCGACCAGGTCGAGCGGCACGAAGGCCTGGATGGTGCCACCAAAGCCGCCACCGTGGATACGGACGGCGCCTCGGCCGTCGAGCACGTGCTCGGCCAGTGCCAGGGCATACATCGAGGGCTGCTCGGAGCCCAGCTTAGCAACGACATTCTGCAGGTACATGGCAGAGCTGGCGCCGGACTTGCGTGTCAGGACCAGGAACTGGTCGATGTCGCCGGCGTTCAGGGCAGCCCAGCGCTTATCGACCAGGCCGTTCTCGTACCAGTAGTGAACGGCGCGCAGGCAGGCACGGTCGCCCAGCTTGGCGCGCAGCTCGGGGAGCTTGGCGTCAAAATCGGCAACGTTTACCTCGCACAGGCGTGCCTTGCCAAACTCGGCGGCGACGTCTTGCATTTCGCGTGGAACGGCGGCGTAGTCATCGGTGGCGGCCACGTGGTCGGCGCCGACCTTAACGAGCACGAGCGCGTAGCCGTGATCCTCAAAGTTGAGCTCGAGCTTCTGGGTCTTAGGCTGAGCCTGATCCTCAAAGTCCATGTAGGCGAGGCCGCCCAGGCACACAGCGGCCTGGTCCATCAGACCGCAGGGCTTGCCGTAGTAGTTGTTCTCGGTGCGCTGGCTCATCTGCGCAAGCGCGACGGGCTCAATGGCGGGCGCGCCCCAGAGGGTTTCCATGGCACGACCGTATGCGGCCTCGACGGCAGCGGAGCTGGAAAGGCCGCCGCCCGAGGGAACGGAGCAGGTGAAGGCGAAGTCGAAGCCCTGGGGCTCAACACCCAGAGCAGCGATTTCGTGGGCCATGCCGCGGACGAGGCTCGCGGACGTGCCCTTCTCGGACTCCTGAACGTCTAGCGTGTCGAGCGCAATCTCAAACGTGGGATAGCCCTCGTCGGCAACGCGGACCTTGTTGGAATCGGTTGCCACGGCGATGCCATCGACGGCGACATCGAGCGAGCCGGCGATAACGTGGCCACCCTCGTGGTCGGTGTGGTTGCCGCTGATCTCGGAACGGCCGGGCGCGTGCACATAGAGCACCTGGCGATCGCCGATGGGGCCAAACTCCTCCTCAAACAGCTTGGTGAGCGTGGCGAATGTCTTTTCGTCGGGGGTGGTCATGGGAGTCCTTTCCTTGGCGCGCACGGGTGAGTTTTGCGTCGTTATGAGTACGTTAACAACTTGAAGCGGCATGAACCAAGTGTTCACGATACCGCACGTTACGGGCTATGTTAACGTACTCATAACACATCGCTTGTCACTTTTTGAGAATCTGGTAATCGGTAGAAATACAGCCGTGAACGGTACTGCCGTATGGACTTATAAAGCAGAAAAGATGCAGATAGAAAAAGTAGAGTACGTTAACATGCGTCCGACGATAGCGGGCCTCGGCGCGGGGCGTATTTCTGCCCGGGCAGGCATTCACGCTATTCAGATCTCGCAAGGGTGAAGGTGATCCTGTGGCAAGGCGCCCGTCCAACGATACAGGTACGCGTCCGGTCTCCATGGCCGACGTCGCTCGCGCTGCTGGCGTTTCGCAGCAGACGGTTTCGCGCGTTGCCAACGGCTTGCCTAACGTCAACGAGCAGACGCGCCAGCGCGTGCAGGCCGCGATGCAAGAGCTTGGCTTTCGTCCGAGCTATGCCGGTCGCTCGCTGCGCGACGGCCGTTACCATTCGGTCGGCCTGTGCGTCAACGATGTCACCAAGTTCGGCAACCTGACGATGATCGACGGCATCGCCAGCGCTGCTCGCGAGCATAATTGCGCCATTACGCTGGTCGAGATGTCCAAGACCGAGGAGTTTTCGCTTGCCGAGGCCACGCGTCGTATGGCCGCGCTGCCCGTGGACGGCATCATTATCGGCATGAGTCGCATGGCGCCCGATTTTGAGACGTTTGATCCACTGCCGGGCATTGGCACGGTCATCGTTACCATGTACGCGCATCCGCGCGTGACCACAGTTGACTCTGATCATTACGGCTGCTCGCTATTGCTTATGGATCACCTGTTTGAGCTGGGGCACGAGCAGATTCGCTATATTGGCGGCCCGTCGTTCTCAGTCGACGAGCAATTTCGTCGCGCCGGTTGGCAAGATGCACTCGAGCGTAAACACATCGAGCCGGCAGAGCCGCTCGAAGGCGACTGGTCTGCCAACAGCGGTTACGAAGCCGGCAGGTACCTGGCCGAGCACGACCGCACCATGACGGCGATCTATGCGGCAAACGATCAGATGGCAAATGGCGCGATTGCCGCGCTGCGTGATAGCGGTTTGCGCGTGCCCGAGGACGTGAGCGTGGTGGGCGTCGACGATTCGCTCGACGACTTTGTCGCGCACAACGAGCTCACGACCGTGCGATTCGATCTGCATCAGCGCGGACGCGAGGTGTTTGAGCATGCGGTTCCCGAGGCGGGTACGGTGGGCAAAACCGTTGCCATTCGTATTCCCGGCCAGCTCATCATTCGACATAGCACGGCGATACCGCGCTCATAGTTTGTGCTGGTAAACGGCGATTTATCGCATTTCAATAACAATCGGTAAGGATGCCGGCAGATAGCTGTTGGGATGCGGGCGAGTGCTATGATAGACGGGTTCATTTGTCTATCTAGGAGGCTTTGCCTGATGGAGATCACCAAGGATATCCGCTACATTGGCGTTGACGATCACGACATTGACCTGTTCGAGGGCCAGTACGATGTGTCCGAGAACGGTATGGCATACAACAGCTACGTTATCTTGGGCGAGAAGATCGCTGTCGCCGATTCGGTCGATGGCGGTTTTGTCGACGAGTGGCTCGGCAACCTCGAGGCCGTGCTCGACGGCCGCACGCCCGACTACCTGGTCATCCATCACATGGAGCCCGATCACTCCGCCGGCATCGCCGCCTTTATGGAGCGCTATCCCCAGGCACAGATTGTGGCCAGCATGGGCGCCTTCCGCATGATGGTCAACTACTTTGGCACCGATTATCCCGAGCGCAAGATGGTCGTCAAAGAGGGCGACGTGCTCGACCTGGGCGGCCACAGCCTGACGTTTGTCGGCGCCCCCAACGTTCACTGGCCCGAGGTGCTGTTCTCTTACGAGGCCACCGACAAGGTGCTCTTTAGTGCCGACGGCTTTGGCAAGTTTGGTGCCAATGACATCGAGGATCCGGAAGGGTGGGCCTGCGAGGCGCGCCGCTACTACTTTGGCATCGTCGGCAAGTTCGGCAAGTTCGTGCAGGCCGTGCTCAAGAAGGCCGCCGACCTGGACATCCAGATCATCTGCCCGCTCCACGGCCCCGTGCTGACCGAGAACCTGGGCTACTACCTCGACACCTACAACATCTGGTCGAGCTATCAGCCCGAGGACGAGGGCATCACCATTGCCTACGCGAGCGTCTATGGCCACCTGAAGGCCGCCGTCGAGGAGCTCGCCGCAGCGCTCGAGGCTCGCGGCCAGAAGGTCTCCGTCTTTGACCTGGCTCGCGACGACATGGCCGAGGCCGTTGAGGACGCGTTCCGCTATGACCGTCTGGTGCTCGCTTCCATCACCTATCAGGGCGAGATCTTCCCGTTTATGAGCACCTTTATCCATACGCTCGCCGAGCATGCCTACCAGAACCGTACCGTGGCGCTCGTTGAGGCCGGCTCTTGGGCACCTGCCGCCGCTAAGGTTATGACCAAGGAGCTCGAGGGCATGAAGGACATCACCCTGACGGAGAACAAGGTGACTGTCCTGGGTTCGCTCAACGACGCCTCGCGCGCTCAGATCGAGGCCCTCGCTGACGAGCTCTCCAAGTAGCGATACGCTCACTTTTAACGCTCAAACCACCACAAAGGGGACAGGCACCTTTGTGGTGGTTTTTGTTTAAGCGCCGGCGATGACGAGATTTGGGCGGGCGTTGTCGACGATCTCGGCGATTGAGGTGGCGACGGCATGATCGGGGTCACGGTCCATCACGATGGTGCCGACGTCGGCAAGCTCAGCAAAACGGTACATGCCGCGTCCGTAAACCTTGCTGGCGTCCATGAGGGCGACGCTTTGATGGGCTGCGGCGATCATGGCCGTTTTGGTCTCGGCCATCTGGGGAAAGTCGGTCGTAAAGCCGCAACGGGGGACAAAAGCGCCGGGGCACATGACGGCCAGATCGGCATGGATTATTTGGAGCGCCTGCATGGTGAGCGGACCGTACAAATAACGATGACCTTTGCGCAGTGCTCCGCCCAGCATGACGACATCGACCGAGGGCATGCTCTCGTCGATATAATCGGCGATGGTGATGTCGGCCGTGATGACGGTGATGCCGTCGCGCTGGTCGAGCAGGCGGACAAATTCGAGCGCGGTGGTGCCCGAGTCGACGAGCAGGGTGTCACCGTCGCTGACGAGTTCGATGGCGCTTTGCGCGATGGCCTGCTTGGCGGCGACATTGACGTTGATACGGCGATCCTGGGTGGATACGGTCAGTCGCTTCTGGAGCGACACGGCGCCGCCGTGCGTGCGGCGCAACTTGCCGGACTCGGCTAGCGCGTCCAGGTCGGCGCGGGCGGTGACGGAGGATACGCCAAAGGTCTGGGCGATTTCTGCCACCTGCACAGAGGCGTTATGTTCGAGCATCTCCATGATGGCGGAACGACGCTCGTCGGCGAAAGCTCGGGTTGTTGCGTGGGCCATATCTGCTCCATTCTCGGCTAAATTTGTAGGAATTGTGTTGAGTCTATTTTCGTTCATTTTCTTTTTGAGTAAGAAAACACCTTTCGATTACTTACTTTTTCTATAAAAGAAAGATGATCAAGGCTCAAAACTCAATTTCGAACACGCACGCTCGGGTTCGACCCCTTCCGTTTGCTTTTCAAAAATGAAGGTTGGACCTCGCGCGATGACAATATCTCGCACATGCATACCCGCTGAATTTCATACAATGAGCGCAGTAAAACGCAAGGTAAAACGCCTTGTGAACAACTACGCCCGATGTCCAGATGCGGGCGAGGGAGAGGAGCAAACGCTCATGGCACTTGTTACCACCGAAAAGATGCTCAAGGACGCTCAGGCCGGCCACTACGCCGTCGGCGCGTTCAACGTCGAGAACCTCGAGTTTGTTATGGCCGTTCTGGCCGCTGCCGAGGAGACCAAGTCCCCCGTCATCATGCAGACCACCCCGGGCACCATCAAGACCGCTGGTCTGGACTACTTCTACGGCATGGTCAAGGCTGCCGCCGAGCGCGCTTCCGTGCCCGTCGCTCTGCACCTCGATCACGGCGATGGCTATGACCGCTGCATGCAGGCTTTCCGCACGGGCTACACCTCTGTCATGATCGACGGCTCGCACGAGTCCTTCGAGGACAACATCGCTCTGACCAAGTCCGTCGCCGACGCTGGCCGCGCCATGGGCGTGCCCGTCGAGGCTGAGCTTGGTAAGGTTGGCGGCAAGGAGGACGACGGTCCCGCGGTTGAGGGCGAGAGCCCCTACACCGATCCGGCTGAGGCCAAGGAGTTCGTCGAGCGCACTGGCTGCACCTCTCTCGCTATTGGCGTTGGCACCAGCCACGGTGTGTACACGAGCGATCCGCACATCGAGCAGTCCGTGGTCAAGGCCATCCGCGACGCCGTCGACGTGCCGCTGGTTCTGCACGGCACCTCTGGTGTGCCCGATGAGCAGGTTGCCGAGGCTGTGAAGAACGGCATCTGCAAGGTTAACTACGCCACCGAGCTGCGTCAGGCCTACACCAAGGGCTTCATGGCCTACATGGCCGAGAACCCCGCCTGCTTCGATCCCAAGAAGCCGGCCAAGGAGGGTATGCGTGAGATCACCGAGCTGGTTAAGATCCGCATGACCAACCTCAACTCCGTGGGCAAAGCAGAGTAACAGCAAGGGTACTCCGACTCGCTACATATCCCGGGGAGGGACGAGGGCTTAGTTCCCCAATCGTCCTCGGGCATGCAAAAAGCCTCGCTGCGCACTTCGTGCGGCGAGGCTTTTTGCCCCCTGCGGAAAGATTGGGGAACTAAGCCCTCGTCCCCCCCCCAAGTTGACCTGCTCGAGGTCGTCGCCCTTGTGGCGTTGGGGCTGAAAGGGTGGGGCGCGGGGGTTACTTGGTTGTTAGGGTTAGCAGGTCGTTGGGGGTTTTGAGGTTGTAGGTGGCGTTTGGGATGTCTTGGTGCGATCCCCATGCCGCTCTGGCAAAACTGATCCCTGCCGAAGTTGCGCATTGTTCGTCGTAGACGGTGTCGCCAACGTAGACGACGTTGCCAGGATTCGCGCCCGTACGCCGGAGATATTCGAGCATGGGAGCGGGTGCGGGTTTATGTTCGGTTGTGTCTTCGACAAGGATGATGTGCTCAAAATACTTATCGAAGCCAAGGGGTGCAATTTCTTTTGCGTATTCGTCGCGCGCACGTGAGGAGACGATGCCAAGTTTGCAGCCGCTATCGGCGAGTGTTGCGATGACTTCAAGCAAACCTGGAAACACGCTGATGGTGCTTTTAAAGCTGGCGGCAACTTGGCACCAGCGATCCAACGTTGCCTGCGAGTAGATCCCAAGTTTCTCAAGGGCATCCTTGCCGGGTATGCCGAGGGCAAAGTCAAGCTCGTGTCGGGGAAGCGTTTTGCTGGTCTCTTCTTGGACAATCTGGACAAGCGATGACAGAACGCTTTCTTCTGTATCTGCCAATGTCCCATCAACGTCAAATACGATATGGTCAAAGTGCTTCATATGATTGCTCCTCTCTGTTGTTTGCCTGCAAGTTTGATGCAGTGACAGAAGAAGGGCTAGCGGGATTTCTGTCTGGTGCTATCGAGATTCTGCCTCGCTGCTCGATAGCTCGAAGGAGTGCACCCCATTTGTTCTTTAAATACCTGGCCAAGATGGCTTGCTGTTATAAATCCGCATTGGCGCGCGACTGTCTGTACCGTTCGCGTGGTGTGTGCCAAAAGTTCGCAAGCACGGTTTATGCGGTATGCGCGTAGATATGCCGCCGGGGTCGTTCCTGCACAAGTTTCGATAATGCGGTAACACTCTCTTTCGCTTACGCCGGCTGCAGATGCCATCTGGGGCACATCTATAGCGGCTGCATAGTTTGCGCGGATAAAGTCCAGGATTGCCTTGAACTGTACGTCGCGGCTGGTCATCCAAGAGGCGCCGTCGGAAGAAAAGAGCGGTTCGGTCTTGGCGTTAATCTGAATCCAGAGCTCTGACAAACTATTTCGAAGCGCCATCTCGTTCTGCGGCTGTTGAAGGTCGTGGCTAAAGGAGCTCTTCAGCAAATCGATAAAGGGCATATCGTCGGGATTGGTGGGCGACCATTTGAGCACATCGACGCCTCGACATTGAAGCAATGGGTTGATGTAGCGCTTTTGGAGACGTCCCGCGGGATCGCCGAGCATCGACGGCTGAAAGATATGCAGCATTTGAATGGCTGGCGCCGAATTGGGTGATTGCAGCGTGCTGTGCAAAACGCCGCCGTTGATAAAGCCGGCGGACCCTTCCTCAAAGCGTACGTGCTCATGAGCCGCGTGCGTTCGATAGTCAATCGCTCCCTGCTCCATGTAGAAAAGCTCAACTTCGGAATGCCAGTGCCAGGGGACGGAATTGCCCGGATAGCGAGCGAATTCTGCGCGTTCGGCAATATAGGGCCAGTCTTCGGCGGTCTCGGGAAACGCTTCCTCGCGTCCTCCGCGGTGCAATTCTATGTGATCCATGTTTCGCATGACATCAGTATAAAGCGCGATGGGCTTAGATTGCTCTTGCCTGTTCGGGGAACGCCTTGTCTAGGGATGCTTGGAGCTTTTCGAAGGATGCTCGCAGGTTGAGGCTCTGATCGGCTGAGCGCTTTTGCTGTGAGGTTGGGGAGTCGAGGAGGCCGTTTCTCTGTGTCGGGGGGAAGGAGAAAAGGTTTGCATGTGTTAGGGATGGCTGCTGTGCTGCGTCATTGGAAGAATGCATGCTTATGCGGCCTCCTCGATGTCCACCAAAAGGTTGCGCACGGGGTGTGCTGCTAGGTCCCGTGCGTTGGCTGTATTATGACGCGGCTGCCGCAAAGAAGCGCTAAAGAAAGGCTTAACCTGGTTTGGTGTTACGATGAAACTGCAGGTCAGAGGTATCGAGTAACACTCTTGAAAGGTTTTGAGCTTAAGGGCTTTCTAAGGTTTGTGACGTGGATGTGGCGCGGACGTGCGGAGCGTGTGAATGCTCGCTGTTAGCGCTGCGACTCTGCGGCGCGCACCTGCTCGATGACCCTTTCCATCGTGGCGTCGATGCGGTCTTTTTTGAGCTCGCATTCCCAGATGGTTATGGGCGTCCAGCCCATTTGAGTGAGTGCAGCCACGGCAGCGCGGTCGCGCTCGACGTTGCGACGGAACTTTGCCTCCCAAAACTCAACATTGCGCTTTGGCTGGCTCGGATTGCACTTAGGGCAGCGATGCCAAAAGCAACCATTGACAAAGATGGCGATCTTGCGGCCGGGGAAGGCGATGTCGGGCTTGCCGGGAACCTTCCATTCCAAGCGATAGCCCGTAAGGCCCGCGGCGCGCAGGCGCTGGCGAACGAGCAGCTCGGGCTTGGTGTTGGCGCGCTTGTTGCCCTTCATGGACTTTTTGATGGCGGCGCGACGGCGCACCAGTTCACGCTCGTCGGCGGAAAGGTCCGAGGTATCGATGCCGTCGAGCAGACCTGGCTTGGGGCGTTTTTTGCTACGGCGCTTAGGTGCGCGCTTTGGTTTGGCGGCGGGGTGTTCGGTCGTGGCGGCCTCGGCGTCGTTGGCAGCGCCATTGGCCTCAAGCCGGTCTTCCTTCAACTCAATCAGAGCATCGATAAGCCCTTTGTCGGCGGGCATCCATTCCACCGTGGCAAGCGAGGTGCGCGGAATCCAGCGGATATCGAGCTGGCGGTCGTGCTTCTGGGGCTCATCGGATTCATCGGCGAGCGAGCAGTAGTAGCACTCCATGGAGAGATGGAAATCGGGGTAGTCGTACTCAACGGTGTAGAAGTCACGCAGGTTGGTGACCTTCACCTGCAGCTCTTCCATGAGCTCGCGGCGCACGGCGTCTTCGGGCGTCTCGCCGCGCATGAGCTTGCCGCCTGGGAATTCCCAAAGTCCCTGCATGTCGCCGTAGCCGCGCTGCACGGCAAGCAGCTCGTCGGATCCTTCCTTGCGAATGATCCCAGCGGCAACATGAACAGTCTTCAACAGGAGTCCTTCCTCAACATCAAAACGTTCCCTGCACTACCTTACACAACGGTAAGGTAAGCGTAAGCCATATCGATGGTAGCCGACTCGTCTTATTGCGACTATAGATGCCGTAGACTAATCGCAAGAAAGGACTCGGTATGCAAACCACGCACATGGCGACCCCGGTACTGGAGGTCGCGCATCTCGAAAAGGTATATGGAGCGCTGGGCAACGTGACCCGCGCGCTCAACGACGTCAGCTTTACCGTCAACCGCGGCGAATTCGTCGGCATCATGGGTGCCTCGGGCTCGGGCAAGTCGACGTTGCTCAACTGCGTGTCGACCATCGATAGCGCCACGAGCGGCACCATTCGCATCAACGGGCAGGACGTTACGCGCATGAAGCAGGCCAAGCTCTCGCAGTTCCGCCGCGAGGAGCTGGGCTTTATCTTCCAGGACTCCAACCTGCTCGATACGCTCACGGCACGCGAGAACATCGCCCTGCCGCTCACCATCGCTCGCACAAACTCGGCCGAAATCTCGACTCGCGTGCAGGATGTGGCCGCGCGTCTGTCTATTAGCCAGGTGCTCGACAAATATCCCTACCAAATGTCTGGCGGCCAGCAGCAGCGCGTCGCCGCGGCTCGCGCGCTCGTCACCGACCCCACCATGATTATGGCCGACGAGCCCACCGGCGCCCTCGACTCCAAAAGCGCCCGCCTGCTGCTCGAGAGCCTAGAGGCCCTCAACCGCCGCCTGCGCGCCACCGTGCTCATGGTTACGCACGACAGTTTTGCCGCCAGCTACACGAGCCGTGTGCTGTTTATTCGCGACGGCAAGATCTTCACCGAGCTGCGCCGCGGCGACACCGACCGCCGAGAGTTCTTCGACCGCATTATGGAGGTCGTTGCCATGATGGGCGGTGAGGGCTCCGATGCTCTGTAAACTCGCTTGGGGCAACGTCCGCCGCGCCGGCCGCGACTACCTCGTCTACCTTTTGACGCTCACCTTGGGCGTCACCGTTTTCTATGCCTTTAACACCGTCTCGATGCAGGTCGATATTGCCGGCATTGAGGGGGAGGGCCTATCCGAGCTCATGGGCAGCATGCTCGGTTACCTTACGTACTTTTTGGCCGGCGTCATGGCCTTTTTGATGGTGTATGCCAATAACTTCATCATGAAACGCCGCAAGAAGGAGTTTGGCCTGTACCAGGTCCTCGGCATGGGCCGCGGGCGCGTCGCCACGATCATGGCGCTCGAGACGGTGATCGTCTCGGTCGGCGCTTTTGTCGCCGGCATCGTGCTGGGCGTGGGGCTCTCGCAGCTCATGACATTCTTTACGGCCTCACTCTTCAAGACGCAGATCGCCAATTTCCGCTTCTTTTTCTCGGTGCATGCGTTCAACCTGACCCTTGCCTGCATGCTCGTAATGTTTGTGCTCACGCTGCTGCTGAACCTTCGCGCCGTGCGTCGTACCAAACTCATCGAGCTTATGGGTGCCGAGCGTCGCAACGAGAGCATCAAGACACGCAACCCCTGGATCGCGATTGCCATCTTTGCCGTGGGCGTGGTGCTTGTGGGCGTGGCCTATTACCGTCTGCTACGTGATGGGTTCCCGCTAACCGCGACGGACAGCAAGCTGCAAGAGGCCATGAGCCAGTTTGGCATTACGACCGCTATGGTTACCGTGGGCACCTTTGCCCTGTTCTGGGGACTTTCGGGCATGCTCATCAAGCTGCTGCAGAGCCTACGCAGCGTGTATTGGCGCGGTCTCAATATGTTTACCGTGCGTCAGCTTGCGGCCAAGGTCAACACGGTGTGCTTTTCGATGGGCGTCATCGCGATGATTCTGTTTTTGGCCATTACCTCGGTGACCTGCGGTATGTCGATTGCCAACGTGATGAACGAGAATCTGGAGCGCTATACGCCGGCCGATATGTCGCAGACGTATATCTATTACACGCCCGAAACGCTCGACTACTATAAGGAGTATGTCAATCCGTCTGAGGCCGATCGCATGGTGCTGGCTGATGCAACGGCCGATTTGTACGCTGCATGGCATGGCGAGTGCAAGTCGGCGGACAACAACGACGAGACCGGCAAGAAGGTCAATATCGCCGATGTTGCCGGTGAGCATGTGCAGATCGATTCGTATCTGAGTTACCCGCTTGGCGGCTCGGGTCCCTCGGTGGTGGCAGGCGAGATGTGCAAGACCATGGGCGAAAAGCTTCCCAAGGCGCTCGAGGGAAGCAACGCCGATGCGATGGGTCTGTTTGTGACGCCGGCGAGCCAGTACAACAAGCTGCGCCAGATGATGGGCGAGGAGCCGGTGAGCATTGGCCGGGACCAGTACTTGCTTACGTGTGATATGGGCGGTGAACTGGGCGACCTGTACACCAAGTACATGGCCGGCGGTCATACCCTCACCCTGGGCGGCCATGAGCTCAAGCCCGCAACCGATAAGTCGGACGAGGACACGGCGGCCATCGCCAACTCGGCGCTCGGCAGCAATCCCGGTACCGTGGTCGTAGCCGATGAGCTGCTGTCCCAGCTTAATCTGCAGCCGTATTCCAGTAATCTGCTCGTTAATTACAAACAGGGGATGGATGCGACCGAGGCGGACAAGAGCATTAAATACACCTTGCTCGACAATCTGCTCGTTGATGGCAAGGAGCCGGGGTCGTGGGGAGTCTTCATGACGCGCTCCGAGATCTATACGCAGGCGGCGCAGATGAACGGCATGATTAGCTATCTGGCCATCTACATTGGCTTTGTACTGGTCGTTGCGTGCGCGGCGATACTGTCGATCCAGCAGCTCTCCAACGTGGCCGACGGCAGCCGTAACTATCGTGTGCTGGCGCAGATCGGCTGTGACGACCGCCAGATCCGCCATTCGGTGATGGCGCAGCAAGCGGTGTTCTTCCTGTTCCCGCTGGCAGTGGGCCTGGCGCACTCCTTTGTGGCGCTCAAGGTGATCATCGAGCTGGTGAGCACGCTCGGCAACATGAGCATCGGCGGCACGGTGGGTCTCACCTGTGCGATTTTCCTGGCGGCCTACGGCGGCTACTTCTTGGTGACCTACCTCATGAGCACCGGCATGGTACAAGCCGCCATCGCCACCCGCTACAGCGAGTAACAAGCGGGCAAAACCGTCACAAAATCAGAGCGAATAACCGCCGCGAAGGGAGTCCAGCTCCCTTCGCGGCGGTATTTTGCGTATCTAGAGCATCTCAGATGCAAGTGAGTAGGCTTTTTTGGATCTGCCGAGCACATCGCGGCAAGTGCTCAATAAAATCGCAGGTCAGGGCTGTGGCGTTTTGAGATGTGCTCGGCATCCCGCCAAAAGACTACTCACTTGGTTTTACTGCTAGAAAACCGCCGCGAGGGAAAGTAGCTCCCTCGCGGCGGTTTTTGGCGTTTACCCAGATAAAACCTGCCAAAATAAACCTGTCCCTTTTTGGCAGGTTATCGCTTCCAAAAGTGGAGGATGAGCGTCGTGCGGTTTTGCTGTTCGGTTTTGACCAGGATGTTGTGGATGTGGGTCTTGACGGTGCCCACGGCAAGGAATAGCTCGTCAGCGATCTCTTGGTTCGATTTGCCCAGTACGACCAGACGCATAACTTCGGTCTCACGGTTGGAGAGCTTGTAGGCGTTGCGATAGAAGGGCATCTGCTCTTCGATGTGTCGATCAAGATCGCTGACGTTCTTTTCCTCGGGCGCCTCCTGCATGCGGATTGAAAGCACGTGGTAGGAGTAGATGATCAGCAGAATCGCAAAGTAGCAGGCAAAGACGTTTTCGCTAAAGTTGCGCTCGGACAGATATAGTTGCAGCCAAGAGGGCGCCAGACTCATGGGGACAATCAGAATGTTGTAGAAATCCTCGGCAACGATGCAACCGACCAGAATAGCGCCGATAATCAGGTGCTTTTGTTGGTTGTTGACACGTGCCTTCAGCTCGACTTGTGTGCTCTTGCGTGCCGTCCAAAAGATATATAGCCCCACGAAAACAAGGAATACCTGACGCATCGTGTAGTAGAGCCATTGATGAATGGGGCCGTAGGGAACAGCGACGATAATCAGCGACTCGCACAGCAAAAACGTTAAGACGGGGATAGCGAACTGCTTTTTAGAATGTTTGTCGAGCAAGTCCATGGCAATCAGCCAAATAAAAGCCTGCGAAGCGGTCGCCACAAGGGTCCGCAACACAGGCATGGTGATGGAGTAATAGTCGTTGGCCGGAAAACTCTGGTTTTGCAGCGTGTATTCAAAAAAGAAAATCTCGGTCATCTCGATGGCATAGCAGATAAATACGCCGCTGCCATAGACAAAGAAGCGTCGACGAGACGAGGCATAGGCGGCAAGCGAAAGCACTGCCGTCACAATACAGATCACGAGTATTGCTAGGGTATAGAAGAACATCAGAGTGTTCATCTGTCACCGTCCCATCTCATTTAATCTATGGCCGAGCTCTGTATACCTTGTGGGATATAGACGTCTCAACCCTTCGTTTCATTGCGGATTAGGCGCCGAGATACAGCATAGCCGTATACCGTTCGCGGTTCTAGATGGTAAACCCCCTGTAAACTCTTGACCTGCGGGTTTATATTGGTTTAGAGGGGATGTAACTCCGTGAACGGTCTTTAATCCCGAATAAACTAGGTAAAAATTGCATACGGGTGAATGATGGTCTTGTCAACACGAGGCGTGATGTTCGAGCGCCTCATAGTAATAGTCGGCAAGACCGGCGGAAAGGAAATCGACATGGCACTGCCTAAGGATTTCATCGACACCAACGACTTCACCAAAGAGCAGATCCTGGCTATCGAGGATCTTGGCCTGGCAATGAAGAAGGCCATCAAGGTTGACGGTTATTATCCGCACCTGCTCCGCAACAAGAGCCTTGGCATGATCTTCCAGCAGGTCTCCACCCGCACTCGTCTTTCCTTCGAGACCGCTATGACCGACCTCGGCGGCCATGCTCAGTTCTATGGCCCCGGCACCATCCAGCTCGGCGGTCACGAGTCCCTGGGCGACACCGCTCGCGTTATGGGCTCGCTGCTCGACATCATGATGGCTCGCGTTGACCGTCACAAGGACGTCGTCGGCCTCGCCGAGGGCTCTGCTGTGCCCGTCATCAACGGCATGTCCGAGTTCAACCACCCCACGCAGGAGATGGGCGACCTCATGACCATGCTCGAGAATCTCCCCGAGGGCAAGAAGATCGAGGACTGCACCCTGGCCTTCATCGGCGACGCCACCCAGGTCTGCGTCTCCCTCATGTTCATCGCCTCCAAGGTCGGCATGAAGTTCGTCCAGTTTGGACCTAAGGGCCACCAGATCCCCGACGGCGGCCTGCACGTTGGCACCGTCGAGGAGCGCGCCGAGTTCGGCAAGCAGATGATGGCCATCGCCGAGGAGAACTGCAAGGTCTCCGGCGGCTCTGTCGTCATCTCCGACGACATCGAGTGCATCAAGGGCGCCGACTTCATCTACACCGACGTGTGGTATGGCCTGTACGACGAGGAGGTCTCGGGCGAGAACTACATGGACGTGTTCTACCCCAAGTATCAGGTCACCATGGACATGATGAACTTCGCCGGCCCCAACTCCAAGTTCATGCACTGCCTGCCGGCCACTCGCAACGAGGAAGTCGTCGACGAGGTTATGGACGATCCCGAGCGCTCCCTGTGCTGGGTCGAGGCCGAGAACCGCAAGCACTCCATCCGTGCTCTCCTCGCTGCCCTGGGCAAGCGCACCCCGCTCAACGACGAGGGTGTCGAGTACTCCGCCAAGGCCGAGCTTCACGCCGCTCTCGAGGCTCTCGAGCAGCTCTAAGCCTTAAGCCTGCTAAACGCACGTTTGCGGGCGGCGGATGCTCGTCTCCTGTCGCCCGCTCACCGAGGCTCAGGCAATTGCCTTAGTACCTTGGGCCTCGGATCTGTCCAAGACTGAGCGAAGGAGCTCATCATGAGCGACGGAAAGAAAAAGCTTTCCTTTTTGACGGTCATTTCGACCATCATCTGCGTCGTCTTCGTTTGCGAGGCCGCCGCTCCTGCTGCTGCCATTGGCAACCAGCAGTTCTTCTGGTGGATCTTCCTGATCCTGACCTTCCTGCTTCCTTATGGCATGGTTGTTGCCGAGCTCGGCACCACCTATGACGGCGAGGGCGGCATTTACGACTGGGTACGCGATGGCCTGGGCGACAAATGGGGCGCCCGCATCTCGTATTACTACTGGGTCAACTACCCGCTGTGGATTGCCTCGCTGGCTACCATGTTCCCCGACATTTTGGGCATGGTCTTTGGCGTTGAGTTCAACTTGATCGCCAAGATGGGTATCGATCTTGCCTTTGTGTGGATCGTCTACCTCATGGGCCGCTCCAAGGCGGCCGACTCCGAGTGGGTCCTTAACGGTGGCGCCATCATCAAGGTCGCCGTCGCCGTTATCGTTGGCGCTTTGGGCATTTGGTATGCCATGGAGAACGGTTTTGCGAACGACATGTCCGCTGCCACCTTCCTGCCCGAGCTCACCAACACCAACGCTCTCGGTTACCTGTCGATCATCATCTTTAACTTCATGGGCTTCGAGGTCATCTGCACCATGACCGATGACATGGCCGATCCCGCTCGCGATATTCCCAAGGCTATCATCGTCGGTGGCCTGTCCATCGCCGTGATCTACCTGTTCGCTGGCTTTGGCATCGGCGCTGCTGTGCCGGCCGATTCCATCGACCCCGACTACGGCATGATTTATGCAGTCCAGACCATGGTGGGCGACTCCATGATCTTTAAGGTCATCTGCATTGCCTTCCTGATCACCCTGTTCGCCAACATGGCTGCTTGGTCCTTCGGCGTTAACTCCGTTGCTCGCTACGCTGCCGAGCACGGCAACATGCCCAAGGTCTTCGCCTCGATGATCTCTGATGACGACATGCCCAACGGTGCCAACCTGGTCAACGCCGTCGTTGCCTCCCTGGTGCTGTGCCTGCAGCTCGTTCCCATCGATGCCATCTCCAACGGCGTCTTCTGGATGCTCTTCGGCACCTCCGTCGTCTTCCTGCTGCTGACCTACATCCCGATGTTCCCGGCGTTCCTCAACCTTCGCAAGAACGACCCCGACCGCGAGCGCATCTTCACGTTCCCGTTTAAGGGTGCCATGATGAAGGTCATGCTGGCCATCCCTTGCATCGAGCTGATCCTGGCCATCGTTGCAACGCTGGTGCCGTTCTCTGCCGCTGAAATTGGCGACAAGCTCCCGATGATCGTTATCTTCATCGTGCTTCTGCTCATCGGCGAGGTTGTCCGCGTCGTCAGCGCTAAGGGCCGCGAGACCGAGTACAAGGGCCTCACTCCCGAGCTGGCAGCTCAGCGTCTCGCTGAGGAGGCCGCCGAGGCCGAGGAGAACTAGAGCACCCGGTTCTGGGGCTCCAACCCTCCTCGCGTACCAACGTGCGCTTCGTCGGGCTTGTCGCTCCCGACTCCAGGCACTCTAGCCTCTTCGAGGGCGTGCCCAAAGCGACAAATTTGCTCACTATTTCCTGGGGCGGGTGCGAGCGATAGCTCCGGTAACCACCGCCCGCCCCAACCTCTCTCTCGTATCCTTCGTGCGTTTGTCTCCACGCACTTGGTTACGTTGCCGCTCGTCGGTGCGGCTCCGTGAAAACCGGCACCGGGCGCCCCGACCTTTGCCGGGGGACGGGCGCCCACTATCTCTTGGTTTTAGGCTGCGGGTAATCCGCCCGCGGCAAACGATCGTTCGATTTGGAGGAAATCTTATGCGTACGATCACCGAGTCCGAGTCCACCCCCAAGGCCGACGGCTTCTTTATGCCCGCCGAGTTCGCCCCGCAGGATCGCGTGTGGATGGGCTGGCCCCACCGCACCGACACCTGGGCCCACGGCGCCAAGCCGGCTCAGAAGCAGTATGCCGCCATCGCCCGCGCCATCTCCGAGTTCACCCCGGTCTATATGTGCGCCAACCAGGTCGACTATGCCAACTGCAAGGCCGTCTTCGAGAACGACGAGAACGTCACCGTTATCGAGATGACCACCGACGACGCCTGGTTCCGCGACACCGCCGCCACCTACGTCATCAACGGCAAGGGCGAGAAGCGCGCCAACCACTGGCACTTCAACGCCTACGGCGGCCTCGTCGACGGCCTGTACTTTCCGTGGGACAAGGACGAGCAGATCGCCCTCAAGATGGCTGAGCTCTCCGGCTGCCGTCGCTATCGTCCCGACGACATGATCCTCGAGGGCGGCTCCATCACCGTCGACGGCGAGGGCACCCTTGTCGTGACCGACCAGTGCCTGCTTTCCCCGGGCCGCACCTGCTCTGCGGTTCTGGAGGAGGAAGAGGATCCCGAGTCCATCTGGCCCAAGTTCCACAAGAAGTTTGAGCCTTGGAGCGAGGAGCTTCGCGCCTACATGGACGAGCACCTCAAGGATTACCTGGGTGTCGAGAAGGTCATCTGGGTCAAGGAGGGCATCGACCCCGAGGAGACCAACGGTCATATCGACGACGTTGCCACGTTCATCGCTCCGGGCGTCATGGCCTGCATCTGGACCGACGATCCCGAGTATCCGTTCTACGAGCAGTGCCACGCTGCCTACGAGACCCTCTCCAACGCCGTTGACGCCAAGGGCCGCAAGATGAAGGTCTACAAGCTCTGCATGCCCGTGAACCCGCTGTTCATGGACCAGGCCTCCTGCGACACCATCGACGCCGACGAGAACGCCGAGCCGCGCGTCCCCGACGAGCCGCTGATCGCGTCCTACATGAACTACCTGGTCACCAACCACGGCGTCATCGTCCCGCAGTACGGCGACGAGAACGACCAGCTGGCCGTCGACACGCTCCAGAAGATCTATGACGAGGTCTGGGGCGAGGGCGTCTACAAGTGCGTCGGCGTCCAGTCCGAGCAGGTCGTCTTCGGCGGCGGCAACATCCACTGCATTACGCAGCAGGAGCCGTCCGCGTAATTGTCTGGCTTCCCGAGGCACGGCACCTTGCTCTTCAATCGTCGGGCATGACCCTTAAGGTCTATGCCCTCCTCTTTCAGGGCAATCTGCCGCACCTCGGAAACCCAGCCGATCAATCGGACAGTCGATGAATCGCACCGTGACCATCTCGGGGCATTGATGGTCGGTTTATTCGATGTCTTGGTCGGCTGGGTTTTTCTTTGGGCACTCCGTTGCCTCCACTTCGGAGTGCCCGCCTCTTTGATTGAGTACGCGTCTGATCTGGGATTTATTGCGGGTTAGGCCAATTGTTCGCTTGAATATCCCAGGTCAGACGCGTCTTCAATTGCCAAAAGATTCCGGTCGCAATCGCGGCCGTTTTGATCGGAGTATCTATGTACCAGCGTATCGTTATCTACACGCGCCTGTTCCGCGAGCGTTGGTCCAACAATTGCATCCTCTCTTCTCTTTGGGATGGCACCTGCACCGGTGACGCGGCCTGCAACCCTACCTTGGGCTGCGCCTTCGGTACAGATGCCATCCTTTTTGCTGTAGGGGGAGCGTGTCGTGGCAGGTAAAAAGTTCTCCCTGTTCGAGGTCATCCTCTCGGTTATCTGCGTTGTCTTTACCATCGAGGCGGCCGCTCCGGCATCTGCCATGGGTAACGTGCAGTTCTTCTGGTGGATCTTCCTCATCATTACGTTTTTGCTTCCCTATGGCCTGGTGGTGGCCGAGCTCGGTACGGCGTTCGATTCCGAGGGCGGTCTGTACGATTGGGTTCGCCTGGGCTTGGGCGACCGTTGGGGCGCCCGCTGCTCCTGGTGCTATTGGGTCAACTTTCCACTGTGGGTGGCAAGTATCGCCTGCATGTTCCCCAGTGTCATCAATGCGGTATGGGGCATCGAATTTTCGCTTGGGGTCCGAATTGCCATCGAGCTTGCCTTTGTGTGGGGCGTCACGGTCATGGCAATGCAGCCGGTGGCCGAGGCCGATTGGGTCATGGATGGCGGCGCCGTCATCAAGGTGCTCATTACCGCCGTGGTGGGAATCGTCGGCATCTGGTTTGCCTGCAATAACGGCTTTGCCAACGATATGTCGTTTAAGACCTTTGTCCCCGATCTGGGAGACACTAACTCACTGACGTATCTTTCAATCATCCTATTCAACTTTATGGGCTTTGAGGTGGTCGCGACCTTTGCCAGCACGATGAAGAACCCATCGCGCGATATCCCCAAGGCGGTTATCGCCGGTGGCGTTGCCATCGCGGCGATCTACATTATCTGTGGCATCGGTATTGGAGCCGCGGTTCCCACCGAGCAGCTTTCACTCGATTCGGGCATTGTGGACGCGGTTGCCGCCATGGTGGGGCGCGCTCACCCGCTGACGATGGTCGTGGGCGTGGCCTTTTTGGTGACGCTGTTCGCCAACATGATCTGCTGGAGTTTTGGCGTCAACAACGTGGCGAGCTATGCCGCGCGCCACGGCAACATGCCGCGCCCCTTTGCGCTGGTGTCCAAGAAGACCGGCATGCCCAACGGCTCAGCACTCATTAACGGTTGTTTTGCCAGCTTGGTGCTGCTACTTCAGATTCCGCTGGGCGAAGGTTCCGACGTCTTTTGGGTCTTCTTCTCGATGAACGTCGTCTTTCTGCTCATGAGCTATATCCCGATGTTCCCGGCGTTTTGGCGCCTGCGTAAATACGACGACCGCCCACGTGTGTTCCGCGCGCCCTTCGAGGGCAAGGTGCTTGCGGTAGCGCTTGCGGTGCCGGTGGTAGAGCTCGTGCTTTCGATTGTTGCGACAATCGTGCCGCTTAACAGCTCGCCCGCCGAGATGTCAAAGTTGCCGATCCTCATGGGTGTGGTGATCGGCGTGTTGCTGGGCGAGGTTTCGCGCCTCATATCGCGCCGCGGCCGCAGCATCGACAATCCCGGCGTTGGCGCAAGGGGGACAGGTCGCTTTGCGCCAAAACAGTAGCGCCGCGAGTTGTGCGGTGCTAGATGCATCTTGGATTACTGCTCACGCTGCTCGGGATCAGATGCGAGCTTGGGTGCAAAGTAGGGGACGTGGCCCAGGTAGGGGCAGCTGTCCGAACGCGCCTCAACGGCGCAGGGGACATCGTCGTAGGTCATGGAAGAACCGAGTCGGGTGATGGCCTTGGCGGCGGGCGCGACGAGCATCTTGAGCGGAGCGATCGGTGCCATGGCATCTCCTTTCATCGGTGAGACACAGCTTGTTTATCTAAACGATACAGTACGTTTAATCGGTGAGTCTAATCTTGCGGCAAAGAATCTGTCAACATCCTCACAGCATCTAGACAGGGGAGGCGGGCATGAGTTTCGCGTTCTATATCTACACCACGATTATCATGGGTGTGGCTCTGGTGACCAGTGCCGTGGCATTGGTGGTTTGGCTCATGACGCACCGTCGCGACAGCCTAGTGGCCGCGGCGGGCTTTTTGCTCTACATGCTCGATATGTCGGTCATCTTTTTTGACGAGTACACTCGGCTCAAATATGACTACGCCGTTACCTTTAGCGAGCCGCTGCAGCACCCCTTGCTGCGCTGCGTGCTCGGTATTGCCATCTATGCTTGCATTGTGCTGTGGATGTTTGCGCGCTTGCGCAAAAGGCCGACGTCGCGCATGCTCGGACTTGTTATCGTGCCGTTTTCAATCTTGCAATTGGTGCTGGTGCCTCGCAGCGGTGCTGCCGGAGAGATGCAGCAGTATCTCTTTTGGCTCACGCGTGACCTGGGCAATGTAGGATGTCTTGCCTATGCCGCCTGGCATTACCGGCACAGGGCCACGCGTGTTGAGAAACTCGACCTCGACCGCTCAAAGCTCTTTTGGAAGGTGGCACTCGTTCTTGCGTTTTGCGTAATCGCCGAGGACACCTACATGATTTTGCTCTGCCGCCCCGACTCTCAAAACCCCGTCATCAGCCTCTTTTTGTGGTATCTGTCCGAGCGCAATATCTCCGAAAACGTGCTGCTCGTGGCATGCGCGGTCCAACTCTTTTGCCAGTTTAGCCATATCCTGCGCGTGTATGCCCGTCATCCGCGTGCCGATGAGGACGTGGCGGCCGAGAGCGCACGCTCTGGGGACGATCTAGCATCACGCGTTGTGATCTATGCCGATGCCCATAAGCTGTCGCGGCGCGAGCAGGAGGTGCTCACGCTGGTGCTGAAGGGCAACGACGCCCAAAACATCGCCAGCGAGTTGGTCATCAGCCCTGGCACTGTCAAGGCGCACTTGCATCGCATCTACGTTAAAAGCGGTGTCTCCAACCGAGATGACCTCATAGATGCCTTTTGGCGTTCCTAGTCCTATTCTTCCTTGCATGCGGGTCTTGCCGTGTGGGCGGGCACGCCGTTGGGCGTAATGACGCGGTAATAATCTCAGACAATAAACCTGCAGGTAAAGCGTGTAAACCTGCTTAAACTGACCGTTTGCGATCCCTGGCCTTGGCACGGATTTGCCCCTGTGTATCAATGGGTGTAGCGCGAAGCCGCGGACGTGGGACAGACGTCCGAGCACGGCTTGTAGGCACGCGCCGATGCGGGAGCGCTACGCTCCCAACCGAGTGCCCACGCGGGCGGTGCGTCCGCGTTGCAACCAAAGATGCCTGAGAAGGCTCACATGGACAAGGCTGATGTAGTTATCAAGAGCAACGCCGTCTTTACCGGCGATGGGCTCGAGCCGTTTAAGGGCGGCGTTGCCGTGCGCGGTGATAAGATTGTTGCCTGCGGTGACGATGCTCACCTGGCACCGTTTATCGGTCCCGATACCGAGGTGCGCGACTTTGGCGACCAGCTCGTCATGCCCGGCCTGATCGACTCACACACGCATTTTGCCCAGGGCGCGTTTATGACCGACCCCGATTTTGCCGTCAACCTCATCGACTGCACCAGTTTTGAGATGGCGATGGAACGTGTCGTGGCGTTTGCGGCCGACCATCCCGATAACGAGTGGATTCTGGGCTGCCAGATTATCCAGTTCCAGTGGGATGTCCCCGAGATGCCCACAGCCGCGATGATCGATGAGTACATCTCGGACCGCCCGGTCTTTCTGCAGCAGGTTGACCTGCATACCTTTAGTGCCAATACCTGCGCCATCAACAAGGTGGGAGTAACTTCGCAGACGCCCGATCCCGCAGGCGGCAAGATCCTTAAGGATGCCGAGGGCAATCTGACGGGCGTGTTTTCCAACAACGCCGGCGTCTTCTTTATGGACGAGGTCTACGACCCAGCGCCCGAGGTTGTTGACGCGTCGTTTGCAAAAACCGCCCGGCGCGCCAATGCCCTGGGAATCACTACGGTCGGCATGGTCAATCCTACGTTTGTGAGCATGGAAAACCCGTATGCGGTGTTGGCAGGTCTTAATGCCAAGGGCGACTTGCCACTGCGCGTGTTCCTGTACACCGATCTGTTCGAAAACGAGTCCTTAACGCTCGAGCAGATCAAGGAGAAATACGCCTTCTCGGGTACGCAGGTCGAGTGGCACGGCTTTAAGCAGTTTCTTGATGGCGTGTGCTCCGACCACACCGCTTGGATGCTTGAACCCTATAGCAATGCGCCCGATACCTGCGGTGAGCCCGCGGAGGATCCAGAGCGCATCCGTGCCGCCATTGTCAGGGCGCAGGAATGGGGCGTTGACACGCGCGTCCATACGATCGGCGATCGCTCGGTGCGTTTTGTGCTTGATTGCTTTGAGGAGGGCGAGCGCTTGCATGGTAAGCGGGGTTGCCGCCACTCCATGGAGCACAACGAGACGGTTCAGCCCGAGGATCTGCCGCGCTACGCGGAGCTTGGTATATGCCCCGGCATGCAACCGTGGCACATGCTGCTCGATATGGCTGACCTTGCCAAGGACGATGCCGTGGGCCCCGAGCGTGCAGCGCTTTCGTGGCCCCTGCACAGCCTGCTTGCCAGCGGTGCCGTGGTGCACTTGGGCAGCGACTTCCCCGTTGTGGGCTTGGAGCCCATGGAGGAGGTGTACGGCGCGGTCTTCCGCATGCTCGAGGACGGCTCCAACCCCGAGGGCTGGTTCCCCCAGGAGCGCATTACCATGGCCGAGGCCCTGCGCGCCTACACCTACGGCAGCGCCTACGCCATGCATGCCGAGGATCGCATCGGTACGCTCGCATGCGGCAAACAGGCTGATATCTGTGTGCTCGACCGCAACCTCTTTGACTGCGAACCGGCTGAGGTCCTCGAGGCCACGGCGTCTCTCACGATGATTGCCGGCAAGGTGGTCTACGAGGCCTAGCGGGGCTGCTGCATCGCTGGGCGGTGCCACAGCCTGTGCGTGCCGCCCATCCATTCATCCATCCATTCATCAATCTCTCATGGAAAGGGGAGAACAATGGCAGAAGAGACAACCGCCGCTGTTGAGGAGGAGCGTGAGCTTGCCTCGCAGCCGATTCCCGGCCTGGTGCGCAAGTACACCATCATCACCGGCCAGGGTATGCTCGCCCAGATTATCATGGTGGTCCTTGAGGGCCTCGTGATGGGTTGGGGCCTGGGTGCACACGGCCTGGCCTGTGTTTCGATCATCATGTCGGTCGAGTACATTAACCTGGCCTTTGGCAACCTGTTTGGCACCGGCGTGCCCGCCGTGGTGGGCAACCTTTTGGGTGCCGGCGACATTAAGGGCGCCAGCAAGGCGTTTAGCCAGGGTTTTTGGCTTACCACGATTGTGAGTGTGCTGCTTGCTGTGGTGATGGCTGTGTTTACCGAGCCCATCTGCGCATTCTTCGGCGCCACGCCCGACATCATGACCGATACCGTTGCCGGCGTGCGCACCTTCTCCGTGCTGCTGCCGCTCACGGTCATTGGTCAGATGGTCACCGCCGTCATGCGTGTGGACGAGAAGGTTCAGATCCAGGCCAACCTCATGACCGTGTCTGCCATCGTCGCTATCTGCTGGCTTGCGCTTTCCACGTTTGTGCTCAAGCTTGGCGTTATGGGAGCTGGCGTGTACTACGGTCTTTCCATCGGTATCTGGGCCATCGGTATCTTCTGGTTCATCGGCGGTAAGAAGTCGCAGCTCCAGATCAACGCCGCCGACCTCAAACTCGACATGGCCATCTGCGGCCAGATCATTAAGATTGGTTTCCCGTTCTTTTTGGTG
The DNA here is from genome assembly GCA_019419665.1 of Collinsella sp. Lineage (GTDB taxonomy): Bacteria > Actinomycetota > Coriobacteriia > Coriobacteriales > Coriobacteriaceae > Collinsella. The sequence continues at coordinate 28,724 of DXZM01000047.1, forward strand.
CAAGCTGCCACGTTCATCTTCAACACCGTTGCCAACTCGTTGCTTGGCCAGCTCGGCGGCGACATGGGTTCGCTCTACATCGCGGCCTTTGGTGTGATCAACGGCTACATCCTCTACATTACCATGATGGTCGCCCAGTGCTTCTCGTACGGCCTGCAGCCCATTGCCGCCTTCAACGCCGGCGCCAAGGCGTGGGCGCGCCTCAAGGAAACGCTCTCCTGCACGCTTAAGTACCAGGTCGTGACGCTTGCTGCGGTGTCTGCTGTGCTATGGGTGGCCGCAACGCCGGTCTGCGCCTTTTTTGCTGGTAGCGACCCGGCGCTCGTCGAGGTTGCCGCCAACGCCACGCGCATCGTTATCCTGGCCGTGGCCCTGGGCTATCTTGCCATGACCATGTCGATGTACTTCCAGGCGGTTGAGAAGGTGGGTATCGCCACGTTCACCGGTCTGCTCCGCTACGTGATCTGCTCCGTGCCGCTTATGTACCTGCTTGGCAACATGATGGGCGTTCAGGGTGTCTGGTTTGCCTTGGTGGCGGCTGACGCCATCACTGGTCTTATCTCCATCGCCCTCGCCGTCCGCGAATCCAAGCGACTTGCCACGCTCTAGACTCGGACACGGCCGGCCCGCGATAGTCGAATAAGTCAACTCGCCTGCAAGCCACCGCAATGGGGACAGTTCCCATTGTGGTGGCTATTGTTATTTAGGGTCTGAGATTTCGGCTCTATAAATAACGTTTTTGAACTGGGCTACTATAAGATTGTGGAAAACACTACTACAAGATTATGGAAAACGCTACTGCGAGATTATGGCAAATGATACTATACGATTATGGTAACAGCGTTATAAGGGGCGTTGATATGGCCGAGTACATTAACAGGGATTTGCATGAGTTGCTCATTCGCATGGCGGGTTGGTTTCCTGTTGTGTCGTTGACGGGGCCTAGGCAGAGCGGAAAGTCTACGCTGGTTAGGCATGCCTTTCCCGACTATTCCTATGTCACGCTTGAGGACCCCCAAACGAGGCGCGCGGCCTTGGAGGATCCGGTGAGTTTTATCCGCAACCGAAAGGGCGGACTCATCATCGATGAGGCGCAATACGCCCCGGATTTGTTCTCGATGATCCAGGTTGTTTCGGATGAGCGGGGAGATGCCGGTCAATACATCCTTACGGGATCGCAAAACTTTTTGATGATGAAAAGCATCGGCCAGTCTCTTGCCGGGCGAGTTGGGATCTTAAAATTGCTGCCATTTTCGTTTCGAGAAGCGGAGAGGGGCCAGCAGGGGCAGTTGGAAGTGGATTTGTTTGCGCTCGAAGGGGGATACCCTCGCCTGCGTTCCGCCGGAATGCCGTCCTCGGTTTATTTCCCCAGCTATATTGATACCTATGTTGAGCGCGATGTTGTGGGCTTGCTTGACGTGCGCAATAAAGCGGAGTTTCATAAGTTACTGTCCATAATTGCCCAGAGCGCCGGTGCTCTCATTAATATATCTTCGCTTTCTCGAGATACGGGTGTGAACGTATCGACCATTAAAAGCTGGTTGTCTATCCTGGAGCAGAGCTACCTGACGTTTTCACTGCAGCCTTATTATGCAAATGCCAGGAAACGTTTGACTAAAACGCCCAAGCTTTATTTTTACGACACGGGGCTGCTCTGCTACTTGCTCAAAATTGGATCACTGGAGCAACTTTTGGAGAGCCCTTATCTGGGGGCAGTTTTCGAAAACCTCATCGTTTCCGAAACGGCGAAGAGCCATCTCAACGTGGGCGAGAATCCCGAGTTGTATTTCTATAGGGACGACGGCAAGCGAGAAATCGATTTGCTCGACTGCACAAACTCAGGGAGTCCCAAGGCTATCGAAATAAAATCATCCAGAACGTATCACGATAAGTACGCCCGCCATTTACAGGCTGTATGCGATGAGATCGACATTGCAAAAGATGCGCGCTATGTTGTGGCCCGCGTGGATTCAACGTATGAGTCGAAAGACTGTAGCGTGGTCTCGGCGCGTGATTGGCTTTTGCGATAACAAGTTCGGCGTATTAACAACTGCCGCGAAGGGTCCGGATCCCTTTCGCGGCGGTTTTTTGCCGATCCGGTGTGCCTCAGATGCAAGTGAGTAGACTTTTTTGGATTTACCGAGCACATCGCGACAAATGCTCGGTAAAACTGCAGGTCAGCGCTGTGGCGATTTGGCGTGTGCTCGGATTCCTGCAAAAAATCTACTCACTTGGTTTTTGCTGTTAGAAGGCCGCCGCGAGGGAAAGTAGTTCCCTCGCGGCGGCCTTGGTGTTTTCCCAGATAAAACCTGCCAAAATAAACCTGTCCCTTTTTGGCAGGTCTCTATTTGGTATGGCTGACCGGTTTGGGCTGTCTTGGAGAAAGCCCATGAGGCGGCACACAGGCTAATCCTGCGTGTCGCCTCCGTACATGTAGACGATAAAGCCGTCGCCGGTGTCTTGGCTGTGATCTTCTAGGATGCGCTTCATGTTGAGGTGCTCGTAGAACTGCCAGTCAGAGTTGCAGTCGCTCATCAGGAAGAACTTGGTGCAGCCTGCCCGGGCGAGCTCGGCGCGGGCAAGGTCGATGAGCGCGCGGCCGAGCCCTTTGCCCTGCCACTCGGGCACGATGATGATGAGGTTGAGCTGGCCCTGGGCATACTCATTGCCCGTGGCGGCAAAGCGGTCGGCCGTGGCCTTCTCGCGGCTGTCGCCAAAGAGCGAGCCCTCGAGCTTGGCGTCGGCGGTCTTTGCCATCTCGGTTGCCTGGGCGAACATCTCGTCGTAGCAGGGCACCCACGTGGGATTGGTACGCGGCTTGCCGTCCTCGAAGATGCCGATGCAGCAGGCGGCGATAATGCGGCCCTCGGCCTCGGCGACAAGCGCGATAGGTGAGCGCTGTAGCTGCATGGTGATGTTAAAGCGCGCGCAGAAATCGGCAGCTTCGACGTCACCGCGGTTGCGCAGCGTGTTGCACCACAGCTGGTTGTAGATGGCGGCGATGCCAGCCAGGTCGTCGAGCGTGGCGGCGCGCAGGGTTACGTTGTCAAGGCTCATGGAGGCTCCTTCCAAGGTGGGTCAGGCCACCTCTGAGTGTGACATGGGCGCGCCGTCGCCGCATCAATCATTCGGCAGACGAGTCCCGTTCCCTCGGGGACGGAGGAAAAGGGGCCACGAGCGAGGATTTTCGGACGCTTGCTCGACGAGAGTGGATAATCTCCCACTTTCAGCGCGATCCTAGGCCAAAAACGGGAGATTATCCACTCTCGTGGTAAGCGACCCGCGCGTTATCCATTCCCTTTTTGGTTGGTCGTGCTTGCACTTTAGCGTGCGACAGCGGATAATGCCGAGCATTCGACGATTCAAGCTTAGACTTCTTTGATTGAGGAGGCCCCGCATGGCCATGGAATTTAAACGCAGGCTGCCGATCCCCATGGAGATCCGCGAGGAAATGCCGCTGTCCGCTGAGCTTACTGCTAAGAAGCAGGCATTCGACGCCGAGGTCGCCAAGGTCTTTACCGGCGAGGACGCGCGCAAGGTGCTCATCATCGGACCGTGCTCTGCCGACCGCGAGGACTCGGTCCTCGAGTACATGAACCGCCTGGCCAAAACCGCCGAGGAGGTCAAGGACAAGCTCATCATCATCCCGCGCGTCTACACCAACAAGCCGCGCACCAAGGGCACCGGTTACAAGGGCCTGCTGCACAACCCCGATCCCGAGGCGCCCGACGATCTGCTCGAAGGCGTTAAGGCCATTCGCCACATGCACTTGCGCGTCATCGAGGAGACTGGCTTCTTCACTGCCGACGAGATGCTCTACCCGTCCAACTACCAGTACCTCGTCGACCTGTTGAGCTACGTCGCCGTGGGTGCGCGTTCGGTCGAGAACCAGGAGCACCGTCTGGTGTCGAGCGGCATTTCGGTGCCGGTGGGCATGAAAAATCCTACAGCCGGTTCCACTACCGTCATGCTCAACTCCATCTACGCCGCCCAGGCGCACCAGAGCTTTATCTTCCGCAACTGGGAGGTCGAGTGCGACGGCAACCCGCTCGCGCACGCCGTCATGCGCGGCTACATCGGTCTCGACGGTCGCACTTACCCCAATTACCACTACGAGCACCTGGAGCGCCTTGCCGAGCGCTATACCGAGCACGCCGGCTACGCCAACCCGGCGGCGGTTATCGACTGCAACCATGACAACTCGGGCAAGCGCCCGCTGGAGCAGTATCGCATCTGCAAGGAAGTGCTCGACAGCTGTCGCCGCAACGAATCCATCTCCAAACTGGTCAAGGGCTTTATGATCGAGTCCTACCTGGAGGATGGCAACCAGCCGGTCGACGGCGGCGTCTTTGGCAAGTCGATCACCGACCCGTGCCTGGGCTGGGAAAAGACCGACTATCTGATCCACGAGATCGCGGAGCGTGTTTAGTTACGCGGGTTTACCAACCCGCGTAACGGCTCGACGCTGCGCGCCGCCCAGAGCGACAATTTGTCATTCAAAAGGCAAGGCATGACCAGAAGGTCAATGCCCTGCCTTTTTCATGCCAACTTGTACGCTCTGGACGGCGCTCGCTGTCCGTCCTCTACCTGCGGAGTTGTCCTGCTCCAGGGCACTCATTGGGGACAGACTTAAATGAGTGCTCGCAGAATGAGAGTGGATAGTCTGCCGTTTATAAGTAGTTGTTGGGGACGTTCTTGTTGTTTGACTAGTCGTTTAAGAACGTCCCCAATGACTACCTTTCAAACCTGGCAGTTGGGGACGTTCCTTATGTGCTGGCACTTGGGGAAACTCCTTGCGCCAGCGGACGCGGTTTGCTTGCTGGTATTGCCAGATTGTTGGGCGTTCTCCAAGCCCTGTGGGCAAAAAATGCCAAATATGAGTACTGTTGCTGCTGTAGTGCCATATTGCTCCCACAAAATAATGGACATAAAGTAAATATGTTCATTAACGCTAGTACATATAAGCCTGATACAGAGCTGATTGAGCAATGTGGAGGTGCATACAAGCTACAAGAGCGGTGTTTTGGGTCGTTTTGGATGTTACTAAAAAAGTAACAGTACTCATATTTGCCATTTTTTGTCCACGGGGCCTTGAGGGAGGGCGTCAATCAGGTCCCAGGGGAGGCGGTTCGAGGGCTGCAAAACAAAAACGGGGACGCAGATTGTCCTGCGTCCCCGTTCTAGGGCGTTATTCGTTCCCTGCGGCAGAATTTACGCCGCTTCGTCGAACTGCGAGTTGTACAGGTCGGCGTAGAAGCCGCCCTGGGCGAGCAGTTCGTCGTGTGTGCCCTTCTCGACGATGTCGCCGTCGCGGATCACCAAGATCACGTCGGCGTTACGGATCGTGGACAGGCGGTGCGCGATGACAAAGCTTGTACGGCCTTGCATCAGCGCATCCATGGCGCGCTGAATGAGCTCCTCGGTGCGGGTGTCCACGTTGGAAGTCGCCTCGTCTAGAATCAGCGCCGGGCGGTCGGCCAAAATGGCACGGGCGATGGTCACGAGCTGGCGCTGACCCTGCGACAGGTTAGTGCCCTCCTCGTTGATCATAAAGTCGTAGCCACCGGCGAGCGTATGGATAAAGTGGTCGCAGCGTGCGGCGCGTGCGGCGGCTTCGACTTCGGCATCGCTCGCATCGGGGCGTCCGTAGCGAATGTTCTCGCGAATGGTGCCGTTAAACAGCCAGGTATCCTGCAGCACCATGGCAAACTCGCCGCGCAGTGCCGCGCGGTCCCAGTCGCGCACGTCGATGCCCTCGACGCGCAGCGAACCGCCGTCCACGTCGTAGAAGCGCTGCAGCAGCTTAATGAGCGTGGTCTTGCCAGCGCCGGTGGGGCCGACGATGGCGATGGTCTGACCGGGCTGCGCCTCGCAGCTAAAGTCGTGGATGATGGTCTTGTCCGGCGTGTAGCCAAACTTGACGTGGTCGAACTCCACGTGACCGGGGCGCTTCTCGGGAATCTGCGCGTCGACCTTCTGCTCCTCCTCGGCCGCGGCCAGGAACTCAAAGACGCGCTCGGTGGCGGCGGCCATCGACTGCATCGTGTTGCTCACGTTGCCCAGCTGCTGCACGGGTTGCGTAAAGTTGCGAACGTACTGGATAAAGCTCTGGATGTCGCCGGGTGTGGCATTGCCGGTCAGCGCGAGCTGCGCGCCCACCACGACGACGCCCACGTAGCCCATGTTGCCCACCAGACTCATAAGCGGCATCATCAGGCCCGACAGGAACTGAGAGCGCCAACCGCTCATAAAGAGGCGGTCGTTCTCTTTGTCGAACTCCTCGATCGAGGCCTCGGCGCGGTCGAACACCTGAATGACGTTCTGGCCGGCAAAGTCCTCCTCGATGATGCCGTTGACGGCGCCCAGGACCTGCTGCTGCTCGCGGAAGTACGGCTGCGAGAAGTGAATCATCACGGTCAGGATAATCGCGGCTGCCGGCAGCGTGAGCACGGTGACGCCGGTGAGCGGCAGACTGATCGACAGCATCATGACGAGCACGCCGATAATCTGCGTCACCGATGTGATGAGTTGCGTCACGCTCTGGTTGAGTGACTGACCCAGCGTGTCGACATCGTTGGTGATGCGGCTGAGCACGTCGCCCTTGCTGTGGCCGTTGAAGTAGCTCATCGGCACGACAGCGATCTTGGCGGCGATCTCCTTGCGCATGCGATAACAAATCTTTTGCGTGACGCCGGTCATGAGCCAGCCTTGGATCAGGCTGCAGGCAGAGCTCGCCAGATACAGACAGAGCAAAAAGCCGAGCGTCTTGGCGATCCAGGCAAAGTCGACATCGCCGGTGCCGTTGACCTTGGAGACCAGGCCTTCGAACAGTTTGGTCGTAACCTGGCCGAGCACCTTGGGTCCCACAATGTTAAAGATGACCGAGCACACGGCAAAGGCGACGGCGGCAAACACGGCAATCTTGTGCTGGCCGATATAGCCGAGCAGCTGCCTCATGGTGCCCTTAAAGTCCTTGGCCTTTTCGCCACGGCGCATGCCACCCATGCGGCCCATGGGACCACGCTGGCGGGTGGGCTTGGGAATCTGAGTCTTGGTCTCGTCTGCCATTAGCGCTCGCCTCCTTCCATGACGGCTGCAATTTCTTCTTGGGTAAGCCCCAGCTCCTCGGCGGAAAGCTGCGACTGTGCAATCTCCAGGTACGCCGGGCAGCCGTGCAGCAGCTCCTCGTGCGTGCCGGTGCCCACTACGTGACCGTCGTCGAGCACGATGATCTGGTCGGCGTGCATGATGGTCGCGATGCGCTGGGCCACGACCACGAGTGCGGCGTCGGTAACGTTTTTGGCAAGCTCCTCGCGCAGGCGCGCGTCGGTCTTGTAGTCGAGGGCGCTAAACGAGTCATCGAACACCACGACCTCGGGCTTTTTGGCCAACGCGCGGGCGATGGCCAGGCGCTGGCGCTGACCGCCCGAGACATTGGAACCGCCCTGGCTGATGGGGGAGTCGTAGCCGCCCTCGCGCTCGGCGATAAAGTCCTCGGCCTGTGCGATGCGTGCCGCCTGGCGCATGTCATCATCGCTCACCATGTCGCCGGCAAATTTGAGGTTGCTCTCGACAGTGCCCGAGAACAGACGCCCCTGCTGCGGGATATAGCCAATGCGGCGGCGAAGCTCGGAAAGGGTCATATCGCGCACGTCGATGCCGTCGAGCGAAATGCTGCCGCCGGTGACGTCGTACAGGCGCGGGATGAGCTGCACAAGCGTGGACTTGCCCGAACCCGTGGAGCCGATGATGCCGAGCATCTGGCCGGCGTGCGTGGTGAAGTTCACACCGCTGATGACATCGGCGCGGGCATCGGGATACTGGAAGCTCACGTCGTGGAAGGCGAGCTCACCGCGCGGCGCGTTGGCCGCGGGCAGTTTGGGCGAGACGGGGTCGTTGATGCTCGTGGGACAGGTGATGACCTCTTCCACGCGCTCGGCTGCGACCTCGGCACGGGGTAGGATGACCGACACCATGGTGAGGATCATAAACGCCATGACGATCTGCATGGTGTAGGAGATAAACGCCATCATGTTGCCGACCTGCATCACGCCGTCGGACACGCCCTGCGCACCAAACCAGACGATAAGCACGGTGATGCAGTTCATGACCAGCATCATGAGCGGCATCATAAAGCTCATGGCTCGGTTGGTGTAGAGCTGCGTGGTCATCAGGTCGAGGGACGCCTGGTCAAAGCGCTCGAGCTCATGCTCCTCGCGGTTAAACGAGCGGATGGGCATAAGGCCGTCGAGCAGCTCGCGGGCGGTAAGGTTCACGCGGTCCACAAAGCTCTGCATCTTTTTGAACTTGGGCATGGTGAGGCCCATAAGCACGCCGACGACGGCCGAGACCGCGATGATGGCCACGGCGATGGTCCACTCCAGGCCGGTGTGGTTGGCCAGGACGCGCATGACGGCGACGATGCCCATGACGGGCGCCATGAGGCACATGCGGATAAACAGGGTTGCGGCCATCTGAATCTGCTGAATGTCGTTGGTGCAGCGGGTGATGAGCGAGGCCTGGCTAAACTTGCCCACCTCGGCCGGCGAGAAGTGCATAACCTTGTTGAAGGTCTCGCGGCGCAGGTCGCGGGCGATGGAGCAGGCGGTGCGCGAAGCCACGGCACCGGTCAGGATGGTGGCGACCAGCGACACCAGACACAGACCAAACATCGTGGTCGCCATGCGGCCCAGGTAGGCGTTCTGCACGTCGGCGGGGTCGATACCCTGTGCCTTGTACTCGTCCTGCACATAGCTCACGGCGCGTTGGGTCACGATGGAGCCCGACATGGAGCCCATTTTGTCCGCCATACCGTTGGCGCCCTCGACGAGCTTGCCCTGGTCGATTAGGCCGCCTTCAACGCCTAGACGCAGGCTCTTCATGGTGATCTTGCCGCCGTCGGCATCAATCTGCTTTTGCATGTTCTGCGCCGCTGCGGCCTTCTGCTGCATCTCGGCGAGCTGCTCGGGCGTCATTGCCGCCATCTGCTCGGGGGTGGGCATGGCCTGGGCGGTGCCGTTGTCTTTCTCGCTGGACGAGCCCATCATGTCGCCCATGGAGCTGGCGTCGATGCCCTGGTTGAGCGAAAGGACGACGGTCTCGGGCAGGCTCATAATGTCGGCGATCTTGCCGCCGTCGGCGCGCTCCTCCTCGGTTCCCTTGTAGGTGCGGATGCCGTTCTTGTCCGCCTTGCTAAACACGGCCTCTACAGCTTTGGCGTCCTTAGCGCTCATAAAGAGCTCGAGGTCGTCGAGCGCCTCAGCGCGAATGGTGTCGGGCACGGGCGAGGCGATGCCGCCTTGCTGCACGCCCACGTCGACGATGTCGCTCATATAGGTAGGCAGTGCCAGATCGGCGTTGCAGCTGATCACGATGAGCACGATAGCTGTGAGCAGCGCCAGGATATGCTTTTTAAAGAGCTTGAGAATCCTCACTCGGCATCTCTCCTTTCTTGATTGCGGTCGATAATTTCGTTGAAACGCCTTAGAAGGCGCACCATCTCTTGGGTATCTGTTTCGCCGAGCTGCTCGAGGAAGGCCGCGGTGCGGTCCTCGAATTCCCGACGCTTGATTTCGAGATCATGGAATCCCTTGTCGGTCACCGTGACGTGTACGCGACGACGGTCGGTCTTTGAGTGTTCGCGCTCGACCCAGCCCTTGGCCTCTAGGGCGCGCAGGATGTTGGCGATGCGGGCGCTCGAGACCCAAGCGCGATCAGCGAGTTCGCTCGGCGTGAGCGAACCGCCAGCGAGTATGAGGGCGCGCATGACAGCCATCTCGCCGCCGAGAGCTTTGTCCGCAAAGCGCGAAATGCGCTGATGCATGCTACCAAACTCAGTTAAGAGCTGACGCCCAAGCTCATAGAAATCGGTATCTTCCACCGAAAACCCCTAACACTAGAAACTATTTTCAGTAAAAGATGATACCCCCTGCGCACGCACCCTATACGGTAGATTTTTTTGGGACATGTCTAGAAACTACCTTTAGGCGACCTCCGTGCACCGTTGATACCAGCAAAGTTAGGGGTAGATCGTTAGGCATGTCCTAAAGCCTACTCAGAGGAACTTTACCCTGCTAAAGCTGACATAACAGCTAGAGTGAACGTCGTACAAAGGCAAGGAAAAATACCAAACAAATCGGTGAACGGTAGTTGTTCGCGCTCGCATTTCCTGCGGGTTTGTAAAAAACGCCTTTATGATATAAAAAAAGAAACATATAACAGCCCAGATGGAGAGGGTCGCTATGTTATCCTTCTCAAACGGGTGAAATCTTGGGTTTTGGGTTGCAGTTCCAAGGTGGACAAACGTTTTTCCCTGTACCAACGTGTGGTGAAGAACGGAAGAAGCCGGTAGTGCAAGCCGATAATTCAAGAATTCAATAAGCAGCGGTGTGAGAGAGCGCCGCATTACACGTAACTAGGAGCGTGGTTACACAATGCAGGAGGCATGGGAAGGCTTCAAGGAAGGCATCTGGACGGGAGAGGTTGACGTCCGAGACTTCATCCAGAAGAACTACACCCCCTACGAGGGCGACGAGTCGTTCCTCGCCGGCCCGACCGAGCGTACCAAGGAGCTGTGGGGCGAGGTTCTCGACCTGCTGCTTAAGGAGCGCGAGCAGGGCGGTGTCCTCGATATGGACACCAAGACCGTCACGGGTATCGTGAGCCACCCCGCTGGCTACATCGATAACGCCCATCGCGAGAAGGAGACCATCGTCGGTCTTCAGACTGACAAGCCGCTCAAGCGCGCGCTGCACGTCAACGGTGGTATCCGCATCGCTTGCCAGGCAGCCAGCCAGCACGGCTATAAGGTCGACGAGAACGTTGTCGAGCGCTACACCTTCGAGCGCAAGACCCACAACGCTGGCGTCTTCGATGTCTACACCCCCGAGATGCGTGCTTGCCGCTCGGCTCACATCATCACCGGTCTGCCCGATGGCTATGGCCGCGGCCGCATCATCGGCGACTACCGTCGTGTTGCCCTGTACGGCGTCGACTACCTGATCAAGGACAAGGAGGCCCAGAAGGCTTCCACCCCGACGGTCATGACCGCCGACAACATTCGCGATCGTGAGGAGCTGCAGGAGCAGATCCGCGCCCTCGGCGAGCTCAAGATGATGGCCGAGACCTATGGTTTCGACATTTCCAACCCTGCTACCAACACGCAGGAGGCCATCCAGTGGATGTACTTCGCCTACCTGGCTTCCGTCAAGGAGCAGAACGGCGCCGCTATGTCCATCGGCCGTACCTCTACGTTCATCGACATCTACGCTGAGCGCGACCTTGCCAACGGTACCTTCACCGAGGAGCAGATCCAGGAGTTCGTGGATCACTTCATCATGAAGCTCCGCATGGTCAAGTTTGCCCGTACCCCCGAGTACCAGGCCCTGTTTACCGGCGATCCGCAGTGGGTCACCGAGTCCATCGGCGGCATGGGTGTTGACGGCCGTACGCTCGTTACCAAGATGAGCTACCGCTACCTGCACACGCTCGAGAACATGGGCACCAGCCCCGAGCCCAACATGACCGTTCTGTGGTCGACCCGTCTGCCCGAGAACTTCAAGAAGTTCTGCGCCAAGACTTCTGTCGCCAGCTCCTCGATCCAGTACGAGAACGACGACCTCATGCGCGTGTACCACGGCGACGACTACGGTATCGCCTGCTGCGTGTCCTCCATGCGCATTGGCAAGGAGATGCAGTTCTTCGGCGCTCGCGCCAACCTGGCCAAGTGCCTGCTGTATGCACTCAACGGCGGTGTTGACGAGGTCTCCAAGAAGCAGGTCGGCCCCAAGTACCGCGCCGTCGAGGGCGATACGCTCGATTACGACGACGTTGTGGCCAAGTACAACGACATGATGAAGTGGCTCGCTGGCGTGTACGTCAACTCGCTGAACATCATTCACTACATGCACGACAAGTATTGCTACGAGCGCATCCAGATGGCTCTGCACGACAAGCACGTGCATCGCTGGTTCGCTACGGGCATCGCTGGCCTTTCCGTCGTGGCTGACTCCCTGTCCGCCATCAAGTACGCCAAGGTCCACCCCGTCCGTGACGAGAACGGCATCATCGTCGACTTTGAGACTGAGGGCGAGTTCCCCAAGTACGGCAACGATGACGACCGCGTCGACCAGATCGCTCACGACGTTGTGCACCAGTTCATGGAGTACATCCGCATGAACGACACCTACCGCAACTCCGTGCCCACGACCTCGGTTCTGACCATTACCTCCAACGTCGTGTACGGTAAGAAGACCGGCTCCACGCCCGACGGCCGCAAGGCTGGCCAGCCGTTCGCCCCGGGTGCTAACCCCATGCACAAGCGCGATAGCCACGGCGCCATCGCTTCGCTGTCTTCGGTTTCCAAGCTCCCGTTCCGCGATGCTCAGGACGGCATCTCCAACACCTTCTCCATCATCCCGGGCGCGCTCGGCAAGGAGGACCAGGTGTTCTTTGGTGATATCGACCTTGATCAGCTGGGCGAGTAACTATTGTTAGTGCTATACTAACAATAACGATTACTGATTAGCGCGCCGGTTTCGGCCGGCGCCTATCAATCGAAGGAGACACATTATGAAGGTTTCTGAAGTTTCCGAGACTCAGGCCGATAACCTGGTCCACATGCTCGACGCTTACGCCGAGAAGGGTGGCCACCACCTGAACATCAACGTCTTCAACCGTGAGACGCTGCTCGACGCTCAGGCTCACCCCGAGAAGTACCCGCAGCTGACCATCCGCGTTTCCGGCTATGCCGTGAACTTCCACACGCTCACCAAGGAGCAGCAGGACGAGGTCATTTCGCGTACCTTCCACAACAAGTTCTAAAGGGGTTTAACTCCCGCAGGATCGC
>DXZM01000048.1:0-39173 GCA_019419665.1 Collinsella sp.
GCGTAGGCGGAATAACGCCCATGCCGAGGAAGGACAGAGCGGACTCGGTCAGAATGGCGCCACCAATGTTCATGGTCGCGTAGACCACGATGGAGGCGACGGAGTTCGGGAAGATGTGACGCACTACGATACGAGCGTCAGATGCACCCATCGCGCGCGCAGCGTCAACATAGTCGTTTTCCTTGACCGTCAAGATCGCAGAGCGGAAAACGCGCGCAATCGAAGGCCAGCCAAGAATGCCGATGGCGATAAAGACGTTCTGAAGACCACGGCCGATAACGGCGATCATGGCGACAACGAACAGCACGTACGGGAACGCCAGGAAGATGTCCGCACAGCGCATGATGATCGTATCCCAGATGCCGCCGTAGAAACCGGCCAGAGCACCCATGACCAGACCGATCAACGTGGAGATCGCGGTGGCCATAATGCCGACGGACAGCGAAACGCGCGCACCGTAGATAACGCGGACGAGAATGTCACGACCAAGGGCGTCGGTGCCAAACGGGTGCTCGGCACACGGAGCCAGCAGTGACGTCTCGGCCATTGTAGTCGAGTCGGAAGCCGTCGGGGAACCGAGCCAGGGCTTAGCCCATAGATCTGCGGTCAGGGCAACCACAACGACGATGATGATCCAGCAGACACCGATAACGGCGAGCTTGTTCTTGCGAAGACGCTTAAAAGCGTCGCCCCACAGCGTGCGGGACTTGGCGGGAGCAGATGCGGCCTTGGTGGCGGTAGCCTGCTCCTGAGACTGAGAATCAGTTTCCTGCATGAGACGTACCTCCCTTAGGCCTTATCCGACGGACCGCCAAGGCGGATGCGCGGGTCGAGGAATGCATAGCTAATGTCGACGAGCAGGTTGATCACCATGACGACGACAACGATGAGCGTAACGCCGCCCATAACGATGGGCCAGTCACGCATGCTAATGGCGCGATAGACCTCATAGCCGATACCGGGCCAGTTGAAGACCGTCTCGGTCAGGATGGCGCCCGAAAGCATGCCGCCAAAGTCGACACCAATATAGGTAACGACGGGGATGAGTGCATTCTTAAGCGCATGCTTGACGATGATCGCACGATTGGAGAGACCCTTGGCCTTTGCCGTACGGATGTAATCCTGATTCATGACGTCAAGCAGCTGCGAGCGCATGATGCGCGCAGCATAAGCGGTCGAAACCGAAGCCAGCGTAATGGTCGGAAGCACATAGTGCATCCAATCCTGATACTGAGAGCTGGAACCGCCGGCACCCGAGATCGGCATGGAGATTGCACCGCCCGTGGCGTCCTTGAGGATGACGCCAAAGAACAGCTGCAGCAACATACCGAGCCAGAAGGCCGGGACCGCAACGAGGATCGACGTGGTGAGCGTTACCAAAATATCCCAGAAGGAATAACGCTTTACCGCCGAAATGATACCCGCACCGATACCCATAATTGCCTCGAGCACGATGGCGCACGCGGCAAGTTTGACCGTATACGGATACTTCTGGGCAAAGATATCCGTAACCGGCAGCTTGCGCTGATACGAATTGCCCAGATCGCAATGAAGCAGGCCGTTCATGTAATACAAGTAACGGTCCACGAGCGACGTTTGAACGGGGTCGCCGTTCTCGTCAAGGATCGCGTTGCCGTCCTCGTCCGTCTGGACCAGGTGATAGCGGACGCGAAGCTGAAGCTCCACCTCGGGGGACAGAGCCTTGTCTCCACCGATCAGCTTGATCGGATCTCCCGGCACGATATTCTGGAGGGCGAACAGAATCAGCGTAACGCCCAAAAACACCGGGATGAACTGAAGCACACGTTTAACGATGTACTTACCCATACCACTCCCCTATCTAGGGATTAACCTAAATGGGATGCCGATCGCCAGACCGGCATCCCAAAATTACCATCAGCCAGTTTACCCCAGGTTAGGGAGAACTGTATGTTTCCCATGAGGTCTACGTAAATACTTGACCCTCACGGAAGCTGCAAACTCTTAGGCGAGCTCAGCGGTACCCAGATCGGCGTGCTTCTGCGGATCGACATAGAGGTGCTTGATGCGATCGGAGCCGGCGATGGCGTGCGTGTAGAACATAATCGGGATGACCGGGCAGTCGGCAGCGACCATTGCGTCGGCCTCCTGCATCTTAGCGACGCGCTCCTCGTCGTCAACAATAGTACGAGCCTCGTCGAGCTTGGCGTCGAACTCGGGGTTGTTGTAACCGGAGCGGTTGTCGCCACCGAGGGAGTCGGAGTGGAACAGCGGATACAGGAAGTTGTCCATGATCGGGTAGTCGGCAATCCAACCCAGACGACCGAACTGATAGTTAAAGTTCTGATACTGCTCGAGCAGGGCAGACCACTCAGGGGTATCGGAGACAGCGGTAACGCCAACCTTGGCGAGGTCGCCGATGATGGACTCCATGATCTCCTTGTGACCGCCGTCCTGGTTGTAGGACAGGGTCACGCTAATGCCACGATCCCCGTTAGCGCCAGCGGGAGCAACCTTGTCGAGGTACTCGTTAGCCTTGTCGACATCGTAGGCGCAGAACTCCCATGCGCCCTCCTTGTAGCCATCGATGCCCGGAGGAACAATGCCGTCGGCAGGGGTACGGGTACCCTTGAAGATGGTCTTGCAGATGGCCTCACGGTTAATGGCCAGGGAGATGCCCCTGCGCAGGTCGGCGTTGTTGAACGGCTCGGCCGTGGTGTTGCAGGTCAGATAGTACGTGGAAGGCTCAGCGCCGAGCAGCATGCGCTCGCCGTCACCCATGGTGTAGCCGTCCTTGGACACGCCGCGATCCTTCTTGGCGGCATCGATCTGAGCAACGGGAACGTCGCAGACATCGAGGTTACCGGCCTGGAACTCCTTGTAAGCGGTCTCCATGTCCTTGATGACCTGGAAGTGGATGCCATCGATCTTGGCCTTGTCGCCATAGTAATCGTCGAACTTCTTGACGTTGATCTCCTGGCCATCCTCCCACTTGCCGTCCATCATGAACGGGCCGTTACCGACCGGGGCAAGATAGAAGCTCTTGACATCGGACTCGGCGCACTCGGGAACCGGGGCCAGAGCCGGATGAGAGGCGACGAAGGGGAAGTCAGCGTAAGCGGAAGACAGCTTGACGACGAGGGTCTCATCGTCGGGGCACGTAACACCGCTGAGCTCGGTAGCGTTACCGGCAAGCAGGTCGTCATAGCCCTCGACCATGGAAAGGTGATAGGAGACCTCGGAAGGGCCGTACTCGGTAGCGATGGCCGACTTGGTGTTGACCAGACGCTCCCAACCGAGCTTGAAGGACTTGGAGGTAACGTCGTCACCGTTGTGGAACTTGGCCTTCTTGATCTTGAAGGTAAACTCGGTGGCGTCGTCGTTGGACTCAAAGGACTCGCAAGCCAGCGGAACGATCTCGCCCTTCTCGGCGTCGTAAGAGGTCAGAGCGTCAAAGAGCTGATACTCGACCTGAGTGCCCTGGTCCTCCTGGACGTTGTAGGGGTCGATGCAGACCGGGTTGTTGATGTAGAAGTTCAGCGTCGAACCGGACTCAGAACCGGAAGCGTCGCCGCCCTTCTTGCCGCATGCGGCAAGAAAAGCCATGGAGCTCGCAGCGAGGGTACCGCCAACGAAGGCGCGACGACCCATAACGGGCTGGTGGAACATAGAATCAGCCATGCCATCCTCCTTATGAGATAGGACAAAGAAATGTTCAGTCGGACACATGTCGAGACAATCCGATCCGAACCATTAAAACGCCGCCCGTTGCTATGGCTGGTTATGCACAACGGACCAACGTTTCACAATACAGTAGCGCATTTTATGCACGATTTGGGGCTAATTCCGGTCAACGGTCAAGAATTTCTTTAGTTGGGCGAAGTATGTGGGGATATTTTGATCTGTTACAAATATGTAAACAAAAAGGGTCCCGCACTTGCGAGACCCATTGCAAACGTATATACGCCGATGCTTAGTAGCCGACGATGCCCTGCGGGAAGAAGAACATGCACAGGACGACACACACGGCAAAAACGACGGCCATAATTACCGTCAGGCGATCGAGGTTCTGCTCCATGACGCCCGTGGCAGAGCTGGAGTTATACAGCGAGCTAGCGATCATATCCGAAACGCCGGTGCCCTTACCGGAATGCATCAGGACGAGAATCGTCAACGCCACGGCAGAGACAGCCCAAACGACAAACAGAAGAATCTGGAACGGACCCATAGATAAGCTCCTTAATAGAACAATTCATACTCCAGTACTGTACCACAATCCCCCGCTCTCCCCTACCTGCCACTCAAGGACGGGGTGGAAATGGCAGAAATACCAAAAAGGGGGTTGTCCGGTTGTGGACAACCCCCTTACTAGAAAACGGTATTTGTTTTCTCTTAGGCCTCGGTGGCGAGCACGCGGCCCGTCATCTCGGCGGAAGGCTCAATACCAGCCATGGTGAGCATGGTCGGAGCGATATCGGAAAGACGGCCGTCCTCGATACCGGTGAGCTTGGCCTTCTCATCAACGATGATGAACGGCACACGGTTGGTGGTGTGAGCCGTAAACGGATGCTTGGAACCGTCGGAAGCAACGTCAAACATGTGGTCGGCGTTGCCGTGGTCGGCGGTGATCAGCGCAAAGCCACCCTTGGCGAGAATCGCCGGGACAACCTTGGACAGGGCATCGTCAACAGCCTCGACGGCCTTAACGGCAGCGTCGAAGACACCGGTGTGACCAACCATGTCGCAGTTCGCGAAGTTCACGATGTAGAAATCAGCGCGATCCTCGTTGATGGCGGCGACAAGCTTCTCGGTAACCTCGGGAGCGCTCATCTCGGGCTGCAGATCGTAGGTAGCGACCTTGGGGGAAGCGACGAGCACGCGCTCCTCGCCCTCCTTGGGCTCCTCGATGCCGCCGTTGAGGAAGAACGTCACGTGGGCGTACTTCTCGGTCTCGGCGGTGTGCAGCTGCTTCAGGCCATTGGCGGCGATAACGTCGGCCAGGACGTTCTCGGGGGACGTCTTGGGGAAGGCGACCTCGACGTCAAACGTCGGATCGTACTCGGTCATCGTCACAAAGTGCGAAAGCTTGATCTGCTTGCGCTCAAAGCCGTCGAACTCCTTGTCCGTGAACACGCGGGTCATCTGACGGGCGCGGTCGGGACGGAAGTTGAAGAAGATGGCCGCGTCGCCCTCGTGAATGCCCTCGTTGTGGGCAGCGAAGGGCTCGACGAACTCGTCGCCGCGCGGATCCTTCTCGTAGTAGGCCTTGATACCGGCAACGGGGTCTGTATCGGCATCGGACGCGTTGACCATGACGTCGTAGGCGCGCTGGATGCGCTCCCAACGATTATCGCGGTCCATGGCCCAATAACGGCCCGAGACGGTGGCAACGCGAGCGTCGCAACCGGTCTCCTCGGAGATCTTAGCCAGGAAGGCGCAGAACTCACTCATGTAGCCAGCGCCGGACTGCGGGTCAACGTCGCGGCCATCCATGAAGGCGTGGACGCGAACGGTCTTGACACCGTGCTCGGCAGCCATCTTGACCAGAGCCTCGACGTGGTTCATGTGAGAATGAACACCGCCAGGGCTCATAAGGCCCATGAGGTGGAGAGTCTTGCCGTCAGCCTTGACGTCGTCCATAGCCTTGACGAAGACCTCGTTCTTGGCGATGGAGCCGTCCTTGATGGCGTTGTTGATGCGCGAAAGCTCCTGGAACACGATGCGGCCGGCACCGATGTTGAGGTGACCCACCTCGGAGTTGCCCATCTGGCCATCGGGAAGACCCACGTCCTCGCCCGAAGCGCCGAGCGTGGTGTGGGGGTACTTCTCGTACAGGCTATCAAGGAAGGGCGTCTTGGCAGCGGCGACGGCGTTCTCGCCATCGGCCGGAGCCAGGCCGCAGCCGTCCATGATGATCAGGAGTGCGGGAAGATGACGCTGTGCCATATGTCCTACTCGCCTGCCTTGACGACCATAGAGGCGAAGTCGGCAGCCTTGAGCGAAGCGCCGCCCACGAGGGCGCCGTCAACGTCGGGCTTGGCGACGAGCTCGGCGATGTTGCCGGGCTTGGCAGAGCCACCATAGAGAACGCGGATACCGTTAGCGAGCTCCTCGCCAAACATCTCCTTGAGGGTCTCACGGATAGCGCCGCAGACCTCCTGGGCGTCCTCGGCGGTAGCGGTCTTGCCGGTGCCAATGGCCCAGATGGGCTCGTAGGCGACGACGACCTGCTTGGGGCAGGTGATCTCAAGACCAGCAAGGCCAGCCTTGACCTGGTTCACAACGCGCTCGACATAGGTGCCAGCCTCGCGGACCTCGAGGGACTCGCCGCAGCAGAAGACGGGAACAAGACCGGCGGCAACGAGAGCCTTGGCCTTCTTGTTCTGGTCCTCGTCGGTCTCGTGGAAGTAGTCACGACGCTCGGAGTGGCCGATGATGCAGTAGGTGCAGCCAGCGGACTTGAGCATGTCGCAAGAGGACTCACCGGTGAAGGCACCCTTGGCCTCCCAGTACACGTTCTGTGCACCGAGGGCGATGGGGGCAGCCTGAATGCGGTCATGAACCGTGGTGATGTCGATGGTCGGAGGGCAGACGAGCACCTCGACGCCAGCCGGAACCTCGGGCAGAGCCTGAGCCAGCTCGTCGGCGAGCTTGGCGGCCTCGGCGACGTCGTTGTTCATCTTCCAGTTACCAGCGATAAGAAGGGTGCGATTAGGCATCGAGAAGCGCCTCCACTCCGGGCAGGGCCTTACCCTCGACGAGCTCCATGGAAGCGCCACCACCGGTGGAGATCCAGCTCATCTTGTCGGCTAGGTTAAACTTGTTGACAGCTGCGACGGAGTCGCCACCGCCGATGATCGAGGTGCAGTCGGCCTCGGCGACAGCCTCGGCGATAGCCTGGGTACCGTGAGCGAAGTTGTCAAACTCGAAGACACCCATGGGGCCGTTCCAGAACACGGTCTTAGCGCCCTTGACGGCCTCGGCGTAGAGCTCCTCGGTCTTGGGGCCGATGTCCATGCCCTCACGGTCGTCGGGGATAGCGTCGGAAGCGACAACCTCGGGGACAGCGTCCTCGCCAAAGTGATCGGCAACGCGGTTGTCGATGGGGAGCAGGATCTTGACGCCCTTCTCCTCGGCCTTCTTGAGCATCTCGCCGGCGCGCTCGACCCAGTCCTCTTCCTTGAGGGACTGACCGACGGACAGGCCCTGAGCCAGGAAAAAGGTGTAGGCCATACCGCCACCGATGATCAGGGTGTCAGCGGAGTCGATGAGGTGATCGAGAACGCCGATCTTGGAGGAAACCTTGGAACCGCCGACGATAGCGACGAAGGGACGCTCGGGCTCGGCGAAGATACCGGTCAGCGTGTCGACCTCCTTCTCAAGCAGGAAGCCGGCGACGGCAGGCAGGTAAGCGGCGGGGCCCACGACGGAACCCTGGGCACGGTGAGCGGTGCCGAAGGCATCGAGAACGAAGACGTCACCATAGGAAGCGAGCTTCTTGGCGATCTCGGGGTCGTTCTTCTTCTCACGCTTGTCGAAACGGACGTTCTCGAGAACGAGGACCTTACCCGGCTCGACGGCGGCAACAGCCTCAGCAGCCTTCTCGCCGTAGGTGTCGGCGACAAAGGCAACATCGAGACCAGAGAGCTCAGCGAGCTTCTTGGCGACAGGCTCAAGGGAGAGCTCGGGCTGGAAGCCGGTGCCATCGGGACGGCCGAGGTGGCTCATGAGGATGACGCGAGCGTTGTGCTCAACGAGGTAGTTGATGGTGGGCAGGGCAGCCTTGATGCGGGTGGTGTCGCCAACGACGCCATCCTTGATAGGCACGTTGAAGTCAACGCGGACGAGAACGCGCTTGCCGTCGACATCGATGTCGCGGACGGTCTTCTTGGTAAAGGCCATGTTTGCTTCTACCTTTCGTACGTGTCTGCCTCCCATTACGGCAGACGATTTCCTATAAAAAGGGCGCGACCCTAGGGTGTAAGCCCTATGAGGCCGCGCCCTTCTTTAGACGCTCAACGAGCTATTCGCTAAAAGCTAAATTAAGCAACGAACTTCTCGAAGTACTTGATGGTGCGGACCATCTGAGAGGTGTAGGAGTTCTCGTTGTCGTACCAAGAGGTGACCTGAACGAGGGTCTGGCCGTTGCCGAGGTCAGAGCACATGGTCTGAGTGGCGTCGAAGATGGAGCCGTGGGTCTCGCCGATGATGTCGGTGGAGACGATGTCGTCCTCGTTGTAACCGAAGGTCTCGGAGATGGTGGAAGCGTAGGCCTTCATAGCGGCGTTGACCTCGTCGACGGTGACCTTCTTGTCAACAACAGCGTAGAGGTTGGTGATGGAGCCGGTCGGCGTCGGGACGCGCTGGGCGGCACCGATGAGCTTACCGTTGAGCTCGGGGAGAACCAGGCCGATAGCCTTGGCAGCACCGGTGGTGTTGGGGACGATGTTGACGGCGCAGGCGCGGCTACGACGCTTGTTGCCCTTGCGCTGCGGGCCGTCGAGCGGCATCTGGTCGCCGGTCCAGGCGTGAATGGTGGTCATGATGCCGGACACGATGGGAGCGAAGTCGTTCAGACCCTTGGCCATCGGGGCGAGGCAGTTGGTGGTGCAGGAAGCAGCGGAGATGATGTTGTCCTCAGCGGTCAGCGTCTCGTGGTTGACGTTGTACACGATGGTGGGCAGATCGCTGCCGGCCGGAGCGGAGATGACGACCTTCTTGGCGCCAGCGTTGATGTGGGCCTGAGCCTTAGCCTTGCTGGTGTAGAAGCCGGTGCACTCGAGAACGACGTCGACGTCGAGGTCGCCCCAAGGCAGGTTGTTGGCGTCGGCCTCCTTGTAGATCTTGATCTCCTTGCCGTCAACGGTGATGGAATCCTCGCCAGCAACGACCTCGTGATCGCGAGCGTAGTTGCCCTGCGTGGAGTCGTACTTCAGCAGGTAAGCGAGCATATCGGGAGAGGTGAGGTCGTTGATAGCGACGATCTCGGAGCCCTCATGACCGAACATCTGACGGAAAGCCAGACGACCGATGCGACCGAAGCCGTTAATAGCAACCTTTACTGCCATTGTGTCTCCTTTCGTAAGGCCCCCGCAAGCTACAGCGCCCGCCGTTGAGGCCCACAAACTAACCACTCGCCTAATATACCTTTTTTTTGACTTGAATTTCACGAGAATAGTCGAAATTGAAAATCAAATTTACGTTAAAACGTTTTAAAGAATAAAATAGCAGCTAAATCCGTATATAAGTCGATACTTTAAACTACCGGTTTGCTTCAATGAGCTTTTCAAGCCTCAAAACTCGATGGTAGAGGGCCGACTTCGACAAGGGAGGGTCAGCCATCTCCCCTAAATCACGCAGCGACAGATCGGGATAGCGCTCGCGCAGGTCGCAAAAGACCGCCAAGGCATCCGGAAGCGCATCGCGAAGGCCGCGCTGCTCGAGCTCATCGATAAGCGCAAGCTGATGTTGGGCAGCACCGGCGCTTCTGGTCTGGTTGGCGAGCTCGGCGTTCACGCGACGGTTCACATCGTTCTTAACCAACTTGACCGCGCGCGCCTCCTCAATCTCGGCAACGCTGCGCTTGGCACCAATCAGCTTTAATAGATGCTCGATTTCCTCGGCGCTCTTAATGTACACGGCATATGACCCCCGCCGCGCATTAACACGAGCATGGACCCCAATCTGCCCCAACAGGTCGCAAAGTCCCCGGGCATACTGCTCGCCCTGCACCGCGATCTCCAAATGGAAATCGCCGCGTGGATCGGCCACGAAGCCGCCCGCGATGAGCGCGCCGCGGATGTAGGCAAGCCTGCAGCAGGGACGGGCAACGATGTGTCGGGGAACACCAGCGACGAGCCCTCCTCTGCGGTCTAGAATGCCCAGCAGCACCAGAGCCTTGTCCAAGTCGGGTTGATCGGGCAGGGTAATGAGATAGTTACGGACCTTATGCAAGACCGATTTACGAACGGTGAATTCCGTTTTGAGCTTAAGGATGCGATGCGTCAGCGCGATCATCGTGCGCGCGACGGCTCCCGTCTCGGTCGCGACCGTCAAACGATACCGCCCGGAGCCGGCCAACGAAAGCGTACCACTCACGCGCGTGAGGGCGGCAAGTGTCGACAAGTCGCAGTATTCACATTCGGGTTCGCAGCGCGCAAGCTCGTCGCGCACCTCAGCGGTAAACGACATGCAGGCCTATGCCTTCGTGTTGGCGCGCGACAGATCGCGGTGGGAGATGCTCACGTGATACTGGGCGCCTTCCAGGTAACGGGCCGTGGCCTCGGCAATGGCGACGCTACGGTGCTGTCCGCCCGTGCAGCCGATGGCGATAGAAAGCTGCGGTTTACCCTCCGCGATATAGCCGGGCATGACCGTATCGAGCAGCTGCGTCCAGGCCTTCCAGAACTCCTGGGTCTTGGGATGGTCCAGAACAAAGTCGGAGACTTTCTTATCGAGACCGGTCATGGTGCGCATCTCGGGATCGTAGAACGGATTGGGCAGGAAGCGGACGTCGATCATAATGTCCGCCTCAACGGGCATGCCGTGCTTAAAGCCAAACGAGAACACATGGACGTCCATGAGCTGTTGGTCGGACAGCTCGGAAAATGCCATACGTAGCTTGTTGCGCAGCGCAGAGGTGCGCAGACGGCTCGTGTCGATAATCATATCGGCTCGATCGCGCACGCCCTGCAGCTGAAGGCGCTCGCGCTGAATGGCATCGGCCGTAGTCTCCCCCGGTTTGGCAATGGGATGACGGCGGCGGTTTTCGCTATAACGACGGATCAGCACCTCGTCAGAAGCCTCGAGAAACACGATATCACAGCTCATCTCGCGCTCCTCGAGTGCGGCAACGGCATCGAGCAGCTCATCGAACAAGCCCTGGCTGCGCAGGTCGCAGGTGACGGCAAGATGCCTGCCCACGCCCGTATTGATGCCGACGAGTTCGGCAAGCTGGGCGATCAGACGCGGAGGCAAGTTGTCGATGCAAAAGTAGCCCATGTCCTCGAACACATGCATGGCCTGCGTTCGGCCCGATCCGGACATTCCGGTGATGATGACGATATCGGGGATGCGCTCCGAGCGCTCCGCCGCATCCATGGCATCTCCCTTTTGCATGTGCTGCCTCCTAAAAACAAGCGCGGGACCCAGCAACCCGGATCCCGCGCGGTCAATTGCCTATATTGAGTATACCGCCCCGAGCGGATACGAGGCCTGTCTTACGCCTCAAGCGCAGCCTTGAACCAACTCGTAATACTCGTGGGGTGCGTGATGGCGGTGCCGACGACAACGGCCCAGGCGCCCGCATCGATCGCGGCGCGAGCCTCCTCGGGCGTGTGAACGCGGCCCTCGCAGATGATGGGAAGACCGGGAAATTCCTCGGTCGCCTGACGCAGGAGCGGCAGATCGGGGCCATCGGCCATGGTGCAGTCGATGGCGGCGACACCATGAGAAAGCGTGGTGGATACAAGGTCGAAGCCCATATCAACCGCACGGCGAATGTCCTCGATGGTGGCACAATCCGCCATCAGGAGCACACCCTCCTCGTGCAGCGGACGGAAGGTGTCCTCGACGGTCTTGCCATCGGGACGCGGACGATCGGTGGCATCGATCGCCACGATATCGGCACCCGCGGCAACGCAGGCGCGAGCGTGACGCAGCGTCGGCGTGATGTAAACGCCCTCGTGCCCATCCTTCCACAGGCCGATAACAGGAACCTCACAGCGACCCTTAATGGCGGCAATGTCGGCAAGGCCCTGACAGCGAATGGCGGCGGCGCCGCCAAGCTCGCAAGCGCGAGACATTTGAGCCATGGTCTCGGGCGTACGAAGCGGCTCGCCCATATACGCCTGAACGCTCACGACGAGCTTGCCCTTCAGGGATTGAATCAAAGGATCGACGGTCATAAGGCTGCAACCTTTCTCAGAACAGCCTCCCGAGGCGTGTTGTCTCGGGAGGCTCCTACAGCAGATACGTTTACTTCAACGAGGCAAGAAGATGCTCAGCGGCACCGATGAGCGGAGCATCGCCCTCCAGAGAACCGATGAGGATCGGCGTGTCCTGAAGCGGATCGAGCGCCTGGCTGGCATAGCCCTCGTGCACCGAATCCTTCCACGTCTGCGAACGCCAATCGGGACCTTGGTGAATCACGCCGCCCGAAAGCACGATAACCTCAGGGTCCAGGATGTTAGCGAGCGAGCCCAAGCTGGCACCCAACGCAAAGCCGGCATCATGGATGACCTCGGTCGCCTTTGCGTCGCCTGCACGGCACAGGTCGTTCACATCGCGACCGACCGAAGGACGGCTGGGGTCGACGCGGCCAAAGCGCTCATCGTACATACGACCAATGGAAGTGCCCGAAGCAACCGACTCCAGATGGCCGGAACGCCCGCAGGCGCAGGGAATGCCGGCGGCAGCCGAGCACTCGATGTGGCCCATATGGCCAGCAGCACCATGGAAGCCCTGCATCACGCGGCCGTTCTCGACATATGCGCCGCCGATGCCCGTACCGATGCCAAGACACAAGACGGAGAACTTGCCCTTGCCGACGCCCCAGTGGGCCTCGCCCAGAGCATGAGCCTGCACGTCGCCTACAACGGCAACGGGAAGACCGAGATCCTCGCGCAGACGCGGCCCCAACTGAACGCCGGACCAGCCGGGCATGATCTCATTGGCATACGCGATGGCGCCCGTCTTGGGATCGACGACGCCGGCGGCACCGATACCGACGCCAAGGACCTCGACATCGGGATTCGCCTCGAGAGCAGCCTTGATGGACGCCTCGATACGCTGGAAGACGGCCTCGCCGCCCTCTTGGGCCTCGGTGGGAACCTCGGCCTCAAAAACGGGATGGGGCACACTACCGTCAGCCGGGTACTCCATGATGGCAGTCGCAATCTTAGTTCCGCCGATATCGACAGAGCAGACGTACTTGTTCTCCATGTCGTTCTCCTTAGGAGATAAAAACAACTACAGGAAATGAAGGCGGTGTTATCGCCGCAGCATGATAAAGGTTTCCCAGGTGCCCGAGGTTGGGGTGAAAGTGGCCGGGCGTTGACCTAATGGGTCACGCCCGACCACTTGAGCCCCAAGATCGGGTGCCTGGGGAATCTTTACAGGAGACCGTTGTCCTGGAGGACCTTCTTAATCGCCTCGACGTTCTCGCCGGTCATGGCCTTCACCGGGCGCGGCATGGTCGGGCTGTCGAAGATGCCCATGAGGTTCATAGCAGTCTTGAAGGCGCCGACGCCACCGGCATAGCCCTGAACGCCCGAAGTGACATCCCAGATGTGCGAAATCTCATTGAGGCGATCCTGCTCGGCCTTGACGGTAGCCCAGTCGCCGGCCTGAGCGGCCTTCCACTGGCGCACGTAGCCCTCGGGTTCAACGTTGGCGAGACCCGGGACCGAACCGTCGGCGCCACCGAGGTAAGCGCCGTCGACAACAACCTCGTGACCGGTGAGGATGCTCATCGGATGGCCATTCTTCTCGTTCTCCTGAACGAGGTAGCGGAACGAGATGTCATCACCCGAGGAATCCTTGACGCCAGCAAGGACGCCCTCGGCGCCGAGCTTGGCAAGGAGCTTCCAGGGGAGCTTGGTGTGAACGCACACGGGGATGTCGTAGGCGAAGATGGGCAGGTCGAGCTCCTCGTGCAGGATGCGGAAATGCTCCTCGACCTCGGTCATGCCCTGCAGGGCATAGAACGGGCAGGTGGCGACGAGCGCATCGGCGCCCAGCTCCTGAGCGACCTTACCGTGCTCAATCATGCGCTCGGTCTCGGTATCGATGATGCCAACCATGACGGGCACGCGGTGATCGACGATACGGACGGCCTCGGCGATGATCTGACGACGACGCTCGTCGGTGGAGAAGACGACCTCGCCCGAGGAGCCCAGGAAGAACAGGCCATCGACCCCGGCATCGATCATGCGGTTGATGCTGCGCTCAAAGGAGGCAACGTCGAGCTGGTGGTCTTCGGTATCGGGAACAACGACGGGAGGGATAACGCCGGTGAATTTCTGAGTTGCCACAAGAATCTCCTTAGTTGTCTGGCGGGCGGCCCTATGCCACCCACTCTTGTTGGCAGTGTCCAGGCCGTCTAGGCCAAAGAACACGAGTAGAACGTTTGGTTAAAGAAGTCGACGACTTCGTTTTCGAACGCATTGATGCGCTCGTGAGCGTATTTGGCATAGATGATATGCCTCCGGTCACACTCAAGACCGTTGAATACGGCAAACTGGCCCTTGGGATCGCTCACGGCATCCATGAGCGATGTGCCCATGAGCACCGATCCGCGCACCCGAGACGACAGCGCCTCGAGGCCGCCAGGAAGCGGATTGGCAACCGCCGTGCAGGCGAGGCCCCGCTCGTCCAGAGCAGAAACCGCCAGCGCGACTCCGCCGCCAAGCCCCTCGCCCCATGCAAAGATGCGGTCGGGGTCCATGCCATCAAGATTGCGCGCGACCTCCGCCAACGCGCAGCCCCAACGGACGCGCCTGACAAAAGCAGGAGAGGCAATCCCCTGCTGCAGCTCGCTGGATCCAATCGCCTCATCGTCCAGCGCAAGCACGGCATATCCCATGGCCGCAAACCTCGTCATGTGATGCCATCCCCGCACGGGTCGGTCGATGTCGTGAAACATCAGACATAGCGGCACAAGCTCGGATGCTCGGGCGCGACCGACAGGCTCGATCAAACGTGCGTGGACCACATCGCCACCAAGCTCAAAGGAAACCTCGGAGTAGCGGGCATACGGATTGGCGAAATCGATCGCCGTAATACTCGGCCCGCAAACCTCAAGGTCCGAAGCGGCTATCTCTAATTCGGAAACATCCGCAGAAGCATCACCGCGCCAATCCCGGAAATCAGCGAGCCTTGACGAGACCGTTCCGGGAATCCCCACAAGGTCGGAGACAATCAGCTCATTGACATTGCTCTCGCACTTAGGCATGAGCCTCCCCTCCCTTGCAGAAAAACGGAATGATCAGATCGTCAAAATCCTGAATCTCCTCGTGGCCAAAGCCTTCAAAGAACTCATGACGCTTTTCACAGGTCAGGTTGTTATAGACCGCAAACTGCGTCGCTGGCGGACAGACGGTATCGGCTGTGCCGGTGCCAAACAGCACGGGGCATTTGACCATAGGGGCAAAGTTCTTGGAATCGAAGTACGCCAGCTTGGCATAGGCTTCGTCGATACGAGTCGAGTCCTCGTCAAACCAGCGAGACCAATAGCGCAGGCCCTCGTAGGCAATGTCGTCGGCATCCAAATCCCAGACCAGGCGGAAATCCGACAGGAAGGGATAGAGGATGGCGGCGCGATTGATAAGCTCGCTGTTAAGTGCACAGGTCGCAATGCCCAAACCGCCGCCCTGCGACGCGCCGTTCACAAACACACGGGCAAGATCGATGCCCTCGAGCTCGCGAACGATGCGGCACAGGATGCGAATATCTTGGTGCAAGCGGACATAGTAGAGGTTGGCCGGATCGCCGTCGATACCGGCGACGATATGGCCCGCGACCGTTGTGCCCTCAAATCCACCAATGTCCTCGGAGGGACCTCCTTGGCCGGGGCAGTCGAGGGCGATGAGTGCCATGCCCATGCCCGCAAACGACGCCTGCTCAAACCAGCTGCGGCTTGCACCCGGATACCCATGGAACTGAAGTACCAATGGCACGGGCTCGTCCGAGACGGGTTTAAGGTACTTGGCATGCAGGCGAGCGCCACACATGCCGGTATACCAGAGGTCGAAAAGCTGGCAGGTCACGGCATCGGTGACCGATGCCGTCTCGATCGCATAGTCAAGCCCGACGGCGTCGGCCTCGGCCATGCGGTCCTTCCAAAAGAGATCGAAATCTGATGGACGGGGCATGGCGCCCCGATACCCACCAAATTGCTGTTGTAGCTCCTGAGCACTTGGCATGGCTCGTGAACCCAACCTTTCGAAATCGCAACGGAGGTGCGCCCGGCAAGGGAACCGGGCGCACGGGAGGGAAAGCGAGGCTACTCGCCGAGCTTGGGATGCAGCAGCGACGGCGCAGCACCGAGCAGCATCTTGGTGTAGGGGTCCTGAGGGTGCTGGAAGACCTGCTTGGCCTCGCCCTGCTCGACGATCTTGCCGCCATTCATAACGATGATGTCGTCAGAGATATAGCGGACCGTCTGGATGTCATGGCTGATGAACACCATGGCCAGGCCGAGCTCCTTCTTAAGGTCGGTCAGCAGGTTCAGAATCTGCGCGCGGACCGAAACGTCCAGAGCCGAGGTGGGCTCGTCGGCGATGATGGCATCGGGGTTCAACGACAGGGCACGGGCAATTGCGACGCGCTGGCGCTGGCCGCCCGAAAGCTGGCCGGGAAGAACCTCGGCGGCAGAGCTGGGCAGACCGGTGAGCTCCAGGAGCTCCTTGACGCGCTTCTCCTGCTCGGCCTCGGTACCCAGGTTGTGGACGCGCATGGGGTCGAGCAGCTGCTCGCGAACGACCATGCGGGGATTGAGCGCCGTAGCCGGATTCTGGAACACGACCGAGATGACACGGCCCATGTGACGACGGTCCTCGGCGGTACGCTTAGTAACGTCCTTGCCCTTAAAGTAGACCTTGCCGCTCGTTGGGGCCTGCAGGCCGCACATGACGTTAGCGGTGGTGGACTTTCCGCAACCGGACTCGCCGACGATGCCGATCGTCTGACCGGGCATGAGCTTAATCGTTACACCCTGGACGGCGTGAACCAGGTTGGGGTGCAGAATCGAGCCGGTACGGGTCCTAAAGGTGACGTGGACGTCATCAAGGAAGATGATCGGCTCGACGCCGTTGACTGCGGTCTCGCTCATCTACATCACCTCCGCGTGAGGGGTCAAACCATTTGCCTTGAGCACCTCGTCGGGGAGCTCGGAATAGAAGTGCTCGGTGCCGGGCACGCGCTTGAAGACCGGACGGGT
This sequence comes from Collinsella sp., assembly GCA_019419665.1. Classification (GTDB taxonomy): domain Bacteria; phylum Actinomycetota; class Coriobacteriia; order Coriobacteriales; family Coriobacteriaceae; genus Collinsella. The sequence continues at coordinate 16,919 of DXZM01000048.1, forward strand.
GTCCAGGCCAATGCGCGGATGGCTCGAGCGGGGCGCGAAGCGATCGCCCTTGGGGAAATCGCGCGGGCTCGGAACGGCGCCGGGCACCTGGTGCAGACGGCCCGAACCGCTCTCGATGGACAGAACGGAGCCCAGAAGACCGCGGGTGTACTCGTGGATCGGGTTAGTGAGCAGCTCCTTGGTGGGCGCCTGCTCGATAACCTGACCGGCGTACATAACCGTGATGTTATGGGCGACCTCGGCGACCAGCGCCAGGTCATGCGAGACGAAGATCATGGCAAAGCCGAGCTTGGCCTGAAGGTCGTTGAGCAGCTTGATGACCTGCTTCTGGACGGTAACGTCCAGAGCGGTCGTGGGCTCGTCGCAGATGACCAGCTTGGGGTCGCGGGTAAGGGCCATAGCGATCAGGACACGCTGACGCTGGCCACCGGAAAGCTCATGCGGGTAGCTCTCGAGCGTACGCTTGGGGTCGAGGCCCACGAGCTCCAGGAGTTCCTCGGCGCTGCGGGTGCCGCCGCGCTTGGTGAGCTGCTTCATCTGGGCAGAGATGAGCATGGAGGGGTTGAGCGAGGACAGGGCGTCCTGATAGACCATAGCGATATCGGTACCGCGCAGGCCGAACCACTCCTTCTTGCTCATCTTGAGCAGGTCGCGGCCCTCCCAGAGGACCTCGCCGGAAAGGTGCTCGTCATCGTCGGTCAGGCCCATGATGGCCAGCGTGGTGATGGACTTACCGCAACCGGACTCGCCCACCAGGCCCATGGTCTGACCAGGACGGACGTCAAAGTTGACATGGTCGACGACGTTGATATCGCCGTGATGCTCAAACTGAATGCAGAAGTCACGGACCGAGAGAATCGGTTCGACAGACTCGTCGGGCACATGGCGATCGTCACGCTTGAGCTCGACATCGCGCAGGGCGCCAAGGCGAGCGGAGAGGGACTGGGCCTGCTCCTTGTAGGCGCGAACGGGGTCGGAGACCAGCAGGTCGGCCTCGCGACGCTTGGAGGAATCGGTCGGATCCAGGGCGGCGGAGGGAGCAGCGGCCATGGCGTCGGTAATGCCCTCGGAGAGGATGTTGAGCGCCAGGCAGGTGATCATGATGGCCAGGCCCGGGAACAGCGCCTGCCACCAACGGCCGGCGAGCACGCCGCCGCGGGCGTCGGCGAGGATGTTGCCCCAGGTAGCGGTGGGCTCCTGGATACCAGCGCCGATGAAGGTCAGCGAGGCCTCGAAGATGATGGCGTCGGCGACCAGGGTAACGGTGAAGACCATGATCGGGGCGATGCAGTTACGCAGAACATGCTTGATCAAAATCCACGGAGCCTTGGCGCCGGAAACGATGACCGCGCGGACATAGTCCTCGCCGTACTCGGACACGATGTTGGCGCGCACGATACGGGCAATCTGCGGAGTGTACATAAAGCCGATGGCGAAGATGATCGACGGCACGGAGTTGCCCAGGATGGAGACGAAGACGGCCGCGAGGGCGATGCCCGGGATGGACATGATGATGTCCAGGATGCGCATGATCGTCTCGGAAACGGCCTTGCGCGAAACCGCCGCAAGGGCGCCCACGACCGAGCCGCAGACCAGAGCCATGGCAGTGGCGCCAAAGCCGATAATCAGCGAGTAACGACCACCGTAGAGCATGCGCGACAGAATGTCGCGACCCTTATCGTCGGTACCGAAGATAAATCCGTTGCCGGGAGCCTGGCGAGCCGTAAAAATCTCGACCGGGCTATAGGGGGCAAGAAGGGGCGCCAGAATCGCAGTCAGGGCGACCAGCACCAACACGACGGCGGCAATCTTAGAAGACAGCGTCATCTTCTTCCAGCCACCGAGCTTGAGCCCCTTGGAGGCAGCCTTCTCGAGCTGCTCGGTTTGCTTCTCTCGAATCTTTACCATAATCTACACCGTCCTGATGCGCGGGTTGATGAGCAGGTAGAGCATGTCAACCACGATGTTGATGATGATGAAGGCAAGAGCAACGACGATAACGACGCCCTGAACCAGGTTCGCCTCGTTGCCCTGAACGCCCTGCAGAATCGCGGTGCCCATGCCGGGGAGGTTGAAGATAACCTCGATGACGACGGCGCCGCCCATGAGGTAACCGATCTTAAGACCGAGGGTGGTGACCGGGGTGATCAGCGCATTGCGAAGAACGTTGATGCCGACGACGACCTTCTCGGGAACGCCGGCGCCGCGAGCCATACGGACATAATCCTTATCGAGCTCCTCGACCATGGCGGTACGCACGATACGAGTCATCTGGCCCGTCAGCGGAAATGCCAAGGCGATAGCGGGCATGATCATACGTCCCAGATAGCCAGCCGGATTCGTGGTGAAGTGAGGCAGAGCACCCGATGCCGGAAGCACCTTAAGGTAGGAAGAGAACAGCAGGATCAACAGAACGGCAAGCCAGAACGACGGGGTTGCCAAGCCGGCGATGGAAAAGACGCGGATCACTTGGTCCGGCCATTTGTCGCGATACAGTGCCGCGATGACGCCGAGTAAAAACGAAACGACCGCACCGATGGCAAGGCCGATGAAGGTCAGCTGCATCGTGACGGGCAGGGCCGTGGAGATGCGCTTGGCAACGGAGTTGCGAGCAGCACCATAGGTGCCCATGTCGCCATGGATCAAATCGCCCATATAGCGCACGTAGCGCACAGGCCAGGGGTCGTCCAGACCATACTTCTCATGGTACTCGGCAACCGCCTCGGGCGAGGCACCGTCACCCAACGCCGTGTAGGCGGGGTCGGTCTTGGAGAACGACATAAGGAAGAACACCAGGACGGTGACGCCCAATGCCATGATCGGCAGCGCCACAAGACGCCTTCCAATCAAACGTAGCAAGTTGTTCACGTTCTCTCCCCTTTCTTTTGTCGGTAGGACCAACTGGTATATGAGTACGGATACTCATTACAAGACCCGAGCGACATCGTTGCCGCCCGGGTCTTTGTTTCAACTATGAGGATACGGTCCCAACGACCGACATCCTGCATACAGACTCAAGCGAGTCTTACGCCTTGACGGTCGCAACGCCCCTGAAGGACATGCTCGTCGTACCGATGCCCTTGAAGCCATCGAGGGCCTCTCCGTTGGGCGCAGTGGACGGATCGTCCCAGGAAGCGGAGACGGTCTTGACGTGGACAACGGGGTACAGAACGGCATTGTCGGCAATGATGTCGAAGCACTCGTTCCACTTCTTCTGCTGCTCGTCACCCTCGGCGGCAAGAGCCTCGTCCATGAGACCGTGGAGCTTCTGCCACTCAGCGGACTCCTTCCACGGGCAACGGGTCTGCATCCAGACGTTGTCGCCGTACCACCAGTTGAGCAGCAGGTCGGGGTCGGCGCCGAAGCAGGAAGGATCGCCAGGGGCAAGGAGGATATCGTAGGCCTCGCCGCCGTCGATGGCAGCGTAGGTGGCCGGCGAGGTATCGGTCTGGATGGTGACATCGAAGCCGAGAGCGTCGAGGTCGTTCTTGACCTGGGCGGCCATACCCTTAATCTGCTCGTTGTCGGTGGTGCGCAGGGTGATGGCACCCGGGGTGATGCCAGACTCCTCGATGAGCTTCTTAGCCTTCTTGGCGTCGGTCTTGTACACCGTGGAAGCCTCATGATAGTTGGTGAAGCTCTTGGGCAGGTAGCAGCTGGCAGCGGTGGCAAGGCCGGCGAAGGTGTTGCTGACCATCTTCTCGGTGTCGAGCGCATACATGACAGCCTGACGGACCTTGACGTTGTTCCAAGGCTCCTTGGCGACGTTGAACATGATGAAGCGGGTGCCGAAACCCTGAACGTTATCGATCTTGCAGCCGGCGCTCTCGAGCTGGTCGACGGCGTCAGCGGTAACGAGCTCCATAACGAGCGTGGAGCCCTCCTGCTGAGCGGTAACGCGAGCGGTGGGGTCGGTCAGGATGCTGTACTGGATCTTCTTATCCTCGGCAGCATACTCACCGTTGTACTCGGGGTTGGGAACCAGGGTGATCTCGGTATCGGAGATAGAGTCGTACATCCAGGGGCCGGAGCCGATCGGCTGCTTGGCGCGATCCTCCTCGGTCTGGGTGGCCGGGGTAACGCGGACGATGGCCAGACGATCCTTGAGCAGGGAGAAGTTGGGGACCTTGGTCTTGACCGTCACGGTGCTGGCGTCCTTGGCCTCGATGGACTCGAAGGGCTGGAAGAACGGAGCATAGGTAGCGGAAGCGGCGCAAGCGGTGTAGGAGGCAACGACATCGTCAGCGGTGACCTCGGTGCCATCGGAGAACTTGGCGCCCTTGCGGATGGTGACCTCGAAAGTGGTGTCGTCCACAGACTTGGGATCGTCGGTGGCGAGCTCGTTGAAGGTGCTGTAGTCGTGGTAATCGATGCCATAGAGGCCCTCGACGACGTGCCAGTTAGCACCCAGGCCCACAGCGGAGCCGGTGCTGGCGGGATCGAAGCTGGACGGAGCGTAAGCGGAACCAGCGGTGATCACGCCGCCGCCACGGTTGGCGGAATCGGTGGAACCGGAAGCGGAACCCTCGTCGCTGGAGCTGCCACCGCAGCCGGTGAGACCAAGCCCTGCGACAGCAGCGACGCTGCCGGTGAGGCCGAGGAACGAACGCCTGGACATACCCTTGTTGATGATGGCCATGTCTTCTCCTATCAATAGAGAATCTTACCCGGGAGCACCCAGACGTGCCCCCGCGCAACTTGCGGACGATATATACCTTACCTACCGACGAACCCAACTGAGGTGCCGCGCTCGGCGACCGATACATACATACGCTTGAACGGTATTTACTACCGTTCACCGAATTCATTGACAAACGATTCGCCAGACAGTATGTATCGACGAGGTGAGATATCAGTCTTCGTCAACCCGCAGGATAGCAGGGTTGTTCACCATGGCTAGTCAAACGTTTTAGCGTTAATTAAACCCGAAATCGGCTGGTAATCGCCGTGAAATAAATGATTGAAAATCACGCAATCATGTATATCAGTTGTTTAGAGGCGTGTTTAGTTTTCGGATTGCTTTGCCGCCGCCTCGGCGCGCTCGGCATTCCATGCAACGAGCGCCTCGTGAACCGCTTTGGCGACATCGGCAGGAACGCCTCGAACTTCCGCGATCTCTTGCTCGCTCGCCGCGCGCAAACGCTTCATCGAGCCAAAATGGCGCATAAGGGCACGTTTTCTGGTGGGTCCCACGCCTGGAACGTCATCGAGTACCGAAACCGTCATGGCTTTATCGCGCAATTCGCGATGGAACGTGATGGCAAAACGGTGCGATTCATCGCGCACCTGTTTAATTAGATAGAGCGACGCGGACCCGGTCGGCAGCACGACGGGAGTCTCGTCCCAAGGCACGAAAACCTCCTCATCGGCCTTTGCCAAGCCACAAACTGGTATATCGAGCCCAAGAGCCTCAAGTTGCTTGATCGCAGCGGTCAATTGCGGCTTACCGCCATCGACAACGAGCAAATCGGGGCGCGAGCCAAAGCGCTCGTCGGCCATACGCTCGGGAGCATAACGTCGTCCCAAAACCTCGGACATCGACACGAAGTCGTTTGCCTCGTCCAATTCGGCCTGAATTTTAAAACGACGATACTGACTCTTGTCGGCGCGCCCGTTGGTAAACACCACCATCGAGGCGACCGTAAAGGTGCCATGCAGTGTAGAGATATCGAAGCACTCGATACGCAACGGCGGCGATGGCAGCGCCAACGCACTTTCGAGCTCCAGGAGCGCTTGATTGGTGCGGTCGTCAGCGTACCCCGTTCGCATCATGTAGCGCATGAGGGCATGGCGCGCATTTTTGGATGCCATATCGAGCAGACGGTGCTTTTCGCCACGCTGCGGCCTATGGAGATGGCAGGAACGCTCACGCTTGCCCGCAAGCCACTCCCCCAGCGCCTCCGCATCCTCAAGCTCGACGGAAAGGTTGACCTCAGCTGGAATATCAGCCGTCTCGTCGTAATAGCGCTTAAGAAAGCCCGACTGGAGCTCTTCCTCGTCAACATCAAGACCCTTGTCGAGAATGAACTCGCAGGTGCGAACTGTTCGGCCCTCGCGAACGACGAAGACGCAAGCGGCGGAGATGGTCTCCTCGCGATAGAACCCGATGACATCGATATCGACACTGGAGGGAAAAACGACTTGCTGACGATCGTCCAGACCCCTGATGACCTCCAAACGACGTTTGACGCGTGCCGCGCGCTCAAAGTCGAGCGCCTCGGCGGCATCCGTCATCTCGGAGGTCAGCTCATCGACGACATCCTTGCGATGGCCCGACAAAAAGCGCTCGACACGCTTGACGTTCTTGGCATAGTCTGCCGGGGAAATCGCGCCGACACACGCACCCGGGCCGCGCCCGACATGATAGTCAAAGCAGGGACGCCCGTTTTGTGCGCAAATCATATTGACGATGTCTTCCTCGCCCTTGTGGGACTCGATGGTACGGCGACAACGACGCCACTCCGCACAGGATGCAGAGCAGATGGGGATAACCTTGCGCAGCGTATCTATCGTCTCACGTGCCGCACGGCTATCGGTATAGGGTCCAAAATAGCGCGTTCCCGGCTTATGACGCTCACGCGTGTATTTGATCGCGGGATACAGGTCGCCCTTTGTAATGGCGATAAAGGGGTAGCTCTTGTCATCCTTGAGGTCGACGTTAAAGTACGGATGGTACTGGCCGATCAGGTTGCGCTCGAGTACAAGCGCCTCATGCTCGGTTTCGACAACGATGTAGTCAAAGCTCGCCACCAGCTGCATCATCAGCGGGATCTTTTGACGCTCATCCTGCAGTGTCACGTATTGACGCATGCGGGCGCGCAGGTTTTTCGCCTTGCCCACGTAGATGACATCGCCCTTGGCATCCTTCCAAAGGTAGCATCCGGGCTGTGTGGGAACGCGCGAAACCTGCTCGGCAAGCGTTGGTATGTTGTCGTGACCGGCCACGCGCACCTACTTGCGACGAAGCAGCGCCGAGACCTCGGGCATCTTAAGGACGACGGCAAGGCCAAAGGTAACAACAAGCGAGGCGACACCCGCAACGCAAACGTAGCCAAGAGTAATCAGAATCGAGCCGCCAAGTGCCCCGACAAAGTGTTCAAGCGCCCACATGACGCCGGCGCCTGCGGCAGCACCTAGGCCACCGAGCAAAAGGCCAAAGAAACCGCCATGTAGGATAGATTTGACCTGAAGGCCACGCAGGCGACGACGCAGCCACCACAGCGAACAGCCGACCAAGATCACGTAGTCGACGACATACGAAAGCGCGATTGCCGGCATACCGAAGCCCAGCACAACGCCAAACAGCAGAACCGAGCCGGCCTGGCCGATGGCGGAATACAGGCAATAGCGGCTATAGGGCTTCATGTCGAGCAAGGCAGAGAAGCTCTTCTGCATCAACACGACCACGCCGTAGAGCGGCAGCGAGAGCGCCAGGTAGACAAGGTACTCGGATACCAGCGCCACGCCGGATTCATCGAACTTGCCAGCACAGTAGATCATATTGAGCGGACGTGCGAAGACAATCAGGTACAGTGCGAACGGAATCAGGAAGAACAGCATCTGGGCGACGCCACGCGAAATGCCCGTGCGAACGCTGTCGTAATCCTTCTCCTGTGCGTCATGAGAGAGCTCGGTATAGAGCGCCGTCGAAAGCGAGGCGGCAATCAGCGCGTAGGGCAGCGTGTACCACAGGCGCGCATAGGCGATGACGGAAGGACCCGTCTCGGGCTGGACCACCAGCGCGGCAGCGTTGGTGATAGAAGTCGAGACAAACATGCACACCGTGGCGAGCAGCGTCGGGATACCGAGCGCAATCGTCTGGCGCAGCGCGGGGTCCTTAAAGTCGATATGGATATGGGGATGCACGCCGTGCTTGCCAAGCGCGGGAATCTGACATGCCATCTGAACAAAGACACCGAGGGTCGTACCGGCCGCAATCAAGATGATGCCGGCACGTTCGCCAAACTGTGCGGACACGGGCGCAAAACCCATAAAGCTCGCAATGACGATCACATTGTTGAGGACCGGGGCAAACGTCGACCAAAAGTAGTCGCGGTGTGCGTTGAGAACGCCCGAGAACACCGAGCCCAAACCATAAAACAGAATCTGGATGGCAAAGAAACGGAACATGAACGCAGCGGTATCCATGCTGCCACCGTCACCCGAAAGGAACGATTGCGTCCAGATAAAGCCCGGGGCGAACACGGTCCCCAGCAACGAAATGCCACCCAGCACTAAAAGCAGAATGCCGAGCAGGTTGCCCACGTACTCGTTCGAGGCCTCGCGACCCTGCTCACGCCTCACGCCCATGTACACGGGCAAAAACGCCGTCACGAGCATGCCACCCATCACGAGTTCGTAGAGCATATTGGGCAGGTTGTTGGCGACCTGATAGGAGGACGAGAGTAGCGACATGCCGATAGCGGCCGCCATTGCCCACGTGCGGATAAAACCGGTGACGCGAGACACGATAGTCAGGATGGTCATAAGCCCGGCGGAACGACCAACCGTGGAGTAGTCCGACGAGCCCATGTCGTCAGTGTCATCTCGCGACGAAGAAGCTTCGGATGAGGGTGTCTGAGGCGCAGATTCTTTTGCAAAATGAGCTCCGCGCTTCAATTCTTCCTGCGGCATCGCTCAGTCCTCTCTCGTAATCGCGGCAACCGTCGCCCCGCAAAATGCAATTAAATCATCGGGTGCAAGCTCGAGCTGATAACCACGCTTGCCTCCCGAAATAAAAATGGTATCCCAAAGGACACACGTCTCATCAATGAGCGTCCGGTAGCGTTTTTTCATACCGACCGGGCTGCAGCCGCCGCGAACGTAGCCAGTCGCCGCAAGCAAATCCTTCACTTGCATCATAACCAAGGACTTCTCCCCCGCGGCACGCGCGGCGGACTTTAGATCGAGCTCATCGGCAACAGGGATGCAGCACACGACATGGTCGTTGGACGGCGTCACGCAGACCAAGGTCTTAAATCCTTGACCGGGCTCCTCGCCAAGCTGCTCCGAAATCGCGACACCCAGGCCCACCGACTCATCACCATCGTCTTCGTACGTATGTAGAACATAGGAAATGCCGGCGCTTTCCAGCTCGCGCATCGCATTGGTTTTTGGCGTCTTTACAGCCTTTGCCATGACATATCCTTTCCCTCGCATTCGGACGCAAGGATTAAGTATATGTCCAATTCGGCTGCATACGTCACTTCGGCACAGCAAGCGCCATCGAATCACAAGGAGTCGATGGCGCCCATAAACTGAATCGCCTATTTATTGAGCATCAAGTTGAGCCTGACGCTCCCGGTCACGCCTGAGCAACGGCGCCAAAAACTTGCCCGTATAACTCTGCGGACAGTCCGCAACCTGCTCCGGTGTGCCCGAAACCACGACGGTTCCGCCGCCGTTACCGCCCTCGGGACCCATATCGATCAGGCGGTCGGCAACCTTGATGACATCAAGGTTGTGCTCAATCACCAGCACCGTGTTGCCCGCATCGACCAAACGCTGCAGCACATCGAGCAGCTGGCGGACGTCCTCAAAATGAAGACCGGTCGTCGGCTCGTCCAAAATATAGAACGTCTTGCCCGTCTGGCGTCGATGAAGCTCCTTGGCGAGCTTCACACGCTGCGCCTCGCCGCCCGAGAGCGTCGTGGCGGGCTGGCCCAGGCTCACGTAGCCTAAGCCTACATCGTACAGCGTCTGGAGCTTGCGCTTAATCTGCGGGATATTCCCAAAGAAGGCCAGCGCCTCGGTGACGCTCATGTCGAGCACGTCCGAGATGGTCTTGCCACGGTAGGTGACCTCGAGTGTCTCGCGGTTGTAGCGTTTACCGCCGCAAACTTCGCAGGGAACGTAGATATCGGGAAGGAAGTGCATCTCGATCTTGATCTGCCCGTCGCCCTTGCACGCCTCACAGCGCCCGCCACTCACATTAAAGGAGAAACGACCCGGCGAGTAGCCGCGCGCCTTCGACTCCGGCGTACTCGCAAACAGTGCGCGAAGATCATCCCACAGGCCGATATAGGTAGCAGGGTTGGAACGCGGCGTACGGCCAATCGGCGACTGGTCGATATCGATAACCTTATCGATACACTCAATGCCCTCGATTTTCTTATACGGACCCACAGGGCGCGTCGAGCGGTGAATGGCATTCGTAAGGGCAGGCGCAATGGTGTCGGTAACCAGGGAGCTCTTGCCCGATCCCGACACGCCGGTAACAACCGTAAGCGTACCAAACTCGATCTTGGCAGTAACGTTTTTGAGGTTGTTGGCTCGAGCGCCCGTAATTTTAAGGCAGCCGCGACCGGGCTTGCGCCGTTCATCAGGCACCCGAATCATTCGTTTGCCGGTCAGGTAAGCGCCCGTCATCGACTCAGGACACGCCATGATATCAGCAGGCGTTCCCGCCGCGACTACGTGCCCGCCGTTGACACCGGCGCCGGGCCCCATGTCGATCACGTAGTCGGCGGCACGGATTGTATCCTCGTCGTGTTCGACAACGATAACGGTATTGCCGATATCGCGCAGGCGCTCGAGCGTCTTAATCAGGCGCTCGTTGTCACGCTGATGAAGACCGATCGAGGGCTCGTCCAGAATATAGAGCACGCCCATGAGACCCGCGCCGATCTGCGTTGCCAGTCGAATACGCTGCGCCTCGCCACCGGAAAGCGTCGCCGAGGCACGATCGAGCGTCAGATAGTCGAGTCCAACATCGACCAGAAAACGCAAGCGCTCCAGGATTTCCTTGACGATACGGCCGCCGATAAACTGTTGGCGCTCGGTGAGTTCCAGGCCCTCAAAAAACTCGAGCGATTCACGGCACGACAGGCAACAAACCTCGTAAATGGACTTGCCGCTCACGGTGACGGCAAGCATCTCGGGACGCAGGCGAGCACCGTGACAGCTCGAGCACGGCTCCTCGCGAATGTACTTCTCCAGGCGCGCCTTGGTGTTCTCGTTCGTCGTCTCGGTATAGCGTTCGTACAGGATGTTGCGAACGCCCGAAAACTTGGTATCCCACTGGCTGCGACGCCCATCGAGCTTTTGATAGTCGACCGAAATCTTCGTGTCGCCCATGCCATCCAAAAACGCACGACGCACGCGAGGGGGCAAGTCCCCCCACGGCGTATCGGCGCTCACCTTAAAGTGTTTGCAGACCGCAGCAAAAATCTGCGGATAGTAGTTCGAATTGCCAAACAGGCTACCAAAGACTCCGTCGGCAATGGACTTCGAGGGATCCTCAATCAGCGCCTCGGCATCAACGGTTTTCTTAAAGCCCAGGCCGTCGCACTCAGGACATGCGCCATAGGGAGCGTTGAACGAAAAGTCGCGGGGTTGTAGGTCGTCGATGGAGTGCCCGTGCTCCGGGCATGCCAGAGCCAACGAATACTCCAGTAGCTCGCCCTCGGTCCCCTCGGGAGCATCGCGATCGGGCAGCATGTATACGTTCACATTACCGTGCGCCAAGGCAGTCGCCTGTTCAACAGACTCGGCGATACGGCCCAGAGAATTCTCACGGATCACGATGCGGTCGACTACGACCTCGATATCGTGTTTGAACTTCTTGTCCAGATCGATCGGATCATCGAGCGAGCGCACTTCGCCGTCGACACGCACGCGGCTAAAGCCCTCGGCGCGAAGGTCCTCAAACAGTTTGGTGTACTCGCCTTTTCGCCCGCGCACCACCGGTGCCAGCACAAACGCGCGGCGACCCTCCCCCGCCGCCAAGACTTTGTCGGCAACCTGGTCGGTCGTCTGGCGCTCAATGACGCGGCCGCATTCGGGACAGTGCGGGGTGCCCACACGGGCGAACAGCAGGCGCAGATAGTCATAAATCTCGGTTACGGTGCCAACCGTCGAGCGAGGGTTTTTAGACGTCGTCTTTTGGTCGATCGACACCGCCGGCGAAAGGCCGTCGATTGAATCCAAGTCGGGTTTGTCCATCTGGCCCAAGAACTGGCGCGCATAGCTCGAAAGACTCTCGACGTATCGACGCTGGCCCTCGGCATAGATAGTGTCAAATGCAAGCGAACTCTTGCCCGAGCCAGAAAGACCGGTAATGACCACGAGTTGGTCACGCGGAATGGAAACATCGATATCACGGAGGTTGTGCTCACGAGCGCCGCGAATAACGATAGAAGAATCAGACATGGAAGCTCCTTGCCTCCTATTGCATCGAATCATACTGTCGATGAGTTTAGCGCACTCGACGCGCACAGATGTTCGTAATACAAGATTCGCAGACCTTTAGCTTTGCGTATCGGGTGCTTTGTTTCTCGAAATGCCGTGGAAAGGTTACAGTAATCTACTACTGAACTTAATTTGCTGTAACAGAGGAACGTCCATGACCGAAGATATCCCCCTTGAAATCACTTCGAGCGACATGGCCAATCTGCCCATATTCATCGCCGTCCTTATCGTGGCCACCGTCGTCGTGCGCGTGTATTTTTCAATCAAACACAATGAAAAGCCGCCCATTGCCCGCGTCTTTTGGTGCGCGACGCTCCTCATCCCGCTCGGCATGGTAGCTGCATGGATTACGAATCAATTGCTCGTAAATGAGGACAATTCCCTATGGGTCCTTTCTTATTCGACGCTCGGTGCTACCGCCGTCATACTTCTTGTCGAGCCCTTGGTTTCGGGACTTATCGACCAAACCGATCTTGCGACGGGAACGGTTGCCTGTATTTGCCGTGACATCCTTGTCATCGCCGCTGTTTCAGCGCTCTCGTTCGTTTCGCTCGAAATTGCCTGTAACGAAACGTTCTATCGCATTCCCGCCAACTCATTCGGGTTTTCCGTCGGGCTGCTCGCGACGGTTCTGCTCTCCCTTTATTTGCTGGGACAGCGTCATGGAGGCGTCATGGCCCTCGTGCCCGTCGCCTGTTGCATCCTTGGCATTGCCGAGCACTTCGTCATAACGTTTAAAGGCGAAGCCATCCTGCCAAGCGATATCTTGGCCCTTGGCACCGCAATGGAAGTGAGCGAGGGATACGAGTTTACCTTTACCGCCGGAATCGTAACCTCTCTCGCCCTGCTGGAGATTTCCCTGGGGCTTCTTTCGCTTATCCGACCGCGAAAGCTCCGTACGCCCACCCATGTCTTCCCCGCAATCGCCGCTAACCTCTGCGCTTTTCTGCTAGTGACCGTTGTGGGGCTCTCAGGCTTTTCCAGCATCGACTTGGAGCAGGCGCTGGATTTTGGATTTGACCGTTGGCAGCCCATCACCACATATACGTCTCAGGGTTTTATCACTTCGTTCACCGAAATGGTCAACGAGTTGCCCATTGAGAAGCCCGAAGGCTATACGCCCGATGAGGCGCAGAGCATCGAGCAGGAGCTCGCCGCCGCCTACGACAGCACGTATGGCTCGAGCGAGCAGCGCGCGGCTGCCGTTGCCCAGTTCAATGAAATCAAGCCGACGATTGTTGCCGTCATGAACGAGAGTTTTAGCGACCTTTCGTGCTTTGAGCAGCTCCAGGCGGCCGGGTACACCGGCCCCGCATTCTACAACTCGCTTCCCGACACACTTGTTCGCGGCACCATGCTCGCTTCGGTCACCGGTGGCGGAACGGCAAACTCCGAATTCGAATTTTTGACCGGAGCGACAACGGCCTTTGTCGGATTAGGCAAGATCCCCTATCAGCTGTATCAGATGAATGGCGTCAACAGCCTGGCAAAGGACCTTAAAGAGCTTGGGTATACCGCTACCGCTATGCACCCGCAAAACCCCGTCAACTACCATCGAGATAAGATCTATCAGCAGCTGGGCTTTGGAGACTTTCTTTCAATCGGCGATTTCGAAGGTGCGCCCTGTTACCATGCCGGCGTATGCGACTACGCCACCTACGACAAGATACTCGACCTGCTTAGAACCGACGAAGCGCCGCAGTTCATCTTTGACGTCACGATGCAAAATCACGGCGGCTACGACTATGGCACCGTTCCCGCCGAAGAGCTGACAAACTATTGGGTCGAGGGAGCCAGCGAGGGCGCCAATAGCGCGCTCAACACCTATCTCACCTGCATCAACGCATCCGACCGGGACCTCGAGTACTTTATCAACGAGCTCCGCAATATCGGCAGACCGGTTGTTCTTGTCTTTTTTGGCGACCATCAGCCGAGCGCCGCAACGACTCTCAACGACGAGCTGTACCCTCAGGAAGATACGGCAAGCCACGCTTTCCGTGTCTATCAGTCAACCTATTTCGTCTGGGCTAACTATGAAATCGCCGGCAATACCGAGCTCAACGTCTACGACACCGTCGGGGCAAACGAGATTGCAGCCATTACCCTTAATAAGATCGGCGCCCCGCTCACCGACTATCAAAAGGCCCTGCTTGCAACAAGGTCAGATGTGCCCACCATCAATGTCGCCGGCTATCTCGGTGCCGACGGGCTGCGCTACAACTTGGAATCTGAAGACAGCCCATACACCTCGACGATCGACAAGCTGCAGCGCATGCAATACCTCGAGTTCGCCAGCAAAGTTCAGTAAGCCCGCCCATTCGCTTGGGCCCATCGTATTGCAAGCACGCTCGGCCCAAATGCATCGCAAATGACTCCCGCTCGCAAACGAGGGTACAATGACGCTCGTGTCACATCACGGGGCTCCGGCCCCAACATATACAAAGGAGTCATACATGGGTTGCGAGCACGCACAGGCCGCCGGCGGACAAACGTCGCCGTCGCAATTTGAGGAGAACACGCTGTCCGAGGTCAAACGCGTCATCGCCGTGCTTTCCGGCAAGGGCGGTGTCGGCAAGTCGTTTGTCACCGGTGCCATCGCCACCGAGCTTGCCCGTCACGGCCACAAGGTCGGCGTCCTCGATGCCGACATCACCGGTCCCTCTATCCCCAAGATGTTCGGCATGAGCGGACGCCACGTCCATGCCCTTGGCAACCTCATGCTGCCCGAAATCTCCGAGCACGGCGTCAAGGTCATGAGCTCCAACCTTCTGCTCCAAAACGAGACCGACCCCGTCCTTTGGCGCGGTCCGGTCATCGCAGGCGCCATTAGGCAGTTCTGGAGCGAGACCTCGTGGGGCCCCATCGACTACCTGCTGGTCGACATGCCTCCGGGAACAGGCGACGTCGCGCTCACCGTCTTCCAGTCGCTGCCCGTCGACGGCATCGTCATCGTCACGAGCCCGCAGGACCTGGTCTCGATGATCGTCGCCAAGGCGGTCAACATGGCCGAGAAGATGAACGTCCCCATTCTGGGCATCGTCGAGAACATGAGCTATATCGAGTGCCCCGACTGCGGCAAGAAGATCGAGGTCTTTGGCAAAAGCAAGCTCCCCGAGGTCGCAGAGCGCTATAACCTCGACATCTTGGGCACGCTTCCCATTAATCCGGCACTCGCCGAGGCCTGCGATAAGGGCGAGGTTGAGACCGCGCTGCCCGATGGCATGTTGCCCAAGGCAGTCTCTGCCGTCGAGGCTATTACCCCGCACGAGACCGACGAGGCCTAAGTGAACACGAGCGCCTTCTATGACGTCCTGGTAATCGGCGGCGGGGCTTCAGGCCTCGCCGCCGCCATTACGGCCGCACGTGCTGGCAAAAGCGTCTGCATCGTTGAGCGCGATGTCGCCTGCGGCCTAAAGCTCCTTGCGACCGGTAACGGCCGCTGCAACCTCTCCAACGAATCGATTGATCCTCAGCGGTATAACCACCCCGCATTCGTCGAATCTGTCATGGGCCCCCAACCCGAACAAGAGCTTATGGGTTTCTTCTCCTCGCTGGGCATCATGACAACCTCCGAGGAAGGCCGGCTATACCCGCGCTCCCTTCGCGCAGAATCGGTGCGCGACGCGCTTCTCAACGTTTGCGACCGCCTAGGTATTACCTTAATCTGCGGAGCCAACGTTGCCTCGGCGCACAAAGCTTCCGAAGGCTGGACACTCCAAATAGACCGTCCAGCGCGGGCGCTCAAGGCAAAAAAGCACGACGACCGAAAAACGGAGCTCCGCTCGCTTCGGAAAGCGCTCGCCGATGTCCCTCGCAAGAACGAGGCCCTGGAGGCACATGCCGTAATTATCGCCACGGGTGGCAACCCCACCGGTATCGCCGATACGTTTAGCCTCCCCCTCACTTCGCTGCGCCCCATCCTCTGCCCCGTATCGGCAACGGTCGTCGGCGATCGGGCGGCACTCAAGACGTTGGACGGCCTGCGCGTCCGCGCCCGCTTGACGCTCGCCCGCAATCATAATGAGCTCTGGCACGAAGACGGTGAAGTCCTGTTTCGAGCCTTCGGCATCTCGGGCGTCGCTGTCTTCAACCTCTCCCGTCGTATCCAGCGCGGTGATACGATCCTGCTCGACGTTTTCCCCGACCTCTCCAAAGACGAGCTGCTCGATATGCTCAACCGGCGCGTTGAGCTGCTCGGCGGCTTTTCGCCCCGCGATCCCCGTTGGCTCGACGGCATGCTCGCCCCGCAACTCTCCCGCGTCGTCTGCACGGCGTTCGAGCAGTGCCATCCAGGCTCCAACGATGTCATCCACCTGGTCTCGATCCTCAAGCACTTTAAGTTGCTCGTTGAGGGAACAGCCGAGGAGCGCTCGGCACAGGTCACGCGTGGTGGCGTATCTGTCGAGAGTATCTCAACACCCAGTCTACGCGCGCGCAGCGTTGTCGACGCCCCGCTTTACGTCTGCGGCGAAGCGCTCGACATCGACGCCGATTGTGGAGGCTTTAACCTTGCGTGGGCATGGCTCTCGGGCATTCGCGCTGCAAGCAGCCTGTAGCCGCGCAGTCTATAATCAAAAACACATTCGGGCCGTCTGGGATACCGGACGGCCTCTTTCTTGCCTCTAAGGAGACCTCGATGATCGAAATCACCCAAGTCAACGCTTCGCTCGATGAAGCCGGCGATGAAAATGCCTGCCTCATTGTTGGCAAGCGAGTCGCCAAGCGCGTCCTACGTTGCAAAGACTCCGAGATCAAGTCCATCGAGCTCCACCGCAAGTCAATCGACGCTCGCAAAAAACGAGACGTCCATTTTATCCTGAGCTTTCGTGTTGAGCTGACCAGTCCCCACCTCGAGCGAGAAGCGGTCGACAGCGTTTCCGAACGTGACCGCTCGCTCGTACGCGCGATAGAAGACGATGAGCCTTCATTCCCCTCCCCCATTTCCGACGCATCCAAAGAGCGCCCCGTCGTTGTCGGCGCCGGATGCGCCGGCCTTTTCGCTGCGCTCACGCTCGCCGAAGCAGGTCTTAAGCCCTTGCTTATCGAGCGCGGCGACCCGGCATTTCGCCGCTCGCAGGCGATCGACCTCTTTCTAAAGGAGCGCATCCTCGACCCCGAGAGCAATATTCAGTTTGGTCTGGGCGGCGCGGGGACCTTCTCGGACGGCAAGCTCAATACGGGAACAAAAAATCCCGCCCATCGCCTTATCCTCGAAACCTTCGTCGAGGCGGGTGCGCCCCGCGATATTCTGTGGGATGCCAAGCCGCACATTGGCTCCGACATCCTTCCCAAGGTTGTCACCGCTATATCCCAGCGCACCGAGCAGCTCGGAGGTGTCGTCCGTTATCGAACGAAGCTCGTCGACATTCGCACCGACGCGTCTGGCGCCATCACCGGTATCGATGTCCAATCGTCCCAAGACGCCGCTTACGAGCCAATCGAAACAAAGCACCTCATCCTCGCCTGTGGGCATTCTGCTCGCGATATTTTTGAGCTCCTTAAGGACCACAACGTGGCCCTCACACAAAAGACCTTTGCCATGGGCGTTCGCATCGAGCATCCGCAGCGCGACATCGACCGAGCCCAATATGGAGCCTTGGCGGGACATCCTGCCCTCGGAGCAGCCCCCTACAAGCTCGTCGCCCATCTTCCCAACGGCCGCAGCGTGTTCTCGTTTTGCATGTGCCCCGGCGGGCAGGTTGTCGCCGCCTCTTCCGAGCAGGGCCACCTGTGCGTCAACGGCGCCAGCCTCAATGCCCGCGACGGACGCAACGCAAACGCCGCCCTGCTCGTTAACGTCACGCCTGAGGACCTTCCCAACGATGACCCGCTCGCCGGCATCGAGCTCCAGCGCGCCTGCGAGGCGGCCGCCTATCGCCTGGGCGGTTCCAACTGGAACGCACCGGCACAACTCGTCGGAGATTTCCTCGCAGGACGCGCCAGCAAGGCGCCCGGAAAGGTAAAGCCCACCTATCCGCTCGGTGTGACCTGGACGACAATTGACGAAGCCCTGCCGCAGCATATCGTCGAGTCGCTCCGCCTGGGACTTCCCCTACTCGGAAAAAAGCTACGAGGCTACGACCGTCCCGATGCCGTTCTTACCGGCGTGGAGACTCGTTCGAGCTCACCGGTCACTGTCACCCGAGACCGAACGTGCCATGCCGTGTCGACCCCGGGCCTCTACCCTTGTGGTGAGGGAGCTGGATATGCCGGCGGCATCATGAGCGCGGCCACCGACGGCATCCGTTGTGCCGAAGCCCTGATCGCGGACCTCTAACGCACGAATTCCAGCGCGCAAAAGACACAGGCCCCGAGCCCCACAGGGAACTCGGGGCCTGTTCGCTATTTCTTAAACCGTGCACCCTGGCGTTTTCTGCCCGATGCGAACGTGGAACCCTTGCGGGCCTGCGAGCGTAAGCGCTCGATCGTCTCGTCCTCAGACGCACCCTCGAGCATCGCCCGAATCTGAACGACGGCATCGCGCAGGCGCGCCGCCTCCTCAAAGTCCATAGCGGCAGAAGCGTTACGCATATCCTCTTCCATGGTTTCGACGATCCGCACAAGCTCGTCATGCGGCAGTTCTTCCAACTGCTCCGCAAGTGTCTGCTCGGGCGCCACCGTTTCCGGCACACCGCCCTCGCCCGACTCATCGGGCGTATAGAATGCGCCATGGCCAAGAGAGTCGCCCTTCGAGCGTCCCTTGGAGCCCACAGTTTTTTCGGCCTCGGCAATAAAACTTGAGATGTCGTTGATGGCCTTGCGCACTGTCTTGGGCACAATGCCATGTTCTTCGTTATATGCCATCTGAATCTCGCGACGGCGCTGCGTCTCCTCGATGGCCTCTTTCATCGAATCGGTCACAACGTCTGCATACATGATGACTTCACCATCGGCGTTACGGGCCGCACGGCCAATCGTCTGAATCAGCGAACGGCGGTTGCGCAAGAAGCCTTCCTTATCGGCATCGAGAATTGCCACCAGTGAGACCTCGGGGAGATCCAAGCCCTCGCGAAGCAGGTTGATGCCAACGAGGACATCGATCTTGCCCTCGCGCAGCGTTCGCAGGATCTCGACACGGTCCATTGTCGCCGTATCAGAGTGCATGTAATTGACCTTAATGCCCGCGTCGAGCAGATGGTCGGTCAGGTCCTCGGCCATGCGCTTGGTCAACGTGGTCACCAGCACGCGCTCCTTGCGGGCAACGCGCTCGCGAATCTCGTCCTCAAGATCGTCAATCTGGCCGCGAACTGGACGCACGTCAATCTTGGGGTCGAGCAGGCCAGTCGGACGAATAATCTGCTCCACATCGTTTTGGCTCACCCGCAGCTCGTAGTCGCCCGGCGTGGCCGAAACATAGATAAACTGGGGTATCCTTGCCTCAAACTCATCGAAACGAAGCGGGCGGTTATCGAGCGCCGAGGGCAGGCGAAAACCGTGTTCCACCAGCGTCACCTTACGCGAGCGGTCACCTTCGTGCATGCCGCGAATCTGCGGCACCGTCACATGGCTCTCATCGATGATGCAGAGCATATCCTTGGGGAAGTAATCGATTAGGGTAAACGGCGGCTCACCCGGCTTGCGACCGTCCAGATGACGCGAGTAGTTCTCGATGCCGTTGCAAAAGCCCATCGTCTCGAGCATCTCAAGATCATAATCGGTGCGCTGCTGCAGACGCTGCGCCTCGAGCAACTTGTCGGTCGCCTTGAGCTCCGCCACGCGCTTCTCGCACTCTTCGCTGATCGATTTCAGAGCCGCCTTGACCTTCGGCTTCTCGGTCACGTAGTGCGATGCCGGCCATACAGGGATGGCCTCGTACTCACGAAGCATCTCACCGGTGACCTCATCGATCTCGGCAATCAGCTCGACCTCGTCGCCAAAGAACTCAAACCGCAACGGATGCTCGGCATAAGGCGGATACACGTCGACAACATCGCCGCGCACGCGGAACGTGCCGCGTGCCAGGTCATAGTCATTGCGATCATATTGAATGTCGATAAGTGCATGGATAAAGTCATCGCGCTCGAGCGGCACCTTCTTGTCGACGTTTGGAGCCAGACCTGCATAGTCCTCAGGAGAGCCAATGCCATAGATACACGAGACCGATGCGACAACGATCACATCGCGTCGAGAGAGCAGCGATGCGGTCGCCTGATGTCGCAGCATCTCAACCTCTTCGTTAATCGAGGAGTCTTTCTCGATATATGTATCGCTTTGCGGCACATACGCCTCGGGCTGATAGTAGTCGTAGTACGAGACGAAGTAGACCACAGCGTTGTTGGGAAAGAACTCTTTGAGCTCGCTCGCAAGCTGAGCGGCGAGCGTTTTATTGGGGGCCATGACCAGCGTCGGCTTTCCCAGGGCCTCAATAGTCTTTGCCATCGTGAAGGTCTTGCCCGAACCAGTCACGCCCAGCAAAACCTGATAGCGGTCTCCGTCCCTCACACCCTGCACAAGCGACTCAATGGCTTTAGGCTGAGAGCCTGCAGGGTCATAGGGAGACACGACCTTAAACGGCACATCAGAGCCTTCAACGCCAAAGCGCTTAAGTTCACCACCAACGCGTTCTACTTCAAATTCCGCCATGGATACTCCTAACTCATATATCTGCAGTATACGCAGGCGGCAGGCATAGTCCTATACGAACCGATCGGGATAGAGGGTTTTGTAGCGAACCCAGGCATTATTGACACGAATCAGATACGCCTGCGTCTCGGGAAAGGTGATTGCATTATGAAGCGACGTACTCTGCTGCGCCCATCCGTCGACATTGCCCATGCCGGCGTTATAGGCGGCAATGGCACTGTCAGTCGACCCGTTAAAATACGCTAGAAGATACGAAAGATACGCACAGCCAAACTCGATATTCGTAGCCGGATCGTTAAGGTTGTCGGCCGAATACTCGCCACCGTCGACAAGGCCCTTGGCGATCATATCCTGGGCAGTCTCGGGCATCAGCTGCATCAATCCCTGAGCACCCTGATTCGACTCGGCCTCGGGATCCCAATTCGATTCCGACTTAATGACAGCGCATACCAGATACGGATCCAGATTATGCGAAATACTGGATTGCTTTACATACGCCTCGTAGTCAATCGGATACAGCGGCTTAAAGAAAGCGGCAGGAGCATATGAGTAAACGAATGAGATAAGGCCGAAGGCAAAAACGGCAGCCAGCGGTATAAGGCGATACCACGTAAGGAAACGTGTCTTAGGCATCGGCCTCCTCCTTATCCGCAGTGTCTATAAACCCATGGCATGCAAGCCATGAGTCAAGCTGCTCAAAGAGCGAATTATCACCTGAGGCATTATCAATCACCGTTGTAGCGAGATTGCACAGCGCAGACTCTTCGGGCTGGCAAGCAGAACGGGCATCAAAATCAGATGGCTCCATGCCACGTTGAATAGCGCGCTCGCGACGAACTGACAAAGGGGCGCTGATGACCAAAATTTCATCAGCCAAGCCAAATGCATCCTCAAAACCAGTCGGAGCAGAAACCTCGACCACCGCAAACGGATAACGGGGAGATGAAACCGTACAACAAACCGGATCGAGAATCCTAAGCGAAAGCTGTTCAATCAGAATGGGATGCACGATGTCATTGAGCCGTGCGACCGAATCAGGAGAAGCGAAAGCTCGAGAAGCGAGGATGCCGCGGCGAATGCCGCCTTCCTCATCCAAAATGTCCCAACCGAATTCATCCGCGAGTGTATTGACGATATCAGAGCCCGGCACATACAGCGATTTTGCAAGCTCATCCAGATCGATAAGCATAGCGCCACGAGATTCGAAATAGCGGCAGGCAGTTGACTTACCCGAAGCAATATTGCCCAAGACAAATACGGTAAACATCAAGCCCTCCCTAACGCCAATGCGAGTAATTATCGCTCAAATACACTAGATGGACTCAAAATACAGCCAAACAGTAAGAGCACATACGGGGGAGCTAGGTCCCAAAGTACAACGTATATACAACGCAAAAAAGGGGGAGGCCGCGAGGCATCCCCCTTCTAAGTTCAAGCGTACGGCTCGGTGCCGTCCACCGGTCAGCGGCGCCCTGGCCTCCCA
>DXZM01000049.1:0-1605 GCA_019419665.1 Collinsella sp.
CACGAACAGGAGGCCACTTAATGTGGCCTCCGTCGTGAGCAGGACTGTAGAGCAGCAAATTAAACTCCGCGCCGGGCGCCACCCAGCCGGGTGCTCCAACCTAGTGCTCCATGCGTGCTTTCCGTCTTGCGCAGGACTGTAGAGCAGGAAACTTAATTACGCGCCGCTCCCCGCCCACGCCGGGCAAGCTCTCCCTTGTACTCCATCTCACTAAAGTGTATGATTCTGAACGTTACATGACTCACTTTACCTAACTAAAGTGCCATCAAGGGGGATACCATGAATACCGATATGTCTCGTCGTCAGTTTGTTGGTCTAGCCGGTTCGCTTGCCACGGTGCTTGGCCTCGGCCTGGTAGGCTGCGGCGGTGGTGCCGATAAGGGCTCCGCCGCCGGTTCTGCCGCAGCCAAGGACGTGAAGGGCGCGGCGGAGTCCAAGAAGCTCGTCGTGGGCTTTGACAAGTCCTATCCTCCGTATGGCTTTGTAGGCGACGATGGCGAGTACACGGGCTTTGATCTCGACCTTGCCAAGGCCGTTGCCGACAAGCAGGGCTGGGACGTTGAGTATGAGGCCATCGATTGGGATGCCAAGGACACGCTGCTCAACTCGGGTGCCATCAACTGCATCTGGAACGGCTTTACCATGGAGGGCCGCGAGGACGACTACACGTTCTCCGAGCCTTACATGCTTAACGAGCAGGTGCTCGTGGTCAAGAAGGACGCGGGTATCAAGAGCTGGGACGATCTTGCCGGCAAGACCGTGATTACCCAGACTGATTCCGCCGCACAGGATGTACTCGAGGGCGACCAGAAGGATCTGGCCGCGACGTTTGCCACGCTCGATACCATCGGCGAGTACAACACGGCGTTTATGCAGCTCGAGAGTGGTGCAGTCGATGCCGTTGCCTGTGACCTCTCGATCGCCCAATATCAGCTTGCCGCCAAGCCCGATGCCTATACGCAGCTCGACAAGCCGCTGTCCAGCGAGCACTACGCCGTTGGCTTTAAGAAGGGCGACACCAAGTCCGCCGATGCCGTGACCGAGTCGCTCAAGGCGCTCTACGAGGATGGCACGGTCAAGGACCTCTGCGATAAGTATTCAAGCTATGGTCTATCTTTCGATAATTGGGTTTTGAAATAGCCACAGCACCCAACCTTGCGGCTCCAACCCTCCTCGCGTACCAAAGTACGCTTCGTCGGGCTTGTCGCTCGCAATCTTGGGCACTGTGCCTATTTCAATTAACGCCCGCTGTTCTGTTGCTGTGAAAGAGAGGGTAGGTTGTCTATCCAAGTCATGATGCAGATGCTTGGCCAGGGATTCTTGGTCAGTTTGCAGCTGTTTGTGCTGACGCTGCTGGGGTCGATTCCGCTGGGAATCCCCGTGGCGTTTATGCGCATGAGCAAAACTGCGCCGCTTCGCTGGATCGCGCGTATCTATATTTCGGTGATGCGTGGCACGCCGCTCATGCTACAGATGTTCGCCATCTACTTTGCCCCGTACTACGTGTTTGGCATTTCGCTCACGCCCGATTCCAAGTGGACGGCGTGCGTCGTGGCGTTCATCATCAACTACGCCGGTTACTTTGCCGAGATCTATCGCTCGGGC
>DXZM01000049.1:1705-70210 GCA_019419665.1 Collinsella sp.
CGTGGCGTTCATCATCAACTACGCCGGTTACTTTGCCGAGATCTATCGCTCGGGCTTGCAGTCCATTCCGCGCGGTCAATACGAGGCTGCCGAGGTGCTGGGCTATTCGCGCGTGCAGACGTTTCTGTATATCGTGATGCCGCAGGTCGCCAAGCGTATTCTGCCGGCGATGGGCAACGAGATCATCACGCTGGTCAAGGACACGTCGCTGGCGTTTGCCATTGGCGTGGGTGAGATGTTCTCGACGGCCAAGGCGCTGGTCGCCTCGCAGGTGAGCATGGTGCCGTTTGCGATTGCGGCGCTGATTTACTGGGTCTTTAATTTCGTTGTCGAGATGCTGCTGGGCGCCGCCGAGAAAAAATTGGATTACTACCATGATTAATTCGGTAATGAATATATCGAACGCTCGCAAGGCGTTTGGCGGCAATGAGGTGCTCAAGGATATCTCGCTCGAGGTAAAGCGTGGAGAGGTCGTGGCGATTATCGGGCCTTCGGGTGGCGGCAAGTCCACGCTGCTGCGGTGTGCCACGCTGCTCGAGACGCTCGACGGAGGCTCGCTCTCGTTTGGCGACCTTGCCGTTGCGACGGATGCGGGTTCGGGCGCGGTCTATGCGAAGGGCGATGTGCCCAGGCAGGCGCGCTCGCGATTTGGCCTGGTGTTTCAGAACTACAATCTGTTCCCGCACTATACCGTGATGAAAAACATCACCGATGCGCCGATCCGCGTTCTTAAGCGCCCGCGCGAGCAGGCGGAAGCTCGTGCGCATGAATTGATTGCTCAGATGGGGCTTGTGGGCAACGAGAACAAGGTTCCGTGTGAGCTTTCGGGCGGTCAGCAACAGCGCGTGAGTATCGCCCGCGCCTTGGCGCTCGACCCGGAGATCTTGTTCTTTGACGAGCCGACCTCGGCGCTCGATCCCGAGCTAACGGCCGAGGTGCTGCGTGTCATTAAAGACCTTGCCGCGCAGAATATGACGATGGTGATCGTGACCCACGCGATGCAGTTTGCGCGCGATGTTGCCGATCGCGTGGTCTTTATGGACGGAGGCCGCATTGTCGAGGAGGGTCCGGCCGAGCAGGTAATCAATCACCCGCGTGAGCAACGTACCCGTGAGTTCTTGAGCCGTATCGAGGGGTAGGCTCAGGTATTTACTCAACTATTAATTGAGGCGAAGCCGCCGCAGGTCTTACGGTCTGTGGCGGCTTTTTGTTTGCATCGACGGGGCTCAATAATCGCCTCACAAGCTTGCCTCTTCCTCTCGCCGCCTGTATTCATACGTGCGCCGAAAGGTATGCATGGACGGCCGCCCGTGAGGGTAGGGTGGTGGCATAGGACATTTGGAGGGTGAGTCGGCTCGGTTGCCGACCATGCTGCTCCCGGGATGGCACCGACCGCGAACTCTCCCCGTTGGCGTCGCGCATTGCGCGCGGCCCTGCAAGGAGGTCATCATGGGTGCTCCCAAGACCGGCAATGTAAGGAACGTGGTGCTCGTAGGCCAAGGCGGGGTGGGCAAGACTTCACTCGCCGAGGCCATGCTCCACCTTTCCGGCAAGACCGCCCGCCTGGGCGGCCACGACGGTACCAAGCCCACGCTCGACTATGACCCTGAAGAGGTCAAGCGTTCATTCTCCATCTCGACGACCATCGCGCCGATCGACTGGAAGGGCGCGCGCATCAATGTGCTCGATGCCCCGTGCTACCCCGATTTTATCGGCGACGCCTTTGCCGCGATGAGTGTTTGCGAGACGGCTCTGTTTGTGGTCGACGCCGAGGCCGGCCCGCAGCCTACGACGGTTAAGCTCTGGTATGCCGCCGAGGACCTGCGCCTGGCGCGTGCGGTGTTCGTAAACCGCCTGTCGCGCTCCGAGGCCAGCTTTGCGACCACGATGGGCCTGCTGCAGGAGCGCTTTGGCACGCGCCTGGGCGCCGTGACCCTTCCCTGGGGCGAGGGCGAGGACTTTGACGGCATCATCGACCTGGTGCGCATGAAGGCGCGCCATTGCAACGGCACCGAAGCCGTTGAGTCGGAGATTCCCGAGGAGTATCGTGCCCAGGCCGAGGAAGCCCATGACCATCTGTGCGAGCTGGTGGCCGAGGCTGACGATGAGCTGATGATGAAGTACCTGGAAGGCGAGGAGACGCTGACGCAGGAGGAGCTTGAGGGCTTGCTGTCGAAGGCGATTGCCGAGCGCATCTTTGTGCCGGTCTTTGCGGGCGATTGCATTAAGGAGCAGGGCGTCAACTCGCTGATGGACGACATCGCCACGTACTTCCCGGCGCCGACGGACTACGGCGAGATGCCGCTCATCGACGGTGATTCGCTCAAGATTTCGAGCGACGATGACCGTCCGGTGGCGTTTGTGTTTAAGACGCTGGCCGATCCGCAGCAGGGTCGCATCAGCTTTATCAAGGTGCTGACGGGTACGCTTGAGCCGGGTCTTGAGCTGATCAACGCGCGTACCCGCAAGAGCGATCGTCTGGCCCACCTGTATGTGATGTGCGGCCGCGACATGACCGAGGTCGGTCACGCCTATGCCGGCGACATCATCGTGGCGCCCAAGCTGGCGGCCGAGACGGGCGATACGCTCTCCATTACCGGTAAGGTCGAGGCTGCGGCGTTTAAGTTCCCCAACTCGCAGTACCGCATTGCCATCGAGGCCGAGAACCGTGGCGACGAAGAGAAGCTCTATACGTTTATCGAGAAGGCGTGCAAGGCTGATCCGACCATGAGCATCGATCGTGACGAGGAGACGGGCCAGACTATCATCTCCGCCGTTGGTGAGGCGCAGGTTTCGGTGCTGCTCAACCGTTTGGAGGATCGCACCAAGGTCGTGGCCAAGAGCGTGCCGATCCGCGTTCCGTATCGCGAGACCATCCGCCGCACGGCGAGCGCCCAGGGTCGCCACAAGAAGCAGACCGGTGGCGCCGGTCAGTACGGCGACTGCTGGCTGCGCGTGGAGCCGCTTATTGGGCCCGACGGCACGAGCGACGGCTACGAGTTTGTGGATGAGGTCGTGGGCGGCCGCATTCCGCGCTCGCTGATCCCCGCCGTGGACAAGGGTGTCCAGGAGACCATGAAGGACGGCATCATTGCCGGCTACCCGCTCACGGGCATTCGCGTGGCTGTGTACGACGGCTCGTATCACAGCGTCGACTCCAACGAGATGGCGTTCCGCGCGGCGGCTCGCATCGGCCTGCGCAAGGCGTGCGCCGATGCCGACCCGGTGGTGCTGGAGCCCATCGAGGAAATCACGGTGACTATTCTCGAAAGCTACGCCGGCGCTGTGATGGGCGACATCTCGGCATCGCGCGGTCGCGTGACGGGTATGGAGACCGATGAGCGCGGCGACACCGTGGTCATTGCCCAGGCGCCGCTGGCAGAGCTGACGGATTATTCGACGCGCCTGCGCTCTATCACGCGCGGCACGGGTGACTTTACCATGAAGCCCGCTGGCTACGAGCAGGTTCCCTACGATGTTCAGGCCAAGCTGGTCGAGCGCTATGAGGAGGGCCGCGCCAAGTAGCGTGTGGTTTTGCCTGCAATGTGGACGCTGACGAAAAGGCCGCCCTGGGTAATCCAGGGCGGCCTTTTTTGATCCCATGGGGACGGAGGAAAACGAATCATTTTTGGGTTACGGGCGGTGCGGTCGGCACTAGTCTCCGGATGCCTGGTTGCGGCCGGTGGCGTAGTCGATCTGCACGTGCGGCTGCAGGTTGTAGCAGTACACGTGGAAGCAGAGGGTCTTGCCGTGGTCCTCGACCGATTGCGCCTCAAGGCGCACGCCGCGGCAGACAAGTTCCTCTTCGTTATACATGGGTGTGACGCGATAGAGCACGTGGTTGCCCGTCTCGCGGATGTAGCCGAGAATCTGCTCCTCAAACGGCAGCATGCCTGTCTCGTTGAGATAACGCGTGCCGGTGAGGAGATTCTTGCGGTTGGCGTTTTCGCCGCAGAGCGACCAGGCGATGAGATGGCAGCGGTTGTAGAGGCTCTGGCCCGGAATAAAGTCGTAGCGCTGCTGGCGCCATCCAGCGGGATGGATACGCGAGATATCGCCGCGCTCGCCTTGACCGAGTGATTCGGGTCCCACGCAGGCGAGCGCTTTGCGGGTGCGGCCCAGGCTGTCAAGCTTGGAGAACTTCTTAAAGCAACCCTCTTCTGTAGCGCGCTCGTATTCATCGAGCGTGAATGATGGTGTGCCGAGCGGGTGCGTGCTGTCGGCGCGCAGGGCAACGTAGGGGTTGCCGGCGTAGTCGGGAATGCTGCTGAGATAAACACCGCGGGCGCGGTTGAGGTCGGGGTTTTCGACCTCGTCGATGGGGGTGGCGGCGCTGTCCGCGGAAGCGCCGTCGCCGGTGTCGGTTGTGGCGGAATCGGAGCCATCGCCAGAGTCCTGGCTGTTTTGAGGGTCCGGGGAGCTCGCCGTTCCTGATTCGAGCCGATCGACCAGGTCCGCCTCGTCGTCGGTGCGGCTGGGACTTTCGTTTTGTTTTTCGGCCAGAGCTGCCGCCTGTTCATCACTTTGCGGCGACAACAACTTGGGCGCTCCGTCGAGCGACCCTGTGAACAGCGCAAACCCCAGCACCACGGCGGCGCCGATGGAAAGTACTTGCTTGTAGGCGGACTTGCGCGACATTGCGGCTCCTGGATGGACGGTTGGGAATCTACCAGTCTAGCAGGAGCCGGCAAGGGCCGTTCTGTCGAACAAATACTTAAGATTTGAGACAAACGCTACTGATTCATTTGTCCCGCGTTCTAGATCGAGGTGGAGTCGAGCCAGTTGAGCTTGCACTCGAGAATGCGCTGCTCGCCGGGTTCGCTGCTTCCGTCAAGTAGGGCGAGCAGCATCTCGGCTGCTTCGCGACCTTCTTGGTCGACGGGCTCGATGATGGTGGAGACGGTCGGTGTGGTGAGATTAGTCCAGTCTTCGCAGTTGAGTCCCAAAAGGCCGATTTGCTGCGGAAGCAGATGGGCCATTGGCTGGAGGGCCTTGTAGACACGGGGAAGTGCCCACTGATTTTGCACGAAGATAAGGGTTCGCTTGGCGGGATTGAACTTGAATTTAAAGTATTCGGTGAGCTCGTTGATTGACGGCTTGTTGTGATCGATGGGAATCGCTTTGTAGAGCTGCCCGTTCGCTGCCAGCGCCTCGGCATACCCCTGAAAACGCTCCATGCGGGTGCGCATTTCGGTCATGTTGGCGGCAATGGAAAAGAAATCTTCGTAGCCGGCGTCGAGGAGTGCCTGTGTGGCGTTGTACACGCCGTCGTAAAGGTTGGTTTTGATCCAGCTGGTACCTGGGCTATAGATGGCCGCATCGAAAAAGACGACCGGCTTGCCGGCGCGTCTAATGCGGTCATGCACGGCTTTGAAGTTTGCCGTGGGCTGGATGATAAAGCCATCGACGCCCAGCGAGAGCATCTTGTCGACGTACATGAGCTCGGTCTCGGGGTTAAAGTTGCTCGTGCAAACGACCGTCTGGTAGCCCGCGGGGAGCATGACCTGCTCCATGCCATTGAGAACGAGCCCCGCCCATTTGTTGGTGTTATCCAAAATGATGATGGCAATGACGTGGGTTTGCTTGCCGGTGAGCGTCTGCGCTTGGGCGTTGGGAACGTATCCGAGTTCCTTAATGACGCGCGCGATTTTGTTCTGCGTCTTCTCGCTAAGCTTTTCTCGTTTGTCGTTGAGGTAATACGAGACGCTTGCCGTCGAGGTTCCCGCCTCTCGAGCGACGTCTGCGATCGTAACGCGCTGTTTTGCCACAGCGACTCCTTCCGACAGATGAGCATTTTCCAACATGATGACTTTGAGTCTTGGTGAAGGATACGCTTCGGTGAGCGGCTTTTTCCTTTCATATGAGTATGCAACAAATGCGGCATACGGGTGGGGTCGAAATTTGTGACCGGCATGCGCATCTGCCGTCTACCGAGAAAATCAAATACTTCTTGACTTTTGAAATCGAGGGCAAAATCGCAGGATTCAATTTTGGTTAAACGCATAACTAAATCGCATAACCAACGCTCTGACCTGTGCGTTTACCGAAATAAGCTGGCATTAAGAAAAACGAGCACCTATATTGTTCTTGTCGAAAAGACAGCAAGTCCAAACGGCAGGGGATGCTCCGGAGGCCTCCGCAAACGGTGTCTTGCGCACGCAACTCTATGAAAAGAGGGAAGCAATGAAGATCGTAGGCGTTGCCGCCTGTACTGTGGGTATCGCCCACACGTATATGGCCCAGAAGGCGATTCAGGATGAATGCGCCGCCCGTGGCATCGAGTGCAAGGTCGAGGCTCAGGGTGGCCTGGGTATCGAGAATGAGCTCACGCAGGAAGACGTGGACTCCGCCGACCTGGTCCTGGAGTCCGTCGACGTGGGTGTCGAGAACGAGGACCGTTTTGAGCAGAAGATGGCCGAGGGCAAGTTCCTGAAGGTCGGCACCTCGGATGTAATCGCCGATCCGGTAAAGATCATCGACCAGGCCATTGAGATCATCAAGGCGACGGGTGGCGCCGTTGACGCGCCCAAGGCCGAGGCCAAGGCAGAGAAGAAGGCCGTCTCCGCTGCCCCGCAGGCCCCGACACCGGCGTCCAAGCAGTCTATCTTTGCCGATCCTGGCAAGACGCTGCTCAATGCATTCAATACCGGCGTTTCCTATTTTATCCCCATCGTCGTTATCGGCGGCGTGTTTCTTGCCTTCTCGCTGGCATCCGGTACCGCCGGCGCCAACGGCATGGAGGTTACGAACCCGCTGATGGTGAGCCTTAACACCATCGGCATGGCCGGCATCTCCATGATGATCCCGGTGCTTGCGG
This sequence comes from Collinsella sp., assembly GCA_019419665.1. GTDB lineage: Bacteria > Actinomycetota > Coriobacteriia > Coriobacteriales > Coriobacteriaceae > Collinsella. The sequence continues at coordinate 8,523 of DXZM01000049.1, forward strand.
CATACATCTCCTACTCGATGGCCGGCAAGCCCGCGCTCGCCCCCGGTTTTGTCCTGGGCTACCTGGTCAACAACGCAGTCGTTACCCCTAACGGCAACAGCGTTTCGACCGGCTTCTTGGGCGCCATGATCATGGCGGTCATCTGCGGCTACTTTGTCCGCTGGATGAAGACCTGGAAGGTCAACAACACCATCCAGACCATCATGCCCATCCTGATCATCCCGATTCTGACCTCGCTTGTCCTGGGCATGGCCTATATCTACATCCTGGCCACGCCGCTTGGCTTTGTGATGGACTGGCTCACCGGCGTGCTCGGCAGCCTGCAGGGCGGTTCCGCAGTTGTCCTGGGTCTGGTCATTGGCGTTATGACCGCCTTCGATATGGGTGGCCCCATCAACAAGACCGCCTCGACCTTCACCATGGCCATCATGGCCTCCGGTATCTACGGTCCTAACGGTATGTTCCGCGTCGCCGTCGCCGTTCCCCCGATCGCCTGTGGCCTCGCTGCGCTCATCGCCAAGAACAAGTTCGATGACGCTGACCGCCAGATGGGCATCTCCGCGCTGTTCATGGGTTGCATCGGTATTACCGAGGGCGCTATCCCCTTCGCGGTCAAGGACCTCGGTCACACCCTGCCCGGCATTTGCATCGGCTCTGCCGTGGGTGCGGCACTTGCCGCCTTCCAGGGCATCGACTGCTACGTCCCGCACGGTGGCTTTATCGTCGCCCTTGCCACCAACAACGTCGCGCTGTTCTGCCTGGACATCGTGATTGGCGCCGTGGTCGCCGCTGCAATCCTGATTGCCATGAAGCCCACGCTCGATAAGCAGGCCAAGTAAACCTTTAAGGACTCCGGTTGTGCGGAGGGATGGATTTGACTCCGCACAACCGCCCCTACACAACAAAATCCATCCGTACTGATAGGGCCCACATCTGGGTCCCAGGGAACTTTTGTCAAAAATCCTCTGGAGAAGGAGAACAAAATGTCCAACCTCACCATCCGTCAGGCCGTTCAGGGCATGCTCAAGCTGCAGGATAGCGGCGATCACGCAACCATGGTCGGCATTGGCCCCATGAGCCCCAACCTGATTCAGGCCGTGTTCGAGCTTGCCAAGGACGAGGATTTCCCGCCCATGTTTATCGCCAGCCGCAACCAGGTCGATATGGACGAGATGGGCGCCGGCTACGTCAACGGTTGGGACCAGACGCGCTTTGCCGCCGACATCAAGAAGGTTGCCGACGAGGTGGGTTACACCGGTCCGTACTACCTGTGCCGCGATCACGGCGGTCCGTGGCAGCGCGACGAGGAGCGTAACGCCCACCTGCCCGAGGACGAGGCCATGGAGCTCGCCCGCAAGTCCTTCGTCGCCGACATGGAGGCGGGCTTTGACCTGCTGATGGTCGACCCCACCAAGGACCCCTATCAGATCGGCAAGGTTATTCCGCTCGACGTGGTGCTTCGCCGCACGATCGATCTTATCGACTACCTTGAGCAGTACCGTCGCGAGCATAACCTGCCCGAGGTTGCCTATGAGGTCGGTACCGAGGAGACCAATGGCGGCTTGACCTCTACCGATAAGTACGAGGAGTTCATTTCTCAGCTGCAGCCCGAGCTCGAGAAGCGCGGCTGCCCCATGCCCACCTTTATCGTCGGCCAGACCGGTACGCTCACCCGTTGGACCGAGCAGGTCGGCCATTACAACTTCAAGAATGCCCGCGAGCTCGCCGACATGGCTAAGCGCTACGGCGTGGGCCTGAAGGAGCACAACGCCGACTATCTGGACGACGCGACGCTGCTCGAGCACATCCCGGCACACGTGACCGCCTCCAACGTTGCTCCGCAGTATGGCACCGAGGAGACCCGCGCCTACCTCAAGCTCTGCGCCACCGAGCAGATCCTGGTCGACAACGGTCTGTGCGATGACCCCTCCGACCTGTATCACACCCTGCTGGTCAAGGCTATCAAGACCGAGCGCTGGCGCAAGTGGATGACTGGCGACGACGTCAACCTGCAGGTCGACGACATTCTTGCCGACGATGAGCTCAGCCTGAAGATCCTGGATGTCTCCGGTCACTATGCGTTCAACGATCCCGAGGTCAAGGAGCAGGTCGAGAAGCTCTACCGCAACCTCGCCGCTCAGGACATCGACGGCAAGCGCTTTGTCATCGAGCACATCAAGCGCCCGATCAAGCAGTACGTCGTCGGTCTTAACCTCAAGGGCGTCACGACCCGCATCGAGGCCGCTCTTGCCGAGTAAGTAGCTTTTCCTACGCGACGCCGGGCCTGGGGCATGTCCCAGCTGCAGGCCCGGCACATGGGACAAAGGGGCAGTCCCTTTGTCCCATTCTTTTGAGTTTTAGCTTCCTTTGAAGGGGTTCACCATGAAGTTCTTTATCGATACCGCCAATCTGGACGAGATTGCCGAGGCCAAGAGCTGGGGCTGCCTGGCCGGTGTTACCACCAACCCGTCCCTGTACGCCAAGACCGGCGGCAAGCTTGCCGACTTTGAGCCGCATATGCTCAAGATTGCCGAGCTCTGCGAGGGCCTGCCCGTGTCCGCCGAGTCTACCGCGACCACTGCCGAGGGTATGATCGAGGAGGGCAAGCGCCTTGCCGCCCTCGCCCCCAACATCGTGGTCAAGCTTCCCGTGTGCGAGGCCGGCCTTGCCGCCTGCCGTGCGCTGGCCGATGCTGGCGTGCGCGTCAACATGACGCTCGTCTTCTCGCCGACGCAGGCCCTTATGGCCGCCAACGCCGGTGCTCGCTACATCAGCCCGTTTGTCGGTCGTTTCGACGACATCGCCGAGGACGGTATCTCGCAGCTCGACAACGTCGTGACCTGCATTAAGAACTACGACTGGACGGGCAAGAACGTCGACGACACCGTCGAGATCATCACCGCCTCGGTTCGTACGCCCAACCACGTGACCCAGGCCGCGCTACTCGGTGCCGATATTGCGACCGTGCCCATGGCCGCTCTCAAGAAGTGCCTGCATCATCCGCTGACCGACCAGGGCCTCGCCTCTTTTGAGGCTGACTGGCAGAAGGTCGTCGCTCAGGCTTAACGAGTGGATTGCCCCGGCATCGCGTCATCCGGTGCCGGGGTTGTTCTCAAGAGAGGAATTCGTATGACCAACCAGGAGCTGGCGAAGGTCGCCAATGAGGTCAGGAAGGGTGTCGTGACTGCGGTTCACGCGGCCAAGTCGGGACACCCGGGTGGATCGCTCGGTGCTGCCGACATCATGACGTATCTGTACTTTGAGGAAATGAATATCGATCCTGCCGACCCTCACAAGGCCGATCGCGATCGCTTTGTGCTCTCCAAGGGTCACGCGGCGCCGGGCCTGTATTCGGTGTTGGCAAATCGCGGCTATTTTCCCGTCGAAGAGCTCGAGACGCTCCGCCATATTGGCAGCCGACTGCAGGGCCATCCCAACATGAACGACGCCCCTGGCATCGATATGTCCACCGGATCGCTCGGTCAGGGCATCTCTGCTGCAGTTGGAATGGCGCTTGCCGCTAAGCACTGGGGCGACGGCTGCCGTGTCTACACGTTGCTGGGCGACGGTGAGTGCGAGGAAGGCCAGGTGTGGGAGGCGGCCATGTTCGCCGGCAACCATGCACTCGACAATCTTGTTGCCGTCGTCGACCACAACGGCTTGCAGATTGACGGCACGATCGATGAGGTCAACTCGGCCATGCCGCTCGCTGACAAGTTCCGCGCCTTTAAGTGGCATGTGATCGAGCTCGCCGACGGTAACGACATGGCGCAGATTGAGGCGGCTTTCGCTGAGGCTCGTGAGGTGACCGGCGTGCCCGTCGCTATCATCGCCGAGACGGTGAAGGGCAAAGGCGTATCCTTTATGGAGAACCAGGTTGGCTGGCATGGCAAGGCGCCCAACGATGAACAGTTTGAGCAGGCCATGGCCGAGCTCGCGGCAGCAGGAGAGGAGCTCTAATGGCAGAGGTCAAAAAAGTCGCCACGCGCGTAAGCTACGGCGAGGCGCTCGTCGAGCTGGGCAATGAGCACGATGACTTTGTAGTGCTCGATGCCGACCTGGCTGCCGCTACGCAGACGGGTAAGTTTAAGGCTGCGCACCCTGAGCGCTTCTACGATGCCGGCATTGCCGAGAGCAACTTGATGGGGCTCGCCGCCGGCATTGCGACCACGGGCCACGTCGCCTTTGCGAGCACCTTTGCCATGTTCGCCGCCGGCCGTGCGTACGAACAAGTGCGTAATTCTATTGGCTATCCGCACCTCAACGTCAAAATCGGTGCCACGCATGCGGGTATCTCGGTCGGTGAAGACGGCGCCACGCATCAGTGCTGCGAGGACATCGCGCTCATGCGCACGATCCCGGGTATGACGGTAATCGTTCCCGCCGATGACATCGAGGCTCGCGCTTGCGTGCGCGCCGCCTATGAGTTTGAGGGCCCGGTTTACATGCGCTTCGGCCGCCTGGCAACACCGGTCATCAACGATCACGAGGACTATGAGTTCAAGATTGGTCGCGGCGTGGTCGTGCGCGAGGGGTCCGATGTGACCATCATCGCTTGTGGCCTTATGGTCGCCGAGGCGCTTGAGGCTGCCGAGGCGCTCGCTGCCGATGGTATCGATGCCGAGGTCATCAATATGCACACGATCAAGCCGCTTGATGAGCGCCTGGTGGTTGCCAGCGCCAAGAAGACCGGTCGCGTGGTCACTGCCGAGGAGCATTCGATTATCGGTGGTCTTGGCGAGGCCGTGGCCTCGGTGCTCGCGGAGCAGCATCCGGTGCCGATGCGTCGCGTCGGCGTGCGCGATGTGTATGGCGAGTCCGGCCCTGCGGTCGATTTGCTGCACAAGTACGGTTTGGACGCCGACGGCATCGAAGCTGCGGTCAGGTCCGTGTTGTAAGGAAGGTTTCCATGGGATTTGTATCTGCCAACCAAGTGACAATCGGGTATACCGCCGCCTCGCGCGAGGACGCCCTACATTATTTGTCCGAGCAGGCCATCGAGCTCGGCTTTGCCGATGACGCATCTGCCGTAGAGGCCGCCTTCATTGCTCGCGAGAACGAGGCCGAGACCGGCCTTGTCGCCGGTTTTGCCGTTCCGCATGCCAAAAGCGACGCGATCCACACGCCGGGCGTTGCCGTGCTTAAACTGACCGAGCCCGTTGAATGGCCGAGCTTCGATGGGGTGCCCGTCGATGTTGCGCTCGCGCTGTACGTGCCCGCCGGCGAGGCCGGAACTACGCACCTGCGTCTGCTCTCCAAGGCTGCCGTGATGCTGATGGACGCCGGCTTCCGTGACAAGGTGCGCGCGAGCACCGATCCCGTTGAGATTGCGGAGCTCATCAATAGCGGACTCGAAGACTAGAACGGTCATCCCGTTCAATCAATTGATCCTTCTCCAAGGAAAAGGGCCGCGACGCCGTATGGGTGTCACGGCCCTATTTGCGTTTCCCCAGATAAAACCTGCCAAAATAAACCTGTCCCTTATTGGCAGGTCAGTTAACGCAGTGCAGGTTGAGCATATGCGAGCGAGCGGGCTCCGGGTGCGGTAAGGTGACGTGAAACAAGCGGGCGCTGACCTTTTGGTCGCGCCCGTGAAGTTGAACGTCAGATTGCCGTGCCCGGGGCCCGCGCAGCGCCGAGCAGTTACGCCGTTTGTAAAACGGCGTAACCTAAAGGTTCATGTTGCCGTGAATGTAGGGGGTGACCTCGGGGGAGATATGGTCGCAGCCCAGCTCGCGCAGCGCGGACTCGATAACGGCGGGCAGCGGGGTCTTGCCCTTGTCGTCGACGGCGGCACCGCCGAGGGTGGCAATCTTGGCGACATCTGCGGGTGCGGCCTCGATATGCATGCAGCCGCCGATCAAGCGCGCGCGTACCTGTGCCAGATCAAGATCGTGCAGGTAATCCTCGCAGGCGCGGATTAAATCGACCTTCTCGCGTGTAAGCTCCTCGCCCGTGGGGACGCGGGTGGCAAGACATGCTCCCGCCGGCAGGTTCCAAACGGGATAGCCCCATGCGCGCAGCAGCTCGCGCTCTTCGTCCTTGGTAAAGCCGACCTCCATAAGGGGTGAGCGTACGCCGAGCTCTTCTGCCGCACGCATGCCGGGGCGGTAGTCACCGCGATCGCTTGCATTGCTGCCATCGATGACGGTGGGAAAGCCGAGCGACTTGGCGTGGTTGACGATGGCGGTAAAGCCGGCGTGCTTGCAGTGGTAGCAGCGATTAGTATCGTTGCAGGCTACTTGGGGGAGCTGCAGCTGATCCACCGAAAGATTGAGCACGGGGAGCTTAAAATGCGGCCCCTCATGGGCCTGCCCATCAACGGACTGCTCAAACGAAGCCTGCTCGGGCGTGCCGATGAGCGGCGTGGTGAGATGGACGAGGAGGGTATTGGTAGGCATGATGCGGGCGCATACGGCGGCCAAAAAGCTGCTGTCAACGCCGCCGGAAAACCCGATAGCCACGTGCCCGTATGCCAAAAGCAGCTGTTCGAGCGCCGATAGCTTGTCTTGAAGCTCCTCTGCGGGTGCCGTGGTGTCTAAAATCATGAAACGATCCTTATCGTTGAGTACTCGGTCGAAAACTATAATCCTAATGCGTTACTTGCCATAAGACTTCTATCTATGTAACGAAAGTGCAATATGCTATATACGTTATATACAAGTTTGTAAAGTGCGGTAGAGTGGCAGTAACACAATCCGGTGAGGGGACCGATATGATCAAGGCTGTTATTTTTGACATGGATGGAACGCTGGTCGATACCGAGCGTTTGGGGATTAAGGCCTGGAAGGCAGGCGCCGCTGAGCTGGGGCTCGCGATTGATGAAGCGCTGATCCATCAGTTTATCGGCCGCACGCTGCCCGATGTTATGGACATCCTTGATAAGCATTATGGCAGCCACGAAACCACCGAGGCGATCTATCGTCGCCACAAGGAGATTCGCGACGAGATGGTCAAGACCGAACTGGAACTTAAGGCCGGTGCCGCCGAGTGCCTAGACGAGCTGCTGGCTGCGGGCTATCACGTGGGTCTAGCGACGTCGTCGCGCCTCGTTACGGCCGAGCGCAACCTTAAGATGGTCGGTCTTTTTGACAAGTTTGAAACGGTAACGTGTGGCGAGGACGTCGTGCACGGCAAGCCCGACCCCGAGATGTATCTGCTCGCCTGCGAGCGCGCGGGCTTTGCTCCCGAGGAATGTGCCGTGGTCGAGGATTCGCGCAACGGTTGCGTCTCGGGCATTACGGCCGGCTGCCATGTCTTCGCCGTCCCCGATATTGTGCCGCTGCCGCAGGACGTGGTGGATGGCTGCGAGGCCGTGCTCGATACGTTGTTCGACCTGGCGGCGGCAGTCAAGGCCGTGCGCTAGACAATTGCGGTGTTGAAACGAGCGATTGCCCACGTTTGCGCTCAAGCAAAAGGGGCCCGGCAATGGTCGGGCCCCTTTTGCTTGAGCGGCGACTTAGCATGCTCGCGGGCGTGCTATAGATACGCACCGAGGTTGATGGCCGTGGCGTCGGTCTGGCTGCTTGCCTGGGTGCTGGCGCGTTCCAGCAGGAACGGCCGCACGAGTTCTTGGCGGTTGATGTCCTCGATGGCCGTGACCGCGGTGACGGTGCGCGCGGCAGAGCCGATGTGGACGTGCTTGGTCTTTGTCGGGACCTTGTTCTCGATTTGCTCCATGAGCAATTGAACGCCCTTGCGGCCAATCTCGTAGCCCGGGGGCGCTACCGTAGTGAGCGGGACCGATCCGCTCCAAGCGAGCGGGTTACCATCGCAACCTGCTACGCGTACTTGCCCGGGGACAGAGATGCCCTTGTCGACCAGTGCCGAAACGACGCCCGAGGCCAACACATCGGTCAGGCCGACGACAAAATCGGGACGTTCGTCCGCGGGGCGCTCGGCGATTTGGGCACCGATGCCGTAGCCGTCGGCAGCGGTATTCCATTCGCCGGCGTCGATGACTTCGATCTTGATATCGGGGTGCAGGGCGAGCGCCTTATGAATGCCAAGGACGCGCAGGGTGAGTTGCATAAATGCTGCTCGGCCGACGACGACAATATGGTGCGCGCCGCGGGCGATGGCAAGTTCGGCAATGATGCGACCCTGGGCCTCGTTGTCGGCCGCTACGTAGTAGCCGGGCTCGGAGCAATGGATGTCCAGATGGACGATCGGCACGGGCATCTTGGCCATGGCGGGGTGCCAATCGGGGGATGCCATGGGCTGAACCATGACGCCGGACATCTGGGTGCCCATAAAGTAGCGCAGGTAATGGTCCTCGAGAATATCGTCGTTATCGGCGTTGGCGATGAGCAGGTCGTAACCGTGCTTGCGGGCCTCGTTATGGGCGCCGCTGGCAATTTGGAGCGAGAAGCCGTGATCGAGACGGGGGAGGACCAGGCCAAAGGACTTGGTGGTGCCGCCCGCGAGCTGACGGGCGCTTTGGTTGGGCAGGTAGCCAAGGCGATTGATGGTCTCGTTGATGAGTTTGAGGGTCTCGGGGCGCAGCTTTTCGGGATGGTTGAGCGCGTTGGATACCGTGCCCAGCGAAACCCCTGCCTCGCGCGCGACATCGCTGATTTTAACCTTTGCCATAGCGGCCCCTTTGATGCGTTTCAAGTACGAGTCAGATTGTAGCATCGCCTGTTCCCAGGGTGTCAAAACCTACCAATTAGGGGCAGGTTTATTTTGGCAGGTTTTATCTGGGCAAACACCGGAGTCCAGACCAAACCACCGCAAGGGTGGCGCAGCGCGCTGCCTCCTTTGCGGCGGTCGCGTTGCCTGGCCCTTCAATTGTCTCGATCTGTAACATCTGGACGACAAAACAAGACCTACCTGTTACAGATTGAGACAGATCGCCGGTGCCGGGCGGAAAATCTCGATCTGTAACAGCAAACCCTCTTTCGGCGCCCCAGATGTTACAGATTGAGACGTTTCGGCGGAGCTTGTTGTCAGACACCCGAACCACCACAAAGGTGCCTGTCCCCTTTGTGGTGGTTTTGCCGCAGCTGGGCTGCTCGCTAAACAGTGGAGTGTCTACAATAGAAGCCGCTTTGAACGTAGATTGAAAGGCTTTGGTATGACTCGCGCTGTTTCTCGTCGTGATTTCCTGGGTTTGATCGCCGGTGCTGCAATGGTTGCGGCGAGCGGTTGCGCTGGCAGTGGCGCTGACAAGGGCTCTGCCGCTGGTTCTGCTGCGGTTGCGGGCGACGATATCAAGGGCGCCAAGCTCACCTTTGTGGGCGACGATGCCTTTGCGCCCTATCGCTATCTGGAGACGCAGTCGGACGGCAAACAGAAGGTTGTCGGCCTGGACATCGCTATCGCTGACGAGATGGCCTCGCGCTTGGGCTTTTCTTACGACTTTGAGCCGCAGGACTTTGCCGCCACGCTTGCATCGGTGCAGAGCGATGACAAGGCCTTTACCATGGCGATGAGCTCCAACGAAGAGCGCGAGCAGACCTACGACTTCACGCGCGGCTACTATCAGCCGCTTGTGGGCGTTCTCACGCTCGGCGGCGATCCCGTCAAGCGCGTTGAGGACCTCGCCGGCAAGTCTATCGCCTGCACCACCGGTACCGTGCAGAACAAGTTCATCGCCAAGGTCATGCCCGATGCTGATATTCACACGTACGACGGTGGCGACCAGTGCCTGCAAGAGGTGCTCGCCGGGCGCATCGATGCCTACCTGTGTGACGGCGCCGAGGGCCAGTCCATGCGCGATGCGAATGAGGGCCTGGTGCTGGGCCTGCTCGATCGCTCCGAGACGAGCGATCACGTGGGCGTGTACCGCCTGATGGCCAAGAAGGGTGCCGGATTTGTCGCGGCGCTTGACGAATGCATCGGCGAGATGCTCGAGGACGGCACCATCGATGACTGCATCAAGCAGTATGTGGGCGCCGACTTTATGTGGAACGGCGACTATTCCGCTTCCGGTACGTCGACGGTTGCCGGAAAATAGCGAGCCGGTGAGGCGCGCGCCAAGGGCATGCTGATGAAGTTTGAACTGCTAGAACCATATATACCGATGTTTATGAGCGGCCTGGTCGTGACCTGTCAGGTGACGGCCGCCGCGCTGGCCATAGCACTCGTCCTGGGCTTTCTTATTGCCGTGCTCAAGGTTTTGCCCTGTCGCCCGTTACGTGCGGTGCTCAACTTCTACACCTCTATCTTTCGCGGCGTGCCGCTCATCGTGTTGCTTTTTTTGGCGTACTTTGCGACGCCGCAGCTCACGGGCTTCAAAATTTCGATGTTTGCCGCCGGTGCCATTACGCTGGGGCTCAACGGCTCAGCGACGGTGTCCGAGACGGTGCGCGGTGGTATCGAGGGCGTTGACCGGGGGCAGTACGATGCCGCTCGGGCCATCGGGCTTCGCTATGTTCCCATGATGCGCAAGATCATCGTTCCGCAGGCGATGCGCTCGATTGCCCCCGCCCTGGTCAACGAAGTGATCACGGTCCTCAAGAGCTCCTCGCTGGTGGCAACCATCGGCCTGATGGATATGATGCGCGCCGCCCAGAGCGTGCAGGCGCTCACCTATCGAGCCTTTGAACCGTTTTTAGTGGTGGCCGTGGTCTACTACGTCATTGTCATGGCGCTCACGGCCCTGGGCAATCGGCTCGAAGGCCGCCTGCGTCCCTAGGGGAGTGCCAACCACCGCAAAGGTGCCTGTCACCGTTGTGGTGGTAGGGTGTGTGCATCGAGTGGTATCCAGTTTAAGATACCACTTCTGGTATATCAGCTTGCGTTTGCGTGAGTACAATACTCGAACGTTATACGTCTCAGCGCCCCTTGTGCGTGGACGTCTTGCAGTCACGCGAACGAAGGGATTTATCTTATGTGCGGAATCGTCGGCTACACCGGCTCTGATATTGCAAAGAACATCCTGGTCACGGGCCTCAAGCGTATGGAGTATCGCGGCTATGACTCCTCGGGTGTCGCGCTCGAGGTGGGCGAGGGCGCCGCGGCGCACCTCGATGTCATCCGCCGCGTGGGCAAGGTCGCGGGCTTGGAGAGCGAGCTTTCCAACATTGACAGCGACGCTACCTGCGGTATCGGCCACACCCGTTGGGCCACCCACGGCAAGCCCTCCGTCGTTAACGCTCACCCCCACACCAGCTGCGACGGCCGTATCGCCATCGTCCACAACGGCATCATCGAGAACTTCGCCGAGCTGCGCGAAGAGCTGGAGGGTCGCGGCCACCACTTTAAGAGCGAGACCGATACCGAGGTCTTCGCGCATCTGATCGAAGAGGCTTATGCCGAGACGCACGACCTGATGGCCTCCGTGCGCGAGGCTTGCACCCACGTGGTCGGTGCCTATGGTCTGGCCGCCGTGTGCGCTGACGAGCCCGGCGTGATCGCCGTGGCCCGCAAGGATTCCCCGATCGTGGTCGGCGCGGGCGAGACCGGCGCCTATGTCGCCTCCGACGTCATCGCGCTCATCGACGCCACCCGCGATGTCGTGGTGCTCGAGGACGGTCAGTTTGCCAAGCTCACGCCCGCAGGCGTCGAGTACACCGACGAGGCCGGCAACGTTATCGAGCCCAAGGTCACCCACATCGATTGGGACCTGGACATGGCAGAAAAGGGCGGTTATCCCGACTTTATGCTCAAGGAGATTCACGAGCAGCCGCGCGTCGTGCGCGACACGCTGGTTGGTCGTATGACGCCGGCCGGCGAGCTCGACATCGACGAGCTGGGCCTTTCGCTCGAGGAACTCAACGACATCGACCGCGTCTACGTGATCGCTTGCGGAACCAGCTATCACGCTGGCCTCATTGCCAAGAATCTCATTGAGGGCTGGGCTCGCATCCCCACCGAGGTGGAGGCGGCCAGCGAGTTCCGTTATCGCAACCCCATCATCACGCCGACGACGCTCGTCGTGGCCGTGTCCCAGTCGGGCGAGACGGCCGACACTCTCGCCGCCATCCGCGACGCGCGCATCAAGGGCGCCAAGGTCTTCGGCATCACCAACGTGGTGGGCAGCCCCGTGGCGCGTGAGAGCGACGGCGTCATCTACACCAAGGCCAACAAGGAGATCGCGGTCGCCTCGACCAAGAGCTTCATCGGCCAGGTTGTGAGCCTGACGCTGCTGGCCCTGCTGCTGGCGCAGGTCAAGTACCGCCTGACCACCAAACAGGCACGCATGCTGTTCCGCGAGCTTTCCGATACTGCCGAGCAGATCCAGTGGATTTTGGACACGCAGACCGATGCCGTGCATGAGGCTGCCCTGCTGTGCAAGGATGCGCAGTCGGCGCTGTTCGTGGGCCGCGGCATGGGTGCCGCTATTTCCTACGAGGGTGCGCTCAAGCTCAAGGAGGTCAGCTACCTGCACGCCGAGGCCTACGCCGCCGGCGAGATGAAGCACGGCCCCATTGCCCTGATCGACCCGGGCTTCCCTGTCATCGCTGTGGCCACCAAGAGTGCCACCTACGACAAGACCGTGTCGAACCTTATGGAGTGCAAGGCGCGCGGTGCCAAGGTCATCGTCGTTGCCACCGAGGGCGACGAGGAGATCAACAAGATCGCCGACTGCATCATCCGCGTGCCGGCAGTCCGCGACGTGTTCAGCCCCATCACGGCGAGCGTTCCCCTGCAGCTGCTCGCCCGCGAGGTCGCCATCCTGCGCGGCTGCGACGTCGACCAACCTCGCAACCTGGCCAAGAGCGTCACGGTAGAGTAGTTGGTTCCGCCGTTCTAGCGACCAAAGCCCGGCTCCGCATCAAGACGGAGCCGGGCCTTTTCTGCATTTGCCCAGATAAAGTCTGCCAAAATGAACCTGTCCCTTTTTGGCAGGTTAGCGGAGCTTGCTGGTCTCGAAGTACTCGGGGAACTGGTCCAGAACCTCGGTTTGGTTGCGGAACATCATGTGCAGGTGCTTGCTGACCAAAAAGCTCGCTTCGATGGGGTCGCGACCGGCGATAGCGCGGCGAATCTGCTTGTGCTCGTTCACGATGTCCTGATTGTCGAGAACCTGCGTTGCAGCGCGCAGCCAGCGGAAGCGCTCAAGGTCGGCATTGGTCTCTTCGAGCCACGACCACACGGTGCTGCGACATGCGATGCTAAAAATCATGTGATGCATGAGGTTGTCGCTCAAAAAGAAGCCGATGCGATCCTCTTCGGCCATGGCCTTTTCCTGCAGCACGATGGCGCGGTCGAGCTGCTCGATGCCGGCCGACGTGGCGCGCGCACAGCACTCCACGATCACCTGCTTTTCCAGATGCTCGCGGATGTAACAGGCACTCTCGGCAAGGGTGAGGTTGATGGGCGAGACGTAGGTGCCGCTCTGGGGCACGGTGCGCACCAGGCCTTCCTGCGCCAAGCGAACCAAAGCCTCGCGCACGGGCGTGCGCCCCATATCCAGGTCGTCGCAAAGTTGCTTGACGCCCAGCTTTTCGCCCGGCTTGTAGTCCAGGTAGACGATTTTGCGTCGAATGGTGTGGTAGGACTGGTCCTGTAGGCTCGTTTCCTGCTCGCCGACGTGCATCGATTCTTCCATAGCGCCTCGCAACTGTTCTATCAAACTCATATGTCAGTTGTTAATTATGCCGCGAATCAGCTCTCCGCGGTGGGTAATTCGGCTGTCGCCCGAGAACTATTGCGGCATCTTAGTCTGTGTTTGCGCAAGGCTGCGCTCAATGTTGCCGTATCATAAGCCGTCGCAAACGTGAAATAGAAAGAAGGAATCCCATATGCAACTGGCAAATATCGTACGCGAGCGCTGGAAAGGCGTCTTGTTCTGCCTGATCATCGCTATCCCCGCGACGTTGCTCGGCAAACAGATTGAAGTGGTCGGCGGTCCGGTATTCGCCATCCTCTTTGGCATGGTCCTGGCGCTCGTCTTTCCCAAGAATCGTCGCGAACAGCTCGCCGCCGGCGTTACCTATACGTCCAAAAAAGTCTTGCAGTACGCGGTTATCCTGCTTGGCTTTGGCATGAACCTCTCCCAGATCCTGTCCAAGGGCGCCCAGTCGCTGCCCATTATCGTGGCGACAATCTCGACCTCGCTTGTCATCGCCTTTGTGCTCTGCCGCGTTATGAATGTGCCGGGTAAGATCGCGACGCTTGTGGGTGTGGGTTCGTCGATTTGCGGCGGTTCTGCCATCGCCGCGACCGCACCCGTCATCGATGCCGACGATCGCGAGATTGCCCAGGCCATTTCGGTCATCTTCCTGTTTAACGTTATCGCGGCGCTCGTGTTTCCGACGCTCGGCGGCATGCTCGGGCTGACCAACGAGGGCTTTGGCCTGTTTGCCGGTACCGCCATCAACGATACCTCGTCCGTAACGGCTGCGGCGAGCGCTTGGGACAGCATGCATCCCGGCGCCAATGTGCTCGAGAGCGCCACGGTGGTCAAGCTCACCAGGACGCTGGCCATTATTCCCATCACGTTGGTTCTCGCATGCTGGCAGATGCATCTGGCGCGCAAGGCCGGCGGCGACGCCAAAAGCACGTTCTCGCTTAAACGCGCGTTTCCCATGTTCGTGCTGTTCTTTGTGCTGGCGAGCGTGATCACCACGGTGTTTCAGCTTCCTGTGTCCATCACGGCGCCCATCAAGGAGCTGTCAAAGTTCTTTATCGTGATGGCCATGGCGGCTATTGGTTTTAATACCGATATCGTCGAGCTGGTCAAAAAGGGCGGCAAGCCCATCGCATTGGGCTTTTGCTGCTGGATTGGCATTGCGTGCATGAGTTTGGGAATGCAACACGTGCTGGGAATCTGGTAGAGAAGTAGCTTATTTGCGTGCTGCGTGCTGCGTGCTGGCGAGCGCATTCTCACGGTGGAGCGATAGGAGCTCTTGCGGGTATGGCTTGTCCGCAGGTTTATAAGTCCCGAAGAGCTCTTATCGCCCCGCCAGGATGGCGATGCGGGGCAACACCTATACTCGCAGGACGGCGCTTTCTGCCCTATAGTGTTTGGTGAGCAATATCGTTCAATTTTGAAACACTCGGTCGTACGACCGTCGGCGGCTGCACGTCGCTGCGGACAGGGGCAAATAATGGATAGCGATGCCAAGCTGAACATCTTGACCGAGGCCCTGGCTGCTGCCGGGGCCTCGGCATTGGCAATCGATGCGCGTGGGGACGTCGCGATCTCGACCATGAATGACGCGGCGCTCGAGCGGGATGTGGCGGCTTTTGTCGCTGAGCGCCTCGACCGTATAGGAGACGGCGCGCGTCTGGTTATGGGACGTGCGGGTGCGCGCCTGAGCCTGACCGTTCGCCCCACCGACAAAGAGGGCGGGGGCCTTTGGGTCGTCGTGGTCCGCGAGGTGCGCGGTGCCGCGGCGCATGCGGGTATCGAGTGGCTCAACGCCGACGAAGTTGAGGCTCGCTACGAATCGAGCGCGTACGGCATCGTTGAGGGGGCGGCCTCGGTGGCTGCGCCGGTTGCCGAGAGTTACGCGCGCGGTGTGCCCCTTATGCTCGAGGGCGAGCTGGGAGCGGGTCAGGTCGAGATCGCCAAGCGCCTCTATCTGGACGGTCCTTTTGCCGGTCAGCCCTTTGTTTCCGTCGCGCTCGATGAACTCACCGATCGCGGTTGGCGCCATGTGCTCAAAAGCGCCGAATCGCCGCTGTTCCAAACGGGGCTGACCCTTTGCATTGAGGACTGGAATGCGGTTGGTCCCCAACGCCTTCGCGAGCTCGTTTCCACGATGGCCGACACCGCGTTGGCGACGCGCTGCCATGTGGTGCTGACGGCGAATGACATGCCGGGCGGCAGCGAAAGTGATCAAGCCGCTTTTGTGACCGAGCGCTTCGCCTGTGCGGTGAGCGTGGCGCCGGCAATCGCCGAGCAGGGAGCCGCGTCGAAGAAGGTTGCGCGCTATTTGGAATATCTCGCTGACGCATTTGGGACGTCAGCGCCCACGCTGTCTGCCGCGACGGCGAAGACGCTCGATGCTTACCGCTGGCCGCGCAATTATCTGCAGCTCCGCGAGGTCTCGGAACGACTGTATATATTGGTGGGGGCGGGCACGGTGGACCGCACTGTGGCGGAGGAAGTGCTCGCCCAAGAGGACGTGATTAAGACCGCAACCTTTGGCGCCCCGACACTCGAAAGTGACCTGTATATCCTGCGACCGCTGGCCGATACCGAGCGAGATATCGCGCATCTGGTTGTAGACCATCTCCACGGCAACCGAACCCGTGCGGCGGAGGTGCTGGGCATAAGCCGTACAACGCTGTGGCGCTTGCTGAAGGACGATGACCGTTGAGCGAGGCGCCCGTGACCGCGCGCGACGCGTGTGCTACAGTCCAAAGCGTTATTGTTTCGATTTGGTTACGGCGTGCGAGGGCATATGGCTGAGACTTCAAAACCGAGCCGCAGAAGGCGGAGCGCCGCGCCGGTTAACCGACGCACGACATCGGTGACGTGGGGCAAACACGCCTCGGGGTTTGATGGCTCGTTCAAGCGCACTAAATACGGCTATCCTTCGGCAAGCGCCCGCTTGGCAATGCAGGCAGAGTCCTCGCTGTGGGGCCGCAAACGCGTGGTGGGCTCAAAGCTCAAGCACGACGGAACGCTCGGCTACATCAGCCGCGGGGCGGCTCGCCGCAGCGGGCTCAATCCCGCCGCCTGGCATCGCTACGTGCCGATCGTGGCCGCCGTTGCAGTGATCGTCATCGCACTCGCTGCGCTTGGCTACGCCGGCGGTGGCGCCAACTTGGACGCAATGTTTAAATCGCCCGAGCTCGCGCATGCAGGCACAGAAGTTATCGAGGGCGCTCAGACCCAGACGGGTGTCGCGCCCCAGCGCGGTATCGTTGCGGCGGCCTCCACCATCGCCGATGCGCAAAAGGACGAGGACGAACAAGGCAGCGAAGCCGAAACGGCCCAGACGAACGAAACGACGACAACTCAAATATCAACATAGCTTGCCGGCAGAAGGGGACGTTCCTTTTCTGCCGGCAGTTTAGGACACTCCTGCGCTACCTAACGTACACCACGTTGTCGCGGCGCGGCTTTGCCTCGGGCAGCGTGTCCTCGGCGTAGCCAAGAATGCAGTTACCGACACCGCGCAGGCTGCCGTTGGCGGGCAGGCCCCAGCTGGCCAGCAGCTCCAGGCCCTCGGGCGAGTCAAAGACCTCATGCGCGCGGTGAATCCAGCACGAATCGACACCCAGTGCATAGGCGGCGTTGAGCAAGTTGCCCATGGCGAGCGAGCCGTCTTCCAGATGTGTGGGCACGCTGCGGTCAACCAGCACCACCACAACGGTCTTGGCGCCATAGAAGGGGTCGCTGTTGCTGCCCATGACCTGGGCGTTGAGCTGTGAGAGACGCTCGACGGTCGCGGGGTCAGTGACGGCGACAAACGTCACCGGCTGACGGCCCATGCCGCTCGGTGCATATTGGCCGGCTTCGATAATACGTGCAAGCTTTTCGGCCTCGACGGGACGATCGCTGTAGTTGCGGCAGCTGCGACGGTGAATGAGTGCTTCGATAGTCTCCATGGTGTCTCCTTGCGGTGGCGTTGCAGATGCCTCGTTCATACCCGCCGGGCTTAAACGATAGACGGTCAATTGCCCGGCCAAAAGGATAGATTCCAATTGGGAAAGTAGGTTTGCATAAAAGTACCTTCAGAATGTGACAAACAAATGGGATGGTTAAACGTTTTATCCCGTCTACCCTGCGGTTTTTTACCACTTGCCTAAATGACGAACGCATAACCTCTGATAAAGGTTTTACTAAAGGAGTACCAACGTTTATCAATGCGCCGTGGTGGCGCCGGGCCAGGAGGTAACATCATGTTCCAGGCTGGAGATGTCGTCGAGACCGATTTCGAAGGATTTCTGAAGCTGCTGCGTTCCAAGACGCGCGCTTTCGTGTCGATCAACGATCACGAGTACTACATCACGCACACCGATGGCTATTGGCGTGTTCAGGATTGCGAGGCCCTCAACGACAAGGGCCACTTTACTGACTGCTCCGAGCTAGTCAACACGGTCTGCGAGGTCGTCGAGCTGCCGTGGATTGCCGGCAAGAGCCTGCATGACAGCTTCTCGGGCGCTACGGTCTATGAGGCCGTCGCCGCTTAACAGGCAATAAAACTCGATTTTCACGTGACCGCTGGCGCCGCCCCCGCGCCGGCGGTCTTTTTCTGCCGATAGACCATAAAAATGTACGCATTTGCGGAGAGGCTGTTGACGATAGTCAAAACTCGGACTAATCTAGAGACACAAAATTGGTCAAAAATCGGACAATCGAATGGTGGGATAGATGAATAGTGCGGTTGCACTGGTCGACTTCGACCGGTTGCTCAATGGACTCGACCATATCTATTCGGAGTTCTCGCGCGCCTGCGGCCTTTCGGACTGCGCTTACTGGATGCTCGTCGATACCAGCACGGCGGGCGGCAGTATTGCCGTAAGCCGTCTGACAAGCGAATGGTTCTACAGCAAGCAGACCATCAACTCGGCAATTAAAACCTTGACGGCGCGGGGCTTCGCAACGTTGGAGTTTGCCGAAGGCAGCCGTAAGAACAAGGTTGTGAGCCTGACCGAAGAGGGCAGGCGATTTGCCGAGCGTTATGCGCTGCCGGCACTCAAGGCCGAGCAGCGAGCCTTTGGCGCGCTTGAGCCGTGTGAGCAGCGCGAGATTATGCGCTTGATCGGCAAATTCTCTCAGGTGCTCGGCGACGAGTGCGAGACATTTAAACAGCAGGTGGCAGCCGCAAGCCAGATGCAAGATCGACGTGAGGGGGAGTCGTGCGACTGTTAATGAGGTTTCTAAAGCCATATCGAGGGCTTGTCGCAGTGACACTGCTGGTGCTGCTGGTGGATAACGTCGGTACGCTGTTGGTTCCCACGATGCTGGCGAACATGGTCAACACCGGTATTACCACGGGCGATGTCGACTACATTTTACGCAACGGCCTATACATGTTTATCGCGACCAGCATGGCTAGCGGCGGCACGGTGCTGGGCTGCTATCTTTCGGCGCGCCTGGCCGCCAACGTGGCTTGCGATATCCGCAATGCCGTGTACGACAAATCGCTCGAGCTCGCGGCCAGCGATTTTGAGCGCTTTGGCACTGGATCGATGATCACGCGCTCGCTCAACGACATCAACGTGATTCAGCAGGCGATTCTGCAGACGATTCAGCTGGTGCTGCCCGTGCCGTTTTTGGCTGTGGCGGGCATCATATTCGCCTGGTTTATCGATCCCGCCATGGGCACGCTTCTGGGCGTAGTCGTTGCGATTGTGCTGGTGGCGGCGGTCTTTACGGTTGCCAACGCGGCTCCGATCTTTATGCGCCTACAGGGCTTTATCGACCGCATGAACGTGGTGCTGCGCGAGAATATTGTGGGCGTGCGCGTCATCCGTGCGTTTAACAAGGAGCGCCACGAGGAACGGCGTCTGGACGAGGTGTTTAGCGAATACGCCGCCAACGCCATCAAGGTCAACCACCTGTTTGTGGGCCTTGACAGCTCCAGCTTCTTTTTGATGAACATCGCCGAGGTGGCGGTGCTGTGGGTGGGCGGTAACCGGGTGGGCGCCCACGCCATGCAGATTGCGAGTATCTCGGCGGTGCTGGAGTATGCAATTCTGATCCTGTTCTTTGTGATGATGGCCCAGATGGTGGTGCTGACGCTTCCGCGTGCCGCCGCGTGCCTGAACCGTGCGCAGCAGGTGTTGGAGATTGAGCCGAGCATTGTGGACGGCGAGCGTACGCTGGGTGACGGGACGCCTGCCTCCGAGGACGATGCGGATGCTGTTGCCGTGTTCGACCACATGTCGTTTCGCTTTGACGATGCCGACGAGGACACCCTGTGCGACCTGAGCTTTGCCTGTCGTCGCGGTCAGACGACCGCGATTGTGGGCTCGACGGGCTCGGGCAAGTCGACGGTGGCAAAGCTTCTGCTGCGCTTCCACGATGCCACCAAGGGCGCCATTCGCCTGGACGGCATCGACCTGCGCGAGCTTTCGCAAGATGAGATTCGCGGGCGCATCGCCTATGTGCCGCAGAAGGCGTGGCTGTTCTCGGGCACCGTGGCAAGCAATCTGCGCTTTGGCAACGAGGACGCGACCGAGGCGGACATGCTTCATGCGCTGCAGGTTGCCCAGAGCACCTTTGTGCTCGATCAGCCGCGGGGGCTCGATACTCCGGTTGCCCAGGGCGGTACGAACTTTTCGGGCGGCCAGCGCCAGCGTCTGGCAATTGCCCGTGCGCTCATGAAGCATGCCGATCTGTATATCTTCGATGACAGTTTTTCGGCCCTGGACTTTAAAACCGATGCGGCCTTGCGCCATGCGCTGCAGGACGAGACGCGCGATGCCGCGGTGCTCATCATCGCGCAGCGCATCTCGACGATTTTGCATGCCGACCAGATTGTCGTGCTCAAGGATGGCGAGGTCGTGGGCCTGGGCGCACACGAGGAACTTATGGAAACCTGCGAGGTGTACCGCGCCATCGCGGAATCGCAGATGAAGGGAGGTGAGTAGCATGACCGAGGAGCTCAAGAAGCGCAGCGACGCTATCGATGCCGTCGTTGTGGACGCGGCCGAGGAAGCGGTCGAGCAGTCTGCCGCGTCGACCGAGCAGGATGCCGCCGCCAGGGCCGCGGCCGAGCGCGAGGCTCGTCGCCAGGCGCTGTACGAGGAAAACGAGCGTGCCGAGGACGAGCGCGCCCGTGCCGAGGCAGAGCGTATGCGCGACGTGGACGACGAAGAAGAGGACGAGACGCCCCGGGATACCTGGGCGACGGTGCGCCGCTTGTGGAGCGAGGCCGCCGGCGACCATTGGCGCTTCTATATTGTATTCGCGAGCATTGTGTTCTACGTCATCTTTAACACCGCCGCGCCGGCATATAGCGCTCATGTTATCGACGAGCTGTGGGGCCATATACAGGTGGCGTTTGCCAGCGGAACGACCTTCAGCATCACCTGGGATCAGTGCGGTAAGACCATCTTTGTCTACTTTTTGATCTGGACAGCCGCCGGATCGTTCTATGCGCTGCAGAGTTTTTTGATGTCGAGCGTCGCCGAGCGACTCAACCTGCGTCTGCGCAACCGCATCGCGCAGAAGCTCAGTCGCCTGCCGCTCGCCTACTTTGACGCGCATCGCCCCGGTGAGGTGGTCAGCCGCGCGACCAATGACTTGGACAAGATGTCCGAGAGTATGCAGCGCGGATTGCTGCAGCTGCTGGTATCGATCGGTACCGTGACGGGTGCCATCATCATGATGTTCGTCTATAGCGTCAGGCTCACGTTGGTCTTTTTGGGCTTTACGGCGGTATCGCTTCTGGTGACCAAGGTGGTTTCGCGCCGTACGCATGATGTGACGGGTGAGCGCCAGGAGTGGGTATCCAAGATCACGAGCGCGGTCGAGGAGGGCTATTCGGGCCGTCTGGTGATTCGCGCGTTTAACCGCGAGCATCAGAGTTCTGCCGAGGTGCACCAGGCCTCGAGGGAGCTAGCGCGCGTGAGCACCAAGGCCGACTTTATGATTAACGCCGTCGGTCCCGCGGTGCGCTTTATCGGCCGCCTGGCACAGATCGTGATTGCGATTGTTGGTTGCAGCATGCTGATTGCCGGCCACATGACCGTTGGTGTGTTCCAGGCGTTCTTCCAGTTTATCTACGAGGCGTCCGAGCCCATGACGCAGCTGTCGTTTACCTTCAACTCGCTACAGAGCGCGCTGGCGAGTGCGGAGCGCGTGTTCGACCTGCTCGATGAGCCCGAGATGGAAGCCGATCCGCTGCCGGGCGAGGCCGCCAAGCTACCGGGTCGCGTGGAGGGCCGCGTCGCCTTTGAGCATGTGCGCTTTGGCTATTCGCCCGAAAAGCCGCTCATGCGCGACGTGTCGTTTACCGCCGAGCCGGGTCAGAAGATTGCCGTGGTGGGAACCACGGGCGCAGGCAAGACGACGCTCATCAACCTGCTCATGCGCTTTTACGAGATCGACGGCGGCCGCATTACGCTTGACGGTGTGGATACGCGCCTCATGGACCGCGGTGAGCTACGGCAGCAGTTTGGCATGGTGCTGCAGGACGCCTGGCTATTCGATGGCACGATTGCCGAAAACATCGCCTACGGCTGCCCCGAGGCAACGCGCGAGGAGATCGTGGCCGCCGCTCGTGCCGCGCAGGTCGACTTTTTCGTGCGCACTATGCCGCAGGGCTACGACACGCGTGTGGCTAACGATGCCGAGAGCATTAGTCAGGGCCAACGCCAGCTGCTGACCATTGCGCGCGTGCTGCTCAACAACCCGGCGATTCTCATCCTGGACGAGGCGACCTCAAGCGTGGACACGCGCACCGAGCTTGCCATCGGCCGTGCCATGGACGCGCTTATGCGCGGGCGCACGAGCTTTGTGATCGCGCATCGCCTGTCGACGATCGTGGACGCCGACCTGATCTTGGTCATGGACCACGGCAACATTATCGAGCAGGGCACGCATAAGGAGCTGCTCGCAGCCGAGGGCGCTTATGCCGACCTCTATCTGAGCCAGTTCGCATAATGTGACAAAGGGACAGTCCCACATGTCGCATCAACGCAAAGGCGCGCCGGGGATGAATTCCCTGGCGCGCCTTTGCGTTGGCGTCAATGTTGTCGGTGGTCGTCCGCCTCTAGCGTTCGTCCGCGAGCTTGGCGATGAGGGCTTTGAGCTCGGCCACCTCTCGCTCGAGTTCCTTGACGCGGCGGGCATTCTCGGTGATGCCCTGGCGGTTGAGGGCACTCTGCTCGGCGGCGTCATCGGGCATGTACTCGCGATGCTGCTTGGCGTCGAAACTCTCCTCGAACACGCGGCAGCCGTTGCGCTTGATGATGCGTCCCGGCACGCCCACGACGGTGCAGTTGTCGGGCACGTCCTTAACGACGACCGAGTTGCCGCCGATTTTGACGTTGTTGCCGATGCGGATGTTGCCGAGCACCTTGGCGCCCGTGCCCACGGTGACGTTGTTGCCTAGGGTGGGGTGGCGCTTGCCGGTCTCGTTGCCGGTACCGCCGAGCGTGACGCCCTGGTAGAGCACGCAGTTGTCACCCACAATGGTGGTCTCGCCGATGACGACGCCCATGGCGTGGTCGATAAAGAAATGCTTGCCGATCTGTGCGGCGGGATGAATCTCGACGCCGGTGATGTGACGGGTGATTTGCGAGAGCACGCGGGCGAGCGAGCGATGACCGTGCTCCCAGAGCCAGTGCTCGGGCACGTGGTTCCACTTGGCGTGCAGGCCAGGATAGGAAAGGAAGATGACCAGACCGTTTTGCGCGGCGGGGTCCTGCGCTTGGACGGTCTTGATGTCCTCGCGAATGGTATTGATAAAGCTCACCGGCCGCCCTCCCTTAGCGCCATGGCAATGCGATTCAATAAAGTATAGCGATTCGCTAGGGATTAGGAAGGACAATCTTGGCGGCATTGCGCGACAGGTGTCAGTTATGCAAACTTGCTGGTAATGGAGTCATGCTTTTGTGGGGTTGCGCACGAGGGGACGCCGCAACCGTATACTGGTCAACTTGGACGTATCCGCGCCCACAACTGAGAGGTTTTACTTCATGGGTTTCATTAATTTTATCGCCGAGCTGCTCAAAGACCCGCGCACCGCGATTGCCAGCTGGATCGCCGCCGGCCCGCTTATGGCCTACGGCTGCGTGTTCCTGATCATCTTTATCGAGACGGGCGTGGTGTTCTTCCCGTTCCTTCCCGGTGATTCGCTGCTGTTTGCTTCGGGCTTCTTTGCCCACAACGGTGGCTTTAACATCGTGGCTTTGCTGGCCGTCGCATGGGCTGCTGCCATCTTGGGCGATCAGTGCAACTTTATGATCGGTCACTTCTTTGGCCGCAAGATCATCGCTTCGGGTAAGGTCAAGGCCATGACGCCCGAGCGCATTAAAAAGTCCGAGGACTTCTTGGACAAGTGGGGCCACCTGGCCATTTTCCTCGGCCGCTTCTTCCCGTTTATCCGCACCTTTGTGCCCTTTATCGCCGGCATGGGCGGCATGCACTGGCGCAACTTTGTCATCTTTAACGTGCTGGGTGGCATTACCTGGTCAACGCTCTTTACGCTGCTGGGCTACTTCTTTGGCGGCATTCCCTTTGTGCAGGAGCACTTTGAGCTGCTGATTATCGGCATCGTTACCGTGTCGATCATCCCGACCGTGGTCGGTCTGGTCAAGGCTAAGCTGGGTAAATAGAACGCGTAGCTCGAGCCAGCGCGCAAACCGTGCAGTTGAGGCCCGTCGCCGTTTACGGTGGCGGGCCTCTTCAGCTTCGGTCAAATGAAATTACTTTAGTTAGTTAAAGAAAAACGTTTTATCCGACGCGCGTGCGGAGTACAATCTCGTGCATGCGAATCGACGTGCCATCGGTTTTGATGCTGTTCGCGTGTCCCGTCCGGCTCTACGCTCCGGGCGTGCGACGTTGCGACGCGGTCGGCCTCGGTCCTTGCGTGCGGGTTCGCGAGTTTGCAACTGTGTATGTAAGGAGCGACATATGACTGTCGAGAAGAAGGATATCGATTGGGGTAGCCTCGGCTTTGGCTACATGAAGACCGATTACAGCTACGAGGCCCATTGGAAGGACGGCGAGTGGGACGAGGGTGGCCTGACCACCGATCACACCCTGCATGTCTCCGAGTGCGGCGGCATCTTCCATTACTGCCAGGAGGTCTTTGAGGGCCTGAAGGCCTACACCGCCGAGGACGGCAGCATCGTCTGCTTCCGTCCCGACATGAACGCCGAGCGCATGTATAACTCTGCCCAGCGCCTCGAGATGCCCCCGTTCCCCAAGGACAAGTTCGTTGAGGCCGTCAAGCAGGTCGTTTCTGCCAACGCCGCCTGGGTTCCGCCCTTCGGTTCCGGCGCGACCCTGTACGTGCGTCCGTTTATGATCGGCTCCGGTGACGTGATCGGCGTGGCTCCCGCTCCTGAGTACACGTTCCGCATTCTCGTGACCCCGGTCGGTCCGTACTTTAAGGGTGGTCTCAAGCCCGTTAAGCTGCGCGTTTCCGAGTATGACCGCGCCGCACCGCACGGCACCGGCAATATCAAGGCCGGCCTGAACTACGCCATGTCCCTCAAGCCCACGATGGAGGCCCATCGCGAGGGCTATGCCGAGAACCTGTATCTCGACTCCGAGTCCCGCACCTATGTCGAGGAGACCGGTGGCGCCAACGTCCTGTTCGTGAAGCAGGACGGCACCCTCGTCGTTCCGCAGTCGCACACCGACTCCATCCTGCCCTCTATCACCCGTCGCTCGCTTGTTCAGGTTGCTCAGGACCTGGGCATGACCGTTGACCAGCGTCCCGTCGAGTGGGCCGAGGTCAAGGCCGGCGCCTTTGTGGAGTGCGGCCTGTGCGGCACCGCTGCCGTCATCTCCCCGGTTGGCGAGATCGACAACAAGGTTTACGGCGCCGACGAGACCGTGACCTTCCCGGCTGGCTACACCGAGATCGGTCCTGTGATGAAGAAGCTCCGCGAGACCCTGACTGGTATCCAGTCCGGTGCTGTCGAGGATAAGCACAACTGGGTTTACACCGTCGCGTAAGCTGCCTTAGCTGTCCGGCCCGAGGGCGACCTTCCTTTCCGGCGCGTCCTCGGACATGAAAGAACCTCCGCTGCGCACTTCGTGCGGCGGGGGTTTTCGTCCTGCGGAGTGCGCCGGAAAGGAAGGTCGCCCTTTTTTGCTTCGCGCCATGTGGGGGCGGTGGCGACGTGCATTTTTGCGAGTATTCTGCAATCGAAGGCCCCTGCATACCGACCTCGGGCAAAAAATCGGGATTTCTCGATGTTTTCTACGGATGATGGGCGGGGTTATGGGCTGACAGTGTTTGATTTGCAGGGATATTCGCGGTCTTTGGCATTTATCGTGGCGCCCGAAGCTCTTGATTATGTTGAATACTCCTAAAAATGCACGGCGCTTAGAGGGGGACCTTCGCGAAAAAGGAAACCGCCCCGTCGAAGTATGCATTCGACGGGGCGGTTTATGCATTTGGCCGATTAAGGATGCGCTGCCAAACTACTAGAACTTGACGGTCGGGGCCTGGCGGGCTGCTTCGGCGGCCTCGAAGCCCTGGCGCTCCTTAAACTGGAAGATGCCGGCAAAGATGACAGCCGGGAACGTTTGAATGGCGTTGTTGTAGCTGAGCACGCAGTCGTTGTAGCTCTGGCGTGCATAGCTAATCTTGTTCTCGGTATCCTCGAGCGATGCCTGCAGCTGCGTAAAGTTGGTGTTTGCCTTAAGATCGGGATAGGCCTCGGCTACGGCGAAGAGCTGGCGCAGCGCACCGGTCAGCACGTTGTCGGCTTCCATCTTGGCTTCGGGCGTGGTAGCCTTGACGGCGGTGTTACGCGCGCTGATCACGGCGGAGAGCGTTTCCTGCTCGTGCTTGGCGTAGCCCTTGACGGTCTCGACCAGGTTGGGGATCAGGTCGTTGCGGCGCTGCAACTGCGTATCGATGTTCTGCCAGGCGTTATCGATGCGGTTACGCTTGGTGACCATGTTGTTGTAGATGCCGGCGATGGCGCAGGCAATCACAATGACAACAACGATGCCGATGATGACGGGAAGCATGATGTCTCCGTTTCGAATGGCCGCGGCGGCATGCGCCAGCTGCCGTTGGTATAACGCTACTAGTATACCCGCAACGTTTTGCCGTGCCGAACTTTCCGGTAAGCGTTGTGTTTTCGTCGGGGTCGGCACCGGGGCAAAGCGCGCGAGGTACAGGTGTAAGATATGCGACAGATTGACGAGTGTTGTCTTTGCCCTGAGGATGGCGATACCAGTGGACCTTCGCATCAAGAAAACCTACTGCGCCCTGTTCGATGCCTTTACCGAGCTTCTCGAGGAGCATCGTTTTGAGGACCTGACGGTTGCCATGCTGTGCGACCGCGCCATGATTCGCCGCACGACGTTCTACAAGCACTTTCGCGACAAGAACGATTACTTTGCCTTTTATATCGATGAGCTCATGTCGGGCTTGCCGCAAAAACAGCCCGATGAGGCCGGCGCGGTATCTGCCGAGGACGTGCGCGCGCTTCGGCACGCGATTTTGGACGATGCCATGGATTTGATTCTGGCGCACGAGCGGCTCATGGATAACATTTTGGCAAGCAGCATGTCGGGCATGTTGACCAACGTTATTTGCGACCGCATTGCCCGCTCCATCCGCGAGCGTGTGATGAACGTGCTTGCCGAGGATGCCCTGGCCCCCGTGTCACTCGAGACGACGTCTGAGTTTGTCGCCGGCGGTATTATTCGACTTTTCACGATATGGTGGGAATCGGGCCACGATCTTGAGCGTCGACCTGAGATAGCCGACGTGGTCGATGCACTGTTTGAGCGGACCATGACACCGGTGCATCACTAGGAGTGGCGGAGAGAGGGGGATTCGAACCCCCGGAACGCTCTCGCGCTCAACGGTTTTCAAGACCGCCGCATTCAACCGCTCTGCCATCTCTCCGTGAGTCGTAATGATAGCATCGTTTTGAATTTGCAACAGGGAAGGCGAACGATGACGATCACCGAAATCGACGAGAAGTTCATGCGCGAGGCGCTGGCGGTGGCGCGCGCCGCCGCGGCAGTGGGCGAAGTGCCCATTGGCGCTGTGGTGGTGCGCGACGGCGAGATCGTCGCGCGGGCGCACAATCGGCGCGAGCTCGACCAGGATCCTTCGGCTCATGCCGAGTTTGCGGCCGTGTGCGCCGCTGCCCAGGCGCTTGGCCGCTGGCGCCTTTCCGACTGTACGGTCTATGTGACGTTGGAACCCTGCTGCATGTGCGCGGGTCTTATGGTCAACGCGCGCGTGGGACGCTGCGTGTATGGCGCGAGTGATGCCAAGGCGGGCGCGTTGGGTTCGCTGTATGACCTGAATGCCGATTCGCGCCTGAATTATCGGTTTAACGTGACGGCTGGGGTCCTGGCGGATGAATGCCGCGAGCTGCTGAGTAGCTATTTTGGCGGTCTGCGCGGAGCGGGCGGCGCTGATTGCGGTTGTGGGGCCGATCTTGAAGCACACGCCGCTCACGCCGCAGCGCTTGCAGGTGCCGGTGAGGATGCTGGCACGGCGGTTGACTTTGGTCCTGCGTGCCGCCGACCCCGCCGTGTGCTGTTGGCGATCGACTCCTTTAAGGGCAGCGTTTCGAGCGCGCCGGCGGAGGCGGCGGTTGCCGAGGGCATGCGCCGTGTGTGGCCCGATGCCGAGGTGCGCGCGTTGCCGCTGGCGGATGGCGGCGAGGGAACGCTCGACGCCATCGACGCGTGCGGCGGTGAGATTGTGACCTGCGAGGTGGCAGGTCCCTTGGGCGACCGCGTGTCTGCCCGGATGCTGGTGGACGACGAGCGCGACTCGGCTGTAATTGAGATGGCCGAGGCGGCGGGTATTGGGTATTCACCCTGCACGGAATCGGCGGCGCTTGCGGCTTCGACCTATGGCGTGGGCGAGCTGATACTCCGTGCGGTTCGCGCCGGGGCAAAGACTATCTATATTGGTCTGGGCGGCAGTGCCACCAACGACGGTGGCGCCGGCATGCTGCAGGCGCTGGGCGCGCGTGTGGTCGATGATCAGGGATGCGATGTCGCCCCCGGTCTTGCCGGCCTTAAGCAGGTGGCGAGCGTCGATTTGGCGCCAGCGCTGCAGGCTTTGGATGATGTTCGTATCGTTGTGCTTTCCGATGTCGAGAATCCGCTCGTGGGGCGTCGAGGCGCACTGGCGGTGTTTGGCGGGCAGAAGGGCCTGCCGGCGGATGATGTCGAGGTGCTGCGCAGATACGACGGCTGGATGGTCGGCTACGGTCGCCTGCTCGATGCGGCAATTTTCGAGGCGCGAGCCCAGGGATTGTTGCGCACACCCGAGAACGCACGGACATTTGGCTCGGTGCTTGGCGTGCCCGGCGCGGGCGCTGCCGGTGGCTTGGGCGCGGCGTTGCTGGCGCTCGGCGCGGAGCTACGCTCGGGTGTGGAGACGGTGCTCGATCTCGTGGGGTTTGACGAGCGCGTGCGCGATGTCGACCTGGTCATTACAGGTGAGGGCAATATGGATGAGCAATCCGCCGCCGGTAAGGCGCCGGTGGGCGTGGCGCGCCGTGCCAAGCGGTGTGGCAAACCGGTGATCGCTGTCGTGGGCGGTCGCGCTGACAACCTGGATGCGGTGTGTGTGCAGGGCATCGACTTGGTGCTTCCGATCTGCCGCAAGCCCATGGACCTGGAACAGGCACTCGATCCGCAAGAAGCCACAACCAACCTCATCTGCGCCGGCGAAGCAGCCGCCCAATCCTACGACCTCGCCCGCCTCTAAAACCCAACTCCCTATAAGTTGCGGTGGAATAGTTCCTGTTTGGCGGCTCAGGCGGCAAAAACGGGAACTATTCCACCGCAACATCGAGAATGGCTATCCGAGGCTGGCCGCCTTGGGCCTTGGGTCGGACCGTCCGCCATGAAATGCGGCCATCTACTACGTTTAGCCGAGCACCCTCGACCATCCCGGATTTTGTGAAATTAAAACCGCAGGTAGAAAGCTTGCCGATTTTCGAAAAAGCCGGCTATGGTTGACCCCTGCGGCCTAAACGTAGTAGATAGGCCCCTTTTGTGGCATGGCAGCAGACCAGTCTTTTTGGGACGGGGCTTATTTGACCACCTGTCGATCTGATTGCCCAAGTAGTCAAAAGCCCCGTCCCAAATTAGCTACCTTGCCCCATCGGGCTGGAGCGGGTAAGATATACCGAGCGCCTAGCGCGTTCGATGGGTTCGGATGACGACATGTTCCGAATCTGGTCAGGTCCGGAAGGAAGCAGCCATAAGGAGCCTCTGTCGGGCATCCGGATCCATCGAGTGCGCAGGCGCTTTTTGGTGCCGCGGCTACCCGCGAGTGCCGGCAGGGCGCTTGGTGTCTCGCTGGTCCTCGGCTTTGCCTGCGGGATCGCTCGACTACCAAGCGCCCTGCCGGCACTCGCGGGTAGCCGACCAAAACCGCCTGAAGGGTCACATTTATCTGATAATTGAATTCCTGACGTTATGCCGCTCGCTGGCGTTGCCAAAACATCGGCTGCTACATGGTCCAAGAGGCTCCTGCAAAGGCGCATTTATCTGAATTTTATCTCGTGTGGAGTACCGGTCGTTGGCTGTGCCGAGGTACTGGTTCTTACCTGTCTAAGGATTCGAATCCCTGTTGAGTTGTTTACGCTTCTTTTGGGGTGGCGGTACTATCATGGTTCGAATTGAATGTGAATGATGATAGGGAGCGCCTATACATGATTGAGCTGCTCAGGCGTTTTGGTGGTAAGTTTCGCCGGTATATGGTGATTGGTCCTGCGTGCAAGTTGATTGAAGTAATCTTTGACCTGCTGACGCCGCTGGTGATTGCCCAGATGATCGATAAGGGCATTGGGGCGCACGACGTGAACGCCGTTATCCACTACGGTATGCTGCTTGCCGCCATGGCTGTGATCGGCATCTCGTTTACGCTCGTCTGCCAAAAGATGGCGGCGCTCACCTCGCAGGGCATGGGCACCGACATTCGTGGCGCGCTCTACCAGCATATCAACAAGCTGAGCTATGCCGAACTCGACCGTTTTGGCACGCCGTCGCTCATCACGCGTATCACCAACGACGTCAACCAGGTGCAGCTCGCTGTGGCGCTGGGCGTGCGCATGCTCATCCGCTGGCCCTTCCTAGCGGTGGGCTCCATGGTCGCGGCCCTTGCCATCGACCTTAAGCTCGGCATCATCTTTTTGATTTGCACGCCCGCCATCGGCCTGGTGTTTTGGTTTGTCATGGCGCGCTGCATTCCGTACTACAGGCAGCTGCAGGCAAAGCTCGACCGCATCGCGCTCATTTGCCGCGAGGGGCTTTCGGGCGCCCGCGTGGTTCGCGCCTTTGTGCGCGAGGGCCACGAGCGTGAGCGTTTTGCCCAAGCCGCCGATGACCAGGCCAATACCGCCATCGCGGTGGGCAAGCTCTCGTCGGTTCTCAACCCCGTGACGTTTTTGGTGATGAACCTGGGTGTGTGCGCCATCCTGTGGGTGGGCGGCATTCAGGTCAACGTGGGCGAGCTCACGCAGGGCCAGGTCATGGCGTTTGTGAACTACATGACGCAGACCCTGACCTCCATCGTGTACGTCGCCAACCTGGTCGTGGTCTTTACCAAGGCGAGCGCCAGTGCGTCACGTATCAACGAGGTGCTCAATTGCGTGCCGAGCATCACCGACGAGGGCAACCAGCCGGTCGCGCTGCCCAAGCCGGGCAATGTCGCTCCCGTTCCTGCGCTGGGCTTGAGCCATGCGAGCTTCTCCTTTGGCGCGGGCGCGGCAAATGCCGTCAACGATGTGACCCTGGAGCTCCCGCTGGGCAAGACGCTTGGCATTATCGGCGGTACGGGTAGCGGCAAGTCCACGCTCGTCTCGCTTATCCCGCGCCTGTACGATGCGAGCACCGGCAGCGTGAGTGTGATGGGCGCCGACGTGCGCACCTGGCCGCTCGACCAGCTGCGCCGTGTGGTCGCGACCGTTCCACAGCGTGCGTCGCTGGTGAGCGGCACCATCCGCAGCAACCTGACCTGGCGCGACGAGGCTGCGACCGACGAGGATCTCTGGGCGGCGCTCGACATGGCGCAGGCGAGCGAGTTCGTGCGCAACAAGCCGCAGGGGCTCGATACCCCGGTCGAGGCGGGCGGTAAGAACTTTAGCGGTGGCCAACGCCAGCGCCTGACCATCGCGCGCGCCCTGGTGGGCTCGCCTCAGATATTGATCATGGACGATTCTGCCTCGGCGCTCGACTTTAAGACCGACGCGGCGCTTCGCCATGCCATCCGCGAGCGCAGTGTGCGCGGTGCCGCCGAGGGCGGGCTGCCGCTCACGACCGTCATCGTGAGCCAACGTGTCTCGACCGTTCGCGATGCCGACATGATCTGCGTACTCGACCACGGCTCGGTTGCGGGCCTGGGCGCGCACGATGAGCTCTACACGACCTGCCAGCTCTACCGCGAGATTTGCCAGTCGCAGCTTCGCCGCGAGGAGCTCGAGGGTCAGCAGGGGAGTACGGCGCCCGCGCCCGCCCCAGGCGCCCCGACCGTCCCCACATCCGTCTGCGCAAAGGAGGGCTGCTAAATGAATCCGTACACTTCCTCCGGTTCGGTCGCCACGATGACGGCCAACGTGTCCGGCAACGATAGCCTCAACGACCTGGGAGACGGTCCGCGCCAGCCCGGCGATCCCGAGCGCTATCCCGTGGGTGCGGTGACCCGCCGCCTGCTGGGCTATGTCCGTCCGCACCGCGTCTCGTTTGCGGCATCGTTTTTGAGTGCCGCCGTCTCGGTGATTCTGCAGCTCTACACGCCCATTCTCATTGGCGAGGGCATCGACCTTATCGTCGCCGCCGGGCAGGTGGACTTCGATGCGCTGCTGCCGCTCGTTACCAAGCTCGCGATTGTCGTCGTAGGTGCTGCGGCCTTCCAGTGGCTGCAGGGCTATTGCGTCAACCGCCTGTCTTACGAAACGGTGCGCGACATGCGCGTGGAGGCGAGCGATAAGCTCAGCCGCATGCCGCTCAGCTTTATCGACAGCCATGCCCACGGCGACCTTATGAGCCGCGTGGTCAACGACGTCGACCAGGTGGGCGACGGTCTGCTGCAGGGCTTTACCCAGCTCTTCACCGGCGTTATCACCATCGTTGGCACGCTCGCGTTTATGCTCTCCATCAACCTGACCATGACGCTCGTAGTGGTGCTCGTCACGCCGCTCTCCATCTTTGCGGCCAGCGCCATCGCCAAACTCTCCAACAAGAGCTTTACGGCGCAGCAGCGTATTCAGGGTCAGCTTGGCGGCCATATCGAGGAGTACGTGGGCGAGCAGAAGCTTGTCGACGCCTTTGCCTATGGCTCGAACGCTCAGCAACGCTTCGATGCCCTCAATGCCGAGCTCTACACCGCGGGCGAGCGCGCGCAGTTTATGGGTTCGCTCTCCAACCCCGGCACGCGCTTTATCAACAACATCATCTATGCCGTGGTCGCCGTGATCGGCTGCGTGGGCGTGATCACGGGCGTGCCTGCGGCGCTTACGGTGGGCGGCGTTCAAATCTTTCTGTCTTATGCCAACCAATACACCAAGCCGTTCAACGAGGTCACCAACGTCATTACGCAGATCCAGACCGCGTACGCCTCGGCGCGCCGCATGTTTGCGCTGCTCGATGCGCGCGAGCAGGAGCCCGACGCGGAGGATGCCGTGGAACTTGCCGTCCCGCAGGGCGAGGTGACCTTTGAGCATGTGGACTTTAGCTACGTGCCCGACCGCAAACTGCTGCAGGATATCTGCATCGAGGCTAAGCCCGGCATGCGCTTTGCCCTGGTCGGCCCCACGGGCTGCGGCAAGACGACGCTCATCAATTTGCTACTGCGTTTTTACGATATCGATGCCGGTCGCATTGCGGTCGATGGCCGTTCCTCGCGTGACTACACGCGCGCAAGCCTGCGCCGCGCCTTTGGCATGGTGCTGCAGGATACGTGGCTGTTCGAGGGCACGGTGGCGGAAAATATCGCCTATGGTTGTCCCGATGCCACGCGCGAACAGGTTGTCGAGGCGGCCAAGCGCGCGCACGCGCACAAGTTTATCGTGCAGCTGCCAGGCGGCTACGATACGGTGATCGGCGAGGACGGCGGCACGTTTAGCCAGGGTCAAAAGCAGCTGCTGTGCATCGCGCGCGTCATGCTCACCGACCCGGCGATTCTGCTGCTGGACGAGGCGACGTCGAGCATCGATACCCGCACCGAGCTGCAGGTGCAGGCGGCATTCGACGAGCTCATGGCCGGCCGTACGAGCTTTGTGGTGGCGCATCGCCTGAGCACGATTCGCAACGCCGACTGCATCCTGGTGATGCGCGACGGCCAGATTATCGAGCGCGGTACACACGACAAGCTGCTAGCGACAGGCGGCTTCTACGCCGAACTCTACCGCAGCCAGTTTGCCCAGTAGGGGCCACCGATTGGCGGCAGATGGTTTACATCTGCGTCGTTAGTACTAAGATATTCATCTAATAAATTGCATTAGTGGCTTTAGTTTTGGGGGAAACGAGGCAACGTGACTATGACGTGCTCTTTGGTGGTTAACAGCAAGAGCGGTAATACTAGGATGGTTTCGGGCGCGATCAAGCGCGTTCTGCAGGCTGCGGGTGTTGAGTTTGTCCATGCCGCGGCGTTGAGCGACGATGCGGATGCAGATCAGGTTGCGCTCGAGGCGCAGGGCGCCTGCACGGCCGACACGGTGCTCGTCGGTTTTTGGTGCGACAAGGGCGCGTGCACGCCTTCGGTCGCGGCGTTGCTCTCCGCCTTGCACGGCAAGCGCGTCTTCCTGTTTGGCACCTGCGGTTTTGGCGCCGACCAGAGCTATTACCAGCAGATTATTGATCGCGTGACTTCCAATTTGGCTGGGGATGCCGAGCTTGCGGGCTGGGCGATGTGCCAGGGCAAGATGGGCCCCGCGGTCAAGCAGCGCTACGAGGCCATGCTCGAGCAAGATCCCGACAACGCTCGCTATAAGATGCTGCTCGACAACTGGGTTGCCGCGAAGGACCATCCCACCAAGGAAGACCTAGACAACATGGCCGCAGCCGCCAAGAAGGCCGTTTTGGGCGAGTAGACCGTCGCTCACGGTGCCGCGCGTTCAATCGTACAAACGTGAAAGCCTCGAGATTCTCGAGGCTTTTTTCTTGACACTTGTGGACGCAACCGTGGCAAGCGTTTGGGGTGACATTTTCCATCACCTCGATGACGAGGCCGTTCTGGACAACACGCTCGCATACGTTCGCTGGATGTATTCAGAGTGGGAAGGGCTTTCCTGATGGATGGGGTTTCGGAAAGTGCGTCCCAGAATTTGCCTTTGGAATGGGATGGAGTTTCCCAACGGGGCCGTAAGCGGAAACTGCATCCCGCTCCGGACGTGAATTCTGGGACACGGTTTCCGGATGCAAAAAGGCCACATGACGTGGCCTTCAACTTATATATGTTCAGCAGATGTCCCCATGACAAGCCGCGTTTCAACACCGAGGCGTCTGCCCGGCGACGCGGAATGTAAGGTTCATCGCGAGTTCCGCACGAGCCGGAGAGCACTTAATGTGCTCTCCGTGCGAGCAGGACTGTCCGAGCAGGGAACCTTACGTTCCGCGCCGCCGGGCAGACGAACCAGTTAAGACGCGCCGCTACTTGATCTTGGTCGTACCCGGCGCCAGGTTGGGGTCGGTCTCGTTGGCCTCGGTCTGGAAGTGCTCGGTGTACACATTCTTGCCGTCGCGGAACATCTCGTAGTACTGCATCTTGGCGTAATCCTCGCGCGCCTTGGTGGCGGCTGCTGCGGCGGCGTCGTCGCCGGTGACGTTGGAGGAGAGCGCCCAGCGCAGGCTGGCGTCCTCGTAGCCCACCGAGTTGATGGCGGGCAGCGACTCACGCAGCGTCATGTGCGCCTTCTGGTAGTCGGAGAGGGGTGCGCCGATCAGCTGCATAAGCTGCGTGGACAGGTAGTTGGTGGACAGGTCGTCGACCTCGCTCGTCTGGTCGCAGCCGGCAACGTCGTAGTTGGCCCAGATGATGTAGTCGGTCTGCCACAGACGCTCCTGATGCGTGGCGTCGTCCTCACCGGTAAACCACTTGTCGTTGAACTTGGACGGGAAGAACGGCTGGTGATCGCCCCAGAACACCACGACCACCTTGCGGTCGAGCTTGCTCAAGGCGTTAAGGAAGTAGCGCAGCGCCTGGTCGGACTGCTCGATGCACGAGACGTACTCGTCGACATCGGAGAGCGTGCCGTCCTCGACGGTCTTGGCGTCCAGATCGGTCGTGTCGATGTTCAGGTGCATCTGCTTGTCGACCGGCAGCAGGCCCGTGTCGTAGCCCGAGTGGTTCTGCATGGTCACGTCGAAGATAAACTGCGGATCGGCGTTCTGGTCGAGCAGCTCAAGAATCTTGTCATAGGTCGCCTGGTCGGTCACCATACCGCGCAGAGTGTCGGCTCCCTGGAAGTCGTTGATGGACAGGAACCGGTCAAAGCCAAAGTCCTTGTACACGTTCTCGCGGTTCCAGTTGGTGGCGTGGTTGGGGTGCATGGCCGTGGTGGAATATCCGAGCGACTTGAACTGCTCTGCCAGGTTCCCGGTCGTTTCCATGTTGTAGATGGTGTAGGGGTACACGCCCGAGCCCAGGTTGGCCATGGAGTTGCCGGTCATAAACTCAAACTCGGTATTGGCGGTACCGCCGCCGTAGGCGCTCACGTAGAGCTTGCCGCGGCTGAGGCAGTTGGACAGGTTCTTAAAGTACTGCGGGCCCTCGTAGCCGGCGCGCATGTTCTGGTAGATCGACAGATCCGAGAAGGTCTCGTTCATGATGGCGATGACCGTGGGCTTCTCGCTGTCGAACTGCTCCTTTGCGGCGGCGCGCTCATCGCTCTTAGCCGCGTCGGATTTGTCATAGGCCTTGGCGTACTTTTTGAGCGTGGCCTTGGCATCGTCGACGGAGTAGTCGGCGGGTTTGGGCGGCTTGATGGACTGCGCTGCGCTAATGAAAGCGGGCAGGTAGCCCTCGCGCCAGTAGCTCTCGAGCGGGCGCCAGGTGTAGACGGTGATGCCGAGGGTGTTGTAGTAGTCGATGAGCGTGACGTGTGCGGTCACACCGCCCAGGCACAGCACGGCGACGAGCAGGTTGGTGAGCAGCATGCGCTTGGCGTTGGCGGCGCCCTTCTGACGGTGCGGTGCCACCAGGCCGGCGTACTCGCACAGCAGCATGGCGATGGCGGTAAAGCCCATGGACAGCACGCAGAACAGCGAGATCGAGAAGGTGTAGCCGGTGCCGGCGACCGCGGCGGCGGTGGAGATGGCCGAAAGGTCGCCCGGCTGGATGGGCATGGATTTAAACGTGATGACGAAGAACTCGGCAATGCCCAGGACAAAGAGGGCAAAGGCCAAGACCGCGGGGGCTGCGCCGTGGCGCTGGAACAGGAAGAACAGGCCGGTCATGAGCGTGGTGATGATGGCCCACTCGAGCAGGATGCACAGGGGGTAGACCCAGGTAAAGTCGTGGTTGGACGAGACCTCCATGCCCAGCAGCGCAAAGACGCCGGCGAGCAGCAGGCACAGGACGGCGGCGACGAGCGGTTTACCCACAAAGGCTCCGCGCAGGCGGGCGAGCTTGCCGGTGGGGGCGGGGGCGTCGGGCCCGGCGAACGCAAAGACGCGCGGGGCGATGCGGTCGCGGGCGATGCTGGCCCAAGCGCAGCCGGTGAGGATGGCGTTGGTCAGGATGAGCATCACAAAGGCGAGCGGCTCGTTTTGGGCGACGAGGCCAATGGCGCCCCAAATGGTCAAAAAGAGCTGGAACAGGCCGAAGGCGACGCTCCACCCAAGAGCGCTTTTGGCAACGGTGCCCGACTGAGCGCGAATGGCCTTGGCCTCGCGCAAGACAAGGTAGACGGTCGCCGCAAGACCGACGAGCGAGATGGCGGCAGCGAACATGCTGAGACTCCTCACAAACTAAAACGTACGAAAGCGGGGGTTTACCCGATTGTTACCAAGATATGCGCTGCAATTGGTGTCTGCGCACAACAACCAGCCATATTAACGCGCACGTGTGGCGGTGTGGCGCAATGTAGTGGCGACCTGCGCGATAATGGACGGGAATTACACGGAAACGTAAAGGCTTCTTAAAGAATTAGCGAGGATAGAGCTATGGGCGAGCAGGTTTGTATGACGGGTGCCGAGTACTGCGGCGGAGCTGCGGGCGTGGATGCGAACGGTTATCCGGTCGAGACTACGGGTAATGCGGTGCTGGACACGTTGGAGCACCGTTCCTCCACGCGTGCCTTCGCGCGTGATGACGACGACCGCCCCGTGGCGGTGACCGACGAGCAGCGGGCGGCGATTTTGCATGCGGCGAGTCGCGCGCCGTCGGCGGGCGCCATGATGATGTATTCCATCGTGAGCATCCGCGAGCAGGCAACGCTCGACCGCCTGGCCGACCTGTGCGACCACCAACCCATGATTGCCAAGGCGCCCTGGGCACTAATATTTGTGGTCGATTATGCCAAGTGGATCGATCTGTTTGAGCACGTGGGCTGCTTTGAGCCCGAGTTTGTCGAGCGCACGGGCAAGGCACCCCGCCGCGCGCCGGGTTTGGGCGACTTTGCCATCGCGGCGCAGGATGCCGTGATCGCCGCGCAAAACGCCGTGGTTGCCGCCGAGGCCCTGGGGCTGGGGAGCTGCTACATCGGCGATATCGTCGAGAATGCCGAGGAAGTCGCCGAGCTGCTCGATCTGCCGCCCTATACCATGCCGCTATCGATGCTCATCATCGGCACGCCCCGTAAGGAGCGCCCGGCAATCGCGCATCCCGTGGTGAACCTGGTGCACGAGGAGCGCTACTGCCGCGCGGATGCCGCGACCATGGACGCGCAGGTGGCCGAGATGGACGCAATGTTCCGTCCGCATGCCCGCGAGGTGGGGGAGCGCGTCGTGGACATCTATACCCGCAAGCACACGAGTCCCTTTATGGCCGAGATGAGCCGATCCATGGAATGGTGGTTCAAAAACTGGCTTGGAAAATGACGAATGTGACAAAGGGGCAGTCCCTTTGTTACATTTCATATCGCCGCGGTGGCCTAAAGGCCGTATAAATGTTTATTTAGCTGGGAAAACAGTGCCATTCAAACATGGGCCGATTACCTATAATTCCTTCGAACATTAAAGTTGGGAGGAAACCGGCTTATGGAACAAAAGGCCAAGGAGGCAGCCTCGCACGCTGCGATTCCTGTGAGCATCTCGGCGATGCTCGTCACGCTGGGCGTGGTGTACGGCGATATCGGCACCAGCCCTATGTATGTAACCAAGGCGCTCGTTGCCGGCAACGGCGGCATCGGAAGCGTGACGGAGGAGTTCGTGCTTGGCGCGCTCTCCCTTGTCGTGTGGACGGTCACGCTGCTGACCACCATCAAGTATGTGCTCATCTCGCTGCGCGCCGATAACCATGGTGAGGGCGGCATCTTTGCCCTGTACAGCCTGGTCAAGCGCTGTGGCAAGTGGCTTATCATCCCCGCCATGCTGGGTGGCGCCGCGCTGCTCGCCGACGGCATCCTGACGCCGGCCGTTACCGTTACCACGGCCATCGAGGGCCTGCGCACCATCCCGGCGGTCCATGCCGTGCTGGGCGATGACCAAGGCCGCGTCGTCGCCATTACGCTCGCCATCATCATCGCGCTCTTCTTGGTACAGCGCATCGGTACGGCCAAGATCGGTCACGCCTTTGGCCCCATCATGACGCTGTGGTTCCTGTGCCTGGGCGGCACGGGTCTGTTCTTTGTCTTCCAGCACCCCGCCGTGCTGCAGTGCCTCAACCCGGTGCGCGGCATCGCCTTTTTGCTGAGCCCCAACAACCACGCGGGCATCATGATTCTGGGCAGCTGCTTCCTCGCCACCACCGGTGCCGAGGCGCTCTACTCCGACATGGGCCACGTCGGTCGCGGCAACATCTACGCTACCTGGCCGTTCGTTAAGTGCTGCCTGCTGCTTTCCTATATGGGCCAGGGCGCTTGGCTTATGAACAACGCTGCCAACCCCGAGCTCATGGGCATTGCCGACCTCAACCCGTTCTACCAGATGCTCGCCCCGGGCCTGCGTCCGTTTGCCGTCGGCCTTTCCACCGTTGCGGCCATCATTGCCTCGCAGGCGCTCATCACCGGCGCATTCTCGCTGGTGTCCGAGGCCAGCCGTCTGGACCTCATGCCGCACATGCAGGTCTTCTACCCTGCCGAGACCAAGGGCCAGCTCTACATCCCCATGGTCAACAACGTCATGCTTGTCGGCTGCGTCATCGTGGTGCTGCTGTTCCAGAACTCGGCGCATATGGAAGCCGCCTACGGCCTTGCCATTACGCTGACTATGATGTGCACCACGCTGCTGCTCTTCTTCTACCTGCACGAGGAGCGCAAGCTCAAGGTTGCTCCGTGGATCTTCGCGGCCTTCTTCCTTTTGCTCGAAGGCTTCTTCTTCGTGAGCTCGCTCACCAAGTTCTTCCACGGCGGCTACTTCACCATCCTCATGGCTGCACTCATCATGGGCATTATGGTGTGCTGGTACAACGGTACGGCTGTTGAGCAGCGCCAGTTTACGCTGCTGCCGCTGCGCAGCTACCTGCCGCAGCTCAAGCGCCTGCGCGACGACGACCGTTACGAGCGCATGAGCGACAACGTCGTGTACCTGACCAAGGACACCCATACCGACTACATCGATCGCGACATCGTCTACTCGATTCTGGACAAGCATCCCAAGCGCGCCCGCGCCTGGTGGTTTGTGAATGTCGAGACCATGGACGAGCCGCATACCTTTGCCTATTCGGTCGAGACGTTCGGCACCGACTACGTGTTCCGCGTGCATCTGTACCTGGGCTACAAGATCAACCAGCGCGTCAATGCCTACCTGCGTCAGGTTGTTCAGGACCTGGCTGCCACTGGCGAGCTGCCGCCGCAGACGCATGACTACTCGGTCTACAAGGACCCGGGTAACATCGGCACGTTCAAGTTCGTCCTGATCCGTAAGCTTTTGGCGCCCGAAAGCGACGTGGAGCCGAGCGAGCGTACGGCCATCACGCTCAAGTACATCATCCGCCGTGCCGCCGGCACGCCCGCGCGTTGGTACGGCCTGGAGAACTCCAACGTGAGCTTTGAGTACGTGCCGCTGTTCACCAAGTTCAAGGCCGTGAACAAGATGCAACGCCTGGCCCCCAATGAGCGGCCGTAGTCGACGCTCGAGGTTTGTCTGCGAACGGGCGGGTTTGTATTGACGGGGATTGAGTCCTGGGAGGAAACCATGGATGCAAAGGTGCTTGACGGTTGCGAGGTGGTTGCCGAGCTGGTACGTGAGGCACGCGCCGACGCCGCCGAAGATCGGTTCTTTACGAATCGGGCCAACATGGACATGGCCGACCGCGTGATCTCGATCGTGGCACTGGTATTTGGAGCGGTGTGCGTGTGCGCACTGCTCGCGCACGTGCTGTTTGTCTAACGTCCGCAGGTTGCAAAGGCTTTACACTTGGAACCACCACAAGGGGAAACCACCACAAAGGCGCCTGTCCCCTTTGTGGTGGTTTTTGTTTTTGAGAGAGGGGCGGAACGCTGATGGACGTCCGTACGGACGGCGATATTGCCGATAGCTTTTGGTGGCGGCGCACAACGCTGGCGCGCCGCACTCCTCTGTATGACGCCTGCGTATCGGTGGGACTGCTGGTCGCGGCGACGATTGTGGGCGCGCTGCTCGACCATCCGGGTCTCGCGCCGAGCATCATGATCGTCTATGTGTTCGCCGTTCAGCTGTGCGCATTCTTTACCTGGAGTCGCCTGTATTGCTTGCTGAGCTCGGCTGCCGCCGTGGCGCTCTACAACTTCTTGTTTGTCGACCCGCGCTACTCGCTGTCGTTTATCGACCGCGGCTATCCCGGCATGTTCTTCATCATGTTTGTGGTCTCGCTTGTGTCGAGCTCGATTGCCTTGGCCCTGCGTCGCGCTTTGGCACAGGCTGCCGCCAGCGACCGCCGCACGCATATGGTGCTCGAGACCAATCGCATGTTGCAGCGCTGCGCCGACGAGCAGCAGATCGTTCACGCCATGGCCACGCAGCTGGCGCGTCTTTCGGGCTGTCCGGTCGTGTGGTACAGCGCCGACGCCGAGGGCGATGACCTGCTGCCGCGTGCGACATACACGGCCGTGGGCGATGCCGCGCCGGTGCACGAGCTGGCGCCGCAGATGCCACCGCGGCTCTCGGCGTCCGCCTATGTGGGAACGCCGCTCGATGCTACGTTCGGCGGCTCGGCGTTTTATGGCATCTACCTGACGGTTCGCACAGGCGACGGCTTCGCGCGCTCGGGCGACCCCGCCTCGGTGGTGGGCGTGCTGGCTATCGTTGCCGAGCCCGACGTGCTGACGCACGAGGAGCGGACACTTGCCGATGCCATCGTGAGCGAAGGCGAGCTGGCACTCGATCGCGCCCGCGCCATGGAGGCCCGCGAGGAGGCGGCGGTGCTCGCCAAAAACGAGCAGCTGCGCGCCAACCTGCTGCGTTCCATCTCGCACGACCTGCGCACACCGCTCACCAGTATTTCGGGTAATGCCGACGTGCTGCTCGACCAGGGCTCGACCGGCACCGCCGTGCTCGACGCCCAGACGCGCCGCGGCCTGCTCCTGTCCATTCGCTCGGATGCGCAATGGCTCAACGCTACCGTCGAGAACCTGCTTGCCATCACCAAGCTCGAGGGCGACGGTATGCATCTGTCGACTACGCTCGAGCTTATGGACGATATCGTCGAGGAGGCACTGCGCCACGTGAACCCTGCCGTGCGCGAGCACGACCTTAAGGTGGTGCCGTGCGATGAGCCGGCGCTCGTTAACGTCGATGCGCGCCTGATGGTGCAGCTGGTGGTCAATCTGGTGAACAACGCCGTCACCTATACGCCCGCAGGCTCGCATATCGTGATTTCGATTGGCGTCGACGATGGACGCGTAGCGTGCTCGGTGGCCGATGACGGCCCGGGCATTGCGCCCGAGGACCGCGAGCGGATCTTTGAGTCGTTCTACACCGCCAACCACGGTCTTGCCGACAGCCATCGCAGCGTGGGCCTGGGTCTTTCGCTCTGCCGCTCCATTGCGCTGGCGCATGGCGGTAGCATAGAGGTTGCCGCGGCGGACCCGCACGGCTCGGTCTTTACGATTGAGCTTCCCGTCGCCGACGTTTCGTTTGATAAGGAGTAGCGCTGTGCCGAACTCTGCCGTAAAACCGCTCATCTTGGTCGTTGAGGACGATCCCGCCGTCCGCAACCTTATTGTTGCCGCGCTCGAGGCGCACGGCTTGCGTCATATGGCCGTGGAGACCGCCCATGCCGCCATCGCCGCCGCCTCATCGCAGGCACCGAGCATCGTGCTGCTCGATCTGGGCCTGCCCGATATGGACGGCGTCAAGGTGGTGGAGTCGGTGCGCGCATGGTCGGGCATGCCGATCATCGTGGTCTCGGCGCGCAGCGAGGACGCGGACAAGATTCGCGCGCTCGATGCCGGCGCCGATGACTACCTGACCAAGCCGTTTTCGGTCGAGGAACTGCTTGCACGCATTCGCACGACGCTCAGGCGCCTTTCGTATGCGCAAACGGGTGGTGTTGCCTCCGAGGGCTCGTTCGATACCGGTGAGCTGCATATCGACTTTGATGCCGGCATTGCCACGA
Organism: Collinsella sp.; assembly: GCA_019419665.1. Lineage (GTDB taxonomy): Bacteria > Actinomycetota > Coriobacteriia > Coriobacteriales > Coriobacteriaceae > Collinsella. Next base: position 51,695 of record DXZM01000049.1, read on the forward strand.
TGGATGGCGAGGAGCTGCATCTGACGCCGATTGAGTACAAGCTCTTGTGCCTGCTGGCACATAACGCCGACAAGGTACTAACGCACCAGTTTATCCTGCACGAGATTTGGGGCACGGCAACTAAGAGCGACCTGGCGAGCCTGCGCGTCTTTATGGGCACGCTGCGCAAGAAGATCGAGTCCGACCCCGCGCACCCGCGCTATATCCAGACGCACGTGGGTATTGGTTACCGATTGGTCATCCAGGGATAGGTCGGCATCCGCCATCCCAATATGAGTTGCGGTGAAATACGGTCTAAATTTACCTAATTCCAGGCAAAAAGGGGTGCGGACGATTTCTTGGACCGCGCCTAGGCGTATCCAAGCTTCCTGCGGTACTCCATCGGGCTCAGCCACTCGAGGGACTTCTTGATGCGCCCGTCCCGATAGTACACGAGGTAGGCCTCGAGCCTTCCCATGAACTCCTCGGCCGTCACGCCCTCCCAGTCCCTGTAGCGGAAGAACTCGTTCTTGAGGCGCCCGAAGAAGCCCTCGCAGGCCGAGTTGTCCGGGCTGCAGCCCTTCGCGGACATGCTCCTGACCAGGCCGTTCTCCTCGCAGATCCCGATCCACTCCGGCCAGCGGTAGTGGCCGCCCCGGTCCGAGTGGATCGTCGTGCGCGCGCCCGCCGGCCTCGCCGCGCAGGCCTTGAGCAGGCTCGAGTTCGCGAGGCGCTTGTCGGGGTGCAGCCCGATCGACCAGGCGACGGGCATCCCGCCGAAGCAGTCGATGACCGGGCTCAGGTAGACCTTCTCGCCGCCCGGGAGCCTGAACTCGGTGATGTCGGTGAGCCACAGCCGGTTGGGCTCGTCGGCGTGGAAATTCCTGTTCACGAGGTTCTCCGGCGCCTTGGAGACCTCGCCGGCGTAGGAGCTGTAGCCCCGGGCGCGCCTCCTGTTGTAGACGACCTCGAGGCCCTCCTCGCGCATCACGCGGGCCACGCGCTTCTCGCTGGCGCGGACGCCCTCGCGGCGCAGGCGCGCCCAGACGGTGCGGTACCCCCAGCACCCCGAGCCCTCGCGGAAGATGCGCACCACGCGGTCGCGTATGTCGGCGTCGCGGTCGCGCGGCGCGGCGACGCGGGGCCTCCAGTACTCATAGGAGCTCTTCGATATCCTCAAGAAACCTGTGATCGAGCGGAGGGGCAGGGCGGTCGCCCGCCTCAATCTCTCGCCGAGCTCGCACTTGCTCCTGTTCGAGATCGAAGCCGGGTCCCACCCTTCCGCTTTTAGGTCGGCCAACACCGCCCTGAGCAGCAGGTTCTCTATCTGGTCCTCGTTGAGTCCGGCGAGCGGGCCGGTCGCGGGCGGGGCGTAGGTCGACTTGTCGGGGCCCAAGCTGGCCTCCTTCCGTGGCGGTTTCCTCGCCACGATTCTACAGCCCCCGCCGGTGTAGCTGCGCGGGAGGTGCCCCGTCGCCCACTTCTTGGCCGCGCTCACCGTGACCCCCGCGAACTCCGCGGCGGCGGTGGGCCCCATGCCGTCCTCCGTCGCCAGGAGGAAGAGCTCGACCTTCTCCCTGCTGTACATGCGAACCTCCAGTCCGGACCGCCCCGCGGTCCAACTTTCTGTCCGCACCCCCAAACAGTCCGTATTCCACCGCAACGTTGTCTATTTATCCTTGGGCTTGCTGGCGTAGAACTTCTTCTTTTTGGACTTGCCGGCAGGGGAGGGTTTGCCAGCAAAGTTGGACTTGCCGTTGCCGTGCGGCCCCTGGTCGCCTGCCTGCGCGTGCGCGGGCGCTGCCGCGCGAGGCTTGCGGGCCTCGGGGTTGCGCAGCTCCTCGGTTCGCTCGGCAATCTCCTCGGCGCTAAAGCCGACCTCGGCCATGGCGTCCTCGATGGGCAGGCGGCGCACGATATAGCAGTGGTGCACCTTCTGGTTGCGTGCGAAGTCCTCGGGGATGGTCTGCGCCGTAATGTCCTGTAGCACCACGCCCGCGCGTGCGAGCTTGCGCGTCTCGGGACGGAAGCCGCGCAGGTTGCAGCTAAAGATGGCATGGCCGCCCTGTGCGAGCAGGCGCGACACGCCGGCCAAAAGCTCAACATGGTCACGCTGGACATCCCAGGTGCGACGGCCCATCTTGGACGAGTTCGAGAACGTGGGCGGGTCGACAAAGATCAGGTCCCAGCGGTTGCGCGTCTGGCGCTGGTCACGAATCCAGGCAAGCACGTCATCGCGCACAAAGTGATGCTGCGGCCCCACAAAGCCGTTCTGACGCATATTGCGCTCGGCCCAGTCCAGGTAGGTGTTCGAGAGGTCGACCGTCACGGTCTCCTCGACGCCGCCATCGGCTGCGTAGCAGGTGGCAGTGCCGGTGTAGGCGAACAGGTTGAGGAAGCGGCGCGCCTGCTTGGCATGTTCGCGCACCAGGTTGCGGGTGACGCGGTGATCCAGGAAGATGCCCACATCCAGATAGTCGTCAAAGTTGACGGCAAAGGTAAGGCCGCCCTCTTCGATGAGCGGCAGACGGCGACGTGCGATGTTAGCGCGCTCGCTCGAGCCGCCCTTGCCGGCGCCCTGCTTGCCGTACTGCGAGCCGCCGCGTGAGCGCATGCGGGCCTTGGCGTGCACGTGCTCGGCCGGAACATCCAGGATGCGCGGTGCGATGGCCAAGATGTCGAGCATGCGGGCCTGGGCCAGTGCGGGGTCGATGGTCTTGGGCGCGGCGTATTCGGCGATGACGAGCCAGCGGCCCGGCGTCTGCGGACAGCCCTCGTACAGGTCGATGGCGGCGGAGTAATCGGGTAGGTCGGCATCGTAGACGCGGTAGCAGCTCACGCCCTCGCGCTTGGCCCACTTGCGACGCAGGCGGGCGTTCTTGCGCAGACGGTTGGCGAACTGCTCCGACTCGGGGATGAGCACGGGCAGCGGCTTGCCGTCGCCCAGGTCGAGCGTGGCGGCAGGTTCGGGCATGGGGGTGTTGGCGGCGTTGTCGTTGACTTCGTTGGCATCCGCAACCTCGGCCTCGGCATCCGCACTGGTCGAAGCCTCAAACGCCGCGGCGGCGTGGTCGAGCGAGGGCCAAACCTCAATAGTTGCCTCCTCGTTATTGGGCATGACGGCGATCGAGCGCTCGGGCTCGGCGTGGAGCGCGCGGGCCAGCAATCCGTCGCGGGTGAGCGCGGCGACCGGCGCCGCGGCAAGCTCGGGCGCGCGGCGCAGCTCGCCGACCAGCGTCATGGCGTCGTGCATGAGCGAAAGCGGTGTCTCGGTCGTATCTGCGACCACGGCGGCACCGGCGACGGTGCCCGCGTGGTCCAGCACGGTGGCGGACTTGGCGGCGCAAAAATCGACAAAGCGCTTGTAGCCGGCGCACTTGACCATGCACTCAGCGGTCTTGCGGGCGGCGGGGTCAACATCCACGGCCACGATGCGTGCCTGGCGCTCGCGTGCTGCCGCCTCGCGCTCGCGTGCCTCGGCAAGCAGCTGCTCCCACAGAGCGGCGTCGTGCAGCTGCCAGCCCTCAAAGCCCCAGCGCTCGCGTGCGGCGCCCGGGGCGCGGTCAGTCAGAATGTTCACGGCCTCCAGCAGCAGGCCGCCGCCGGCGCACGAGGCATCGACCAGCGTGGGCAGGGCCTCGTTCTCGTAGTCGTCGGCCGTCAGCTCGCGCTCGCACAGTGCGGTCCAGCCGACCTGCGCCAGCACCAGGGCGGCGTAGTCGGGGCGCAGCACGTGCGCGCCCTCGCCGGCGCGGGTCGCTGCGGGCGGCAGGCGTTTGAACAGCGGGTCGCCTGAAAGGTCCAGGCTGATGCTCGCGCGGCGCTGGCGCAGCGAAAGCAGCAGGTGAACGTCGGGGTCGGCAGCATCGACGTCGGCGCGACGGCCCGTGGTCTCGGCCAGACGGTCGCACAGCGCGTCTTTGGCGCGCAGGGCCGAGAAGCGCGTGTTGCGCAGCTGCTCGGTCACGCCGCGGGCTGTGATGGCGATGGTGGCGCCGGGGCGGACGATGCTCTCCCAGGCAATGTCGTAAACGCCGTCGTACAACTCATCGGCATCCTGCGCCTCAAAGCGCCCGAGCACCACAAACACGCGGCTGGCCAGGCGCGACCACAGGCAGGCGCGGTAGCCTTCTTCGAGCTCGCCCTCAAACGTAGCGCGGCCCTTCAGGCGGCGGACATGCGAAAGCCCGAGGCGTTTAAGCTCATCGGCGAGTGCGGACTCAAAGCCCTCGGGGCAGCTTGCGTAAAATTCCATGGGTGACCTCTCTGGTTGCGTCGCTCCATTATATGATGGATGCTTCGTTTGCCCTCATCCTCGAAAGGAACCCATATGATTGATGCGTGCCCCGAATCCGCTGTGCTCTTTTTTGACGTGGACGGCACGCTGACGTCGTTCGATCCCGACGATATGACCGACAAGGACTTCAGTGCAATCCATCCGTCGAAGGCTGTTGTCGATGCATTTGGTCGCCTGCGCAATGCGGGTCACCAGGCATTTATCTGCACGGGTCGTCCCTTGTGGCTGATTGCCGATGGCCTGCGCGCGCTGAACCCCGCGGGCATCGTTGCCATGGCGGGGGCCACGCTCGAGGTCGAGGGGCGCGTGGTGCATGAGGACTGCTTTGACGAGGACGTTGTCGTGGAGCTCGCACGTCGCATTACTGTGGCGGGCGGCGAGGCGTTGTTCGAGACGAACGGTGCCACCTATTCACTTGAGCCAGTTGGTGTTGAACAGTCATTTCTGCTAGGCGCCGGCGTGGTGCATGGCGTTGATCAGATGCGCGTCGATGGCCGCTTGTGCGTAGGCAAGGTGTGCATTAACGCGAGCGATCTGGCCCGCATAGCCAACGACGATGGCTTTATCGATCGCGAGTTTGAGCTGTGCAACACCGGTGGTCAGAATCGCGAGCTGAGCCCCAAGGGCATTGACAAGGGCGTGGGCGTGGCGCGAGCGCTGGCGTACCTGGGCCGCGAGGGAAATGCGCGCACCTTTGGCTTTGGCGATTCGGGCAACGACCTGGGCATGCTCGCTGCCGTCGAGACGGCTGTCGCCATGGGCAACGCCATGCCCGAGGTCAAGGCGCTCGCCGACTACGTGACCGACGACGTCGCGCACGATGGCACCGTCACAGCGATGCAGCATTTCGGCCTCATCTAATGAATCCCGCGTTCTGACGTTTGCTCAAACTGCGACTCTTTGCTTTTGCATGCTCAATCGGTTTATCAATCCAAACACTGAGGTGTTTATACCGTTCGCCGAGAAGATAAAAAACCGCAGTTCACGCCTTGATAAACGTAGGTAAAGTGTTTAGCAGTTTATTGGCCGTATGCTAACGAAAGGAATCAGGCAGATGGCAATCAAGGTGTTCGCTGACGGTGCAAACCTCGAGGGCATGCTCGACATGTACGAGAACGGCAACGTTCAGGGTTTCACGACCAACCCGTCCCTGATGAAGAAGGGCGGCGTGACGGATTACCGCGCGTTTGCCAAGGAGGTCCTGGCCCACATCACCGATGTGTCCGTCTCGTTTGAGGTCTTTGCCGACGACGTCGAGACCATGGAGGTCGAGGCCCGCGAGATCGCTACCTGGGCAGATAACGTCTACGTCAAGATTCCGTGCGTGACCACCAAGGGTGAGTCCACCGCCGAGCTGGTGCGTAAGCTTTCGGCCGACGGCATCAAGGTCAACGTCACCACCATCTTTACCCCCGAGCAGGTCGACGAGATGGTCGAGGCCGTTGACGCCGAGACGCCGTCTATCATCTCGCTCTTTGCCGGCCGCATCGCCGACACCGGCGTCGATCCCATTCCGTTTATGACGGAGTCGGTTAAGAAGGCCGCCGCCAAGCCCAACTGCGAGGTCCTGTGGGCGTCCACGCGCGAGCTCATCAATATTTACCAGGCCGAGGCCTGCGGTTGCCAGATCATCACGGTGCCCAACAGCATCCTGGCCAAGCGCAAGAACATCGGTCGCGACCCGTACGAGGTCTCGCTCGACACCGTTCGCGGTTTCGCCAAGGATATCGCCGCTTTGGGCTTCCATATTCTGCCGTAACGCGAACACTGGCTGCGCCGCGGGTTGTTCGCCCCGGCCTTTCCTTTCCCTATCGCTCACGCGCTTCGCGAGGGTCGCGCTAGGCAAAGGAAAGGCCGGGGCTGCCGACACGAGCTTGCCGGTAGGTTGGTGATTGGCTTCTATATCCTGCCGCGGACAAAGGTACCCCCGCCTGCGCCGTGCAAAATTGAGAGTATTCAGCAAGGTAAAGGCTTTCACCAGCTAGCTGAAGCACGGAACGGCCCCCCGTTTTGTCTCTAAAAACGCTAAAACGGGGGCTGTTTCTTACTTTTTCGTCTCTGAGGGGCATCCGGAACGGTGGAATTTGCAGAATACTCGCGATTTTGCACGTCGCGAGAGGGAGGACCCTTGCTTTGGCGGTTTACTCGCGCCGCACGAGTCCAGGTCGGTGCTGTCTCTTTGATGGGGCGGCGCCTTTTTGTTGTCGACGGGAAGGGGGGGTGCGACGCAAGCGGGGCGACGCTCGCACGGATATCTTCGCCTTTGGGACATGTTGCGCAACAAGTTTGGTTGCCTTGGGCCTAGCCTTAACGTGTGAAAAGCGAAAGGAAGGAGACCCCATGTTCTGCCCCAAATGCGGTACCAAGAACGTTGACGAGGCCAAGTTTTGCTGCGCCTGCGGCAATCCGTTCCCCGCGGCATCTGTTACCCCTCCCTCAGATGAAACCGGAAATCCAGTTGTAGCCCCAGACATGGCACCTGGCGTCGCGCCCATGCCGCAGGCTGCAAAGGTGCAGTCTGCCAATATAGCTGGCAGCAAAAAGAAGTTACCGCTTATCATCGGAGGGGCAGCGGCCGGCGTCATCGCGCTCGTGCTGATCGCCGTCTTCGTTGTCGTCCCCGCGTTCAACAAGAACCCTTTTAAGGGCTGCCAGGTGGGCGACGTGGTCGAGTTCGGTTCCTACGAGCAAGACGGTAACGCCTCAAACGGCAAGGAGCCCATCGAGTGGCGCGTCCTGACGGTCGAAGGCAACCGTGCCTATGTCGTGAGTCAAAAGGCCCTTGATGCCCGCGCGTTCAATACGGATGTGGATGACGGCAACGACTGGAACTCCTCAGACCTCAAGAAATGGCTCGAAAACGACTTTGCTTCCCAGGCCTTTACGGGCGGTGAGATGAAAGAGATTAACGGCGCCCCTACGCTGCTTTCCGTTGATGAAGCAAATAACTATTTTAAGTCCGACAACGATCGCATCTGCATGCCGACCCAGCAGGCCGTGAGCAACGGTGCTTGGACATGGGATGACAACGGCGCGTGCAACTGGTGGCTTCGCTCGCCGGGCGTTGACTCGGATGGCGCGGCCGACGTCCGCGCAGACGGCTACGTGCACTCCGGCGGCTACTACGTGGACGACACGGCTTACGCCGTCCGCCCCGCTTTATGGGTCAATCTGTAATCTAATAATCCTCTAATTTATATTTTCAAAAAAGAGGGGCCCGGACGTCCGTTGAGACGTTCGGGCCCTCTGCTCATGGCATGTTTTTTGCGCGCTACTTCCCCTGCACCATGGTGAGGGAGATCTTTTTGCGGTCGCGATCGACCTTTTCGACCCATACCTTGACCGTGTCGCCGACGCGTACCACGTCGCTCGGGTGCTTGACAAAGCGGTTGGCCAGCTTGGAGATGTGCACGAGGCCGTCCTGGTGCACGCCCACGTCGACGAAGGCGCCAAAGTCCACAACGTTGCGCACCGTGCCCTTGAGCTCCATGCCGGGCTCCAGGTCATCGATGGAAAGTGCCGAGCAGCTAAAGACCACCTCGGGCGCGTCGTCGCGCGGGTCGCGGCCGGGCTTCTTGAGCTCGTTGACGATGTCGATGAGCGTGAGGGTGCCGCAGTCCAGGTCGCTTGCCAGCGCCGAGATGCTGCCCAGACGGCGCTCAATGTCGGGCACGCCGCCACGGCTGAGCTCGCTGGCTTTAACGCCTGCGCGCTCCAGGACGGACGTGGCCACCTCGTAGCTTTCGGGGTGGACGCTCGTCGCGTCGAGCGGGTTCTTGCCACCGCTGATGCGCAGGAAGCCCGCGGCGTTGAGATATGCCTTGGGCCCCAGTTTGGGGACCTTCTTAAGCTGGCGGCGATCGGTAAAGGCACCGTTTTCCTCGCGGTAGGCCACGATGTTCTTGGCCACGCTCGGCGTAATGCCCGATACGTATCCCAGCAGGCTCGCGCTCGCGGTGTTCACGTCGACACCCACGCGGTTGACGACGTCCTCCACCACGTGGCCCAGGGTGCGCGAGAGCTCGGCCTGGTCAAGGTCGTGCTGGTACTGGCCCACGCCGATGGACTGGGGCGGAATCTTGACGAGCTCTGCCAGCGGGTCCTGCAGGCGGCGGCCCAAGCTCATGGCGCCGCGCACGGTGACGTCCAGGTCGGGATATTCCTGGCTGGCGAGCTCGGAGGCGGAGTACACCGACGCGCCGGCCTCGTTGACGATGGTGTATCGCAGTCCGGGTGCCTGCTCGGCAATGAACTCCGAGACGACTTCCTCGGTCTCGCGGCTGGCGGTGCCGTTGCCGATGACGATGGTGTTGACGCTGTCCTTCTTGACGAGGCGGGCGAGCTCGCGCTTGGTGCCGGCGATGTCGTGGCGCGGCTTGGTGGGGTAGACCACGCCGTGGTCGAGCAGCTTGCCGGTCTCGTCCATGACGGCGACCTTGCAGCCCGTGCGGTAGCCCGGGTCGAGCGCGAGCACGCGGGCGCCACGGACGGGGCGTGCCGAGAGCAGGCCTTCGAGATTCTTGGCAAAGACGTTGATGGCCTCGGTCTGGGCGCGGACGGTGAGCTTGGCGCGGGCCTCGCGCTCCAGCGAGGGGGCCATGAGGCGCTTGTAGCCGTCGGCGATAGCGGTGTCAAAGACGGGCGCGAACACACCCTGGCGACGGGGCCAGCGGCTGCCGAGGCGCGCCGTGGCGACAGCACCGTCGACGTTCACGCGCACGCGGAGTTTGCCCTCGCGCTCACCGCGGTCGATAGCCAGCACGCGGTGGTTGGGTATACGGCGCAGCGGCTCGTCAAAGTTGTAGTAGGGCTCGTAGGGAGTCTTTTCGGCGGGGTCGGTGGCCTCGACGACGATGTCGGCGGTGTTTTGCGTAAAGGCGCGCAGGTCGGCGACGTTCTCGGGATCTTCGGCTACCGTCTCGGCCACGATGTCGGCGGCGCCGGCGAGCGCCTTCTCGGGCGTGTCGAAGCCGGCCTCCTCGTTGACGTATGCCGCGGCGGCGTCGAGTGCGCTGCCCTTGGCCGAGGCCTGCATGATGATCATGTTGGCGAGCGGCTCCAGGCCGGCCTCGCGGGCCTTTTGCGCGCGGGTCATGCGCTTTTTGCGGTAGGGCTTGTAGAGGTCCTCGACACGCTGGAGCTGCGTGGCCTCGCGAATCTGCTGTTCGAGTTCGGGCGTGAGCTTGCCCTGGGCGTCGATGAGCAGAATGACGTCCTCTTTGCGCTGCTCAAGATTGCGCAGGTAGGACAGGCGCTCGTCGAGCGCGCGCAGGGCGACGTCGTCCATGCCGCCCGTTGCTTCCTTGCGGTAGCGCGAGATAAAGGGGATGGTGTTGCCCTCATCGATGAGCTTGACGGCAGCCTCGACGTTGGCGGCCTTAAGGTTGAGCTCGCGGGCGAGCTGGGCGATAAGATCCATGGGACTCCTTGCGTTTAAGGTGCGTTTGCAGCACAGGGCTACCAAGGATACCACCCGTCCCAAAAGACTGTTTTGGGGTTGCGCCACGAAAGGGGCCTATCTACTACGTTTGAACCGTATGGGTCGACCATCCCCCGGTTTTCCGAAAATCGGCAAGCCGTCTACCTGCGGTTTTAATTTCGCGAAATTCGGCATGGTTGAGGGTAATCGGTTAAACGTAGTAGATAGGCCCATTTGGTGGCGAACGAATCAAGCCGAGGTGCAAAATAGCCCCCGCCCCAGAAAAATCGTCGTTAAGGTAGCAAAAAGCCCCGCGGGCAGGAGGCTGCTCGCGGGGCAAAGAAGAGGGGCTTATTGGTGACGGACCGAGGGGCTCGGCATGGGGCTTCTGCCGCGGTCTGCCCTAAGGCATTACAGCTCGACGAGCTGGCCGGTCTCGGCGGCCTCCTTGATGGCGTTGAGAAGCGTGAGCGTCTTGACGTTATCGGCGGGGGTCACGACGGGCTCGACCTCGCGGCGGACGACCTTCACAAAGTGCTTGAGCTGCATCTTGTGCGGTAGTGCCGGGTCCACGGCCGGAATCTCCATCTGCAGCGGCTTGTGCCAGTTGGAGGCGCCGTCGTAGGAGAACTGGTGCAGGCGGGGCAGCGACAGGGCGCCCAAGGTTCCGCCGATAAAGTAGGCGTCGGCGTCGAAGGGACGGTACTGCGGATCCTCGCGAGCGGTTGCCTCCCAGTTCCAGGGGCTGGCGGTGGCGTCGGAGATGGTCATGCTCGCGAGCGCGCCATCGGCAAAACGAACGTTGACCACGGCGGAGTCCTCGGTCTCAAAACCGCGGGCGGCGCTGGACTGCATACCCTGGACGGCAACGGGCTCGCCCAGCAGGTAGCGGAGCAGGTCGACGTCGTGCACCAGGTTGACCAGGATCGGGCCGGCACCCTTCTTGCGGCGCCACTCGACATCGAAGTACTCGTCATTCTTATAGATCATGTAGTGGAAGCTCGACACGGTGAGCTTGCCCAGCTCGCCGGCCTCGATGATCTCCTTGGCCTTGTTGACGAAGGGATTGTGGCGACGGTGCTGACCCACGAGCACGGGCACGCCGGCGGTCTCTGCCTCGGCGGCGAAGGACTGGGCATCCTCGAGGTCGTTGGAGATCGGCTTTTCGACCAGCGGCACGATGTTGCGCTTCACAGCCTCGCGGGCAACGCCCAGGTGTAGGTCGTTGGGCGTGGCGATGATGACGGCCTCGGGCTTGACCTCGTCCATCATCTGGGCGGGATCGGTAAAGAACGGCACGCCGGCGGCCTCGGCCGTGGCGCGGGCGCCCTCAAAGGCGTCGGCGATGGCGACGAGCTCGGCCTCGGGCTCCTCGGTGACAAAGCGGATGTGGTTGCGGCCCATGGCGCCGGCGCCGATAACGGCAATGCGGACGGGGTTGAGCTCAGACATTTCGACTCCTTAATACTGGTGACCGGTGGAATGCGACAAAGGGGCTGTCCCTTTGTCGCATCGGTAAAACTAGGCGGACTTCTTCTTGCTGTCGGAGACCATCATGTAGACGGTGAGCACGACGGCGATGGCGGCGATCACAATGGCGCCGTAGAAAGACTGCTGGTAGGCGGCGCTGCCGGCCTCGGCGTGATACAGCACGGCGGTGATGGGCTGGCTGATCCAGGTGGAGGCGGCGTAACCCAAAAACATGATGCCGTAGTTGACGCCGATGTTGCTGGTGCCAAAGGCGCCACCAGTGAGCGGCGGGTAGATGACGAGCAGGGCGCCAAAGCTAAAGCCGAGCAGGGCGAGCGCCACAAAGAACATGCTCTGCGTAAAGCTCATCGACATGATGACGAGCGCGACGATGGTGACGACAAGGCTGATGAGCAGCGACTTATAGGCGCCGAGCTTGTCGATGATCTGGCCAAAGGACAGACGACCGACCAGGTTGGCGCAGGTGTTGACGGAGACGACCACACCGCCGAGGGCGACGGCCGCGGCACTCGTGGGGTCGGCGAAGAGCTGGACGGCGGCGATGGAGGCAACCTTGCCCACGAGCAGGGTGCCCGCGGTGGCGGCAAAGGCGAAGGTGACGATGAGGACCCAGAAGCGCGGGGTCTTGACCATCTCGCCCGGGGTGAGGTCACCGAAGGTGCCGGCATGCGCGCCGCCCTTGGGGGCCTCGAAGCCCTCGGGCAGCCAACCGGCCTCGGGGGCCTTCAGGAACAGGGCGGAGGCGGCGATCGTCACAAAGAAGATGACGCCGAGTGCCTTGAGGGCGTCAAAGATGCCCAGGCTCGGGATGAGCAGCGAAGCGAGCACCGGGGACAGCACGGCGGGGCCGGCGGTCGAAGCGGCCAGGGTGATGCCGGAGGCGAGACCCTTCTTGTCGATGAACCACTTTTGGCCGGTGGTGAGCGCCGGGTTGTAGCCCAGGCCGTTGCCGATGGCGGCGACGAGCGAGAACCACAGGTAGAACTGCCACGGCTCGGTGACGGTGCCGGACATGAACCAGCCCACGCCGTAGCACACGGCGGCGGCGATCACGACGTTGCGCGGGCCGATCTTATCGGAGATACGGCCGGCGAAGATGCCCGTCACGGCCATGATGGTCTGAAAGACCGGGAAAGCCCAGGTAAGGGCGCTCGACCACTCGGGGTAGACGGCGAGCAGGTTCTTGCTCACGACGGAATACAGCGCGATGGAGCTGATGAAGAACATGGTGACGCACGCGGCGGAAAGCACGACGGCGCGACCCTTGTTGGAGTTGGTGGAAGCCATTGGACTCTTTCTAATCGATACGGGGGAGGAGCGGGCGTGTCCGCGGGGCCTCCCTGTCAGGTTGGTTTACTGGTCAGTCGGCTTGGCGACGCCGGACTCATCGGACCAGAGCTCGACACCCTTGTTCTTAAGGTAGTTGTCGGCATAGGCGCGACGGCCGCCGGGCTTGGCGGTGAGGTCGCCCATCATGTTGGAGAAGCCGCCGTCGACCTTGATGGCGTCGCCGGTGGTAAAGTCCGAGCGCGTGGACGCCAGGAACATGACGGCGTTGGCGATATCGCTGACCTCGCCGATGCGGCGCGTGGCGATCAGACGGCTGCGGCTCTTTTCGACCTCGGGGTCGGCGTAGAAGTTGGCCGACATCGGGGTCTTAACGAAGCAGGGCTCGACGCAGTTGGAGCGGACGCCGTAGGGGCCCCACTCGGCGGCGAGCATCTTGGACATCATGTTGACGCCGGCCTTGGTGGAGCTGTACACGCCCGAGAACGTCTCGGGGGAGTGGCTGGCGACGGTCGAGATGTGCACCAGGCGACCCTGGCCGGCCTTGATCATCTCGCGACCAAAGCGCTGCGAGGTGATGAAGTAGCCGGTGAGATTGACGTTGAGCACCTGCTCCCAGTCGCTTAGCGGCAGGTCCTCCATGGCGGCGAAGCGCAGGATGCCGGCGGTGTTGACGAGGACGTCGACGCGGCCGAAGTTGGCGATGGTGGCGTCGACGGCAGCCTGAACCTCGGCCTCGTCAGTGGCGTTCATCTTGTAACCCTCGGCGTGGATGCCAAACTCGGCAGCGAGGTCGGCGGCAGCGGCCTTGACCTTTTCCTCGTCCAGATCGAGTAGGACGACGTTGGCGCCATTGCGGGCGAACTCGCGGCAGATCTCGGCGCCCATACCGCCGAGCGCGCCAGTCACGGCGCAGACATCGCCCTCGAGCTTAAGCCAATTGCTCATAGGAACTTCCCTTCTTGTGCCTCCCGGTGGGTCGCTCCCATTAACCGACCCACGTGGTTTTCGCTGGTTATCGTATGCTTTGCATTTGCGCAGGTGAATTGCATATTTGTTAGAATGGCGTTAACCGTAGGTTTATACTGTGCGATGCAGTTTATTCTCAATTGAGCGCGTGACCTGCGAAAACAACCCCCCTGTGGCACCATGCGGTCACGGGCGCGAAAACGGGAGATTGACGTGTACGATCGACGACTTGAGGCCATATCGGCCGCCGCGGAGCTGGGAAGCTTCTCGCGTGCGGCGGCAAAATTGCGCGTGTCGACTCCGGCGCTCGTCAAGCAGGTGTCGGGCTTCGAGGCCGAGTTCGGCATCACGCTGTTCGAACGCTCGCACTCGGGCGTCAAGGCGACGCCGGCCGGCGCACTGCTGGTGGACGATGCGCGCTCGATCATGCGGCAGTCCGAGGACGCGCTGCGCCGTGCCCGGCGCGCGGCGGGCGATGGCGGTGCCGTGCGCCTGGGCGTGTCGATGATGTGTCCGGGGCGTCAAACGCTGTCGATGTGGACGGGCATCCACGATTTGGAGCCGTCGCTGCGATTTGAGATCGTGCCGGTAAGCGATCTCTACGACGAGCGCGAATCCGTCATGCGCAGCCTTGGCCGCGAGGTGGATGTAGTGCAGTCGAGTTTTTCGACTCCGCGCTGGGGCGACACCTGCCAAAAGCTCCGCATTGTCAACGTGCCGTTTTATATCGACCTGCCGCGCACGAGCCCGCTGGCGCGCAAGACGCGCATCACGGTTGCCGACCTGGAGGGCAAGCGCCTGCGCGTGCTCCGTCACGGCAACGACGCTATGGACAGCCTGCGTATCGATCTGTTGGCCGACGGCGGCGTGGATGTGATCGACGTGGATAGCTTCGACTTTGCGCTCTTTAACGAGGCGGAGGAAAAGGGTGACGCGGTGCTCACCTGCGGAGCGTGGTCGGGGGTGCACCCGGCCTTTGTGGGCGTGCCGTTCCTGTGCGGCCGCGAGGTGCCAGTCTTTCTGCACTACCCGCTCGAGCCCACCCTCCAAGTCCAAAAATTCGTCAACGCCATGGCTCAGCTTCTCAAATAACTATCGTGTCGATGATTCTTTAATCCCCGTCCTAGAAAAATCATCTGGTAGAGTTGACCTCACGTGAATTTCAGCACACTGCGTGCTACCTGCACTTTTGTCATTTAGGGGATTGAACTTGTGAATACTTCTGTCGCCAAGAAGGCCAGCCAGGCGGTGCGCCTGCTCATGATGGTGCTCACGGCAGTTCTCATCTTCTTCTTCATCAATGTTATGCTGCTCGTCTCCGATATCCAGGGCACGGCGCGCGTGGTCAACTACGCCGGTCTGGTGCGCGGTGCCACGCAGCGAATCGTTAAGCTCGAGGACGCGGGCCAGCCTCAAGATGGCCTGCTCAAAGCCGTGGATTCATACATCAACGGCTTGCGTTACGGAAGTGACGACCTCAACCTCGTCCGTCTCGACGACGACGAGTATCAGGCAAAGATGACCGAGCTTGCAAATTATTTTGATGAGCTTTGCGCCGAGATCATCCGCGTGCGCGAAGTCGGCTACGAGAACACCGACATCATCTCCATGAGCGAGGAGTTCTTTGGCATTTGCGACGATGCTACGCGACTCGCAGAGGACTACTCTCAGGAGAAGGCGTCGGCGCTCAACTATCTCGAGGGCTTGGTGATCATCGACATCGTGGGCTTGGTGGCGACCTTTGCGGTCGAACTTGTTCGCGCGGTGCGAACTGCCGCGCTCAATCGCGAACTGCAGAACAAAGTCTATCTCGACGAAGCCACGGGACTGCCCAATAAGAACAAGTGCGAGGAGATCTTGGGGCAGGAGCAGCCTGTCTCCACGGAGGCGCCCGTTGCGCTGTGCGTCTTCGATCTTAACAATCTGCATATGGTCAATAACACCTTTGGCCACGAGAAGGGTGACGAATACATCCGTTCTTTTGCCCGGCAGCTGGGGCGCGTGGCGTCCGAGACTTGCTTTGTGGGCCGCGACGGCGGCGATGAGTTTATCGCGGTGCTGTGGGATGCCGATCGGGTTGCCGTGGAGTCCTGTCTCGCTCGGGTTCGTGCGAACGTGAACGAGTATTCCGGGGCCCACCCCGACATGCCTATCAGCTATGCGGTGGGCTACGCGCTTTCCAGTGATTTTGACGAGCCGCCTACCATGCGTGAACTCTTTTCCCAAGCCGACAAAAACATGTACATCGACAAGAACCGCGTAAAGACAGCCGAGGCAGCCGGGCTGCAACGCGAGGAACGGTAAGCTCGTAACGGAGGGCATAGAAAAGCCTCCGCAGCTCGTGTGTGCTGCGGAGGCTTTATTCGTTGCGGTGCATTGTGTTTGGGTCGTTGAGATGAGTCGATTTGCCCCGAAAGAGGAGAGCATTGACCTTAGGGCCATGCCCGACGAATGAGCGGCAAATCGGCCATCTCGGCGAGCCGAACTACTCCAGCTCAAACGCTCCGGTATAAAGCTGGTAGTAATACCCGCGCTTGGCGATCAGCTCATCGTGGTTGCCGCGCTCGATGATGCGGCCGTGGTCCAGACAGATGATCGCGTCAGAGTTGCGCACGGTGGACAGGCGGTGTGCGATGACAAACGTCGTGCGGCCTTCCATGAGTTTATCCATGCCCGCCTGCACGATGGCCTCGGTGCGGGTGTCGATGGAGCTCGTTGCCTCGTCCAGAATCATTGCCGGCGGATCGGCGACGGCAGCGCGGGCTATCGAGATCAGCTGGCGCTGGCCCTGCGACAGCTGGGCGCCGTTGCCGGTGAGCATGGTGTCATAGCCGTCGGGCAGGCGGGTGATAAAGTCGTCCGCGCCCGCGAGCTTGGCCGCCGCGATGCACTCCTCGTCGGTCGCATCCAGGTTGCCGTAGCGGATGTTATCCATCACGGTGCCGGTGAACAGGTTCACGTCCTGCAGCACGACGCCCAGCGAGCGGCGCAGATCGGCCTTGCGGATCTTGTTGACGTTGATGCCGTCGTAGCGAATCTTGCCGTCGGCGATGTCATAGAAGCGGTTGATGAGGTTGGTGATGGTCGTCTTGCCGGCACCGGTGGCACCGACAAACGCGACCTTCTGGCCCGGCTTGGCAAACACGGACACGCCGTGCAGCACCTCGTGGTCGGGCGTGTAGCCAAAGTCGACGTTGTCCATGACCAGGTCGCCGCGCAGCGGTACGTACTCGATCTCGCCGGTTGCGCGGTGCGGGTGTTTCCACGCCCACATGCCGGTGTGGTGGTCGGCCTCCTCGAGCTGCCAGGTATCGGGGTTCACCTGCGCGTTGACGAGCGTCACGTAGCCTTCGTCGGTCTCGGGCTTCTCGTCGATGAGCTCAAAGATACGGTCGGCGCCGGCGAGGCCCATGACCACGGCGTTGATCTGCTGCGAGATCTGGCCGATCTGTCCGCAGAACTGCTTGGTCATGTTGAGGAACGGCACCACGACGGCGATGGACAGCGCCATACCCGAGATGCTCAGGTTGGGCACGCCCAGCGCCAGGAAAATGCCGCCGGCAAGGGCCACCAACACGTAGAGCAGGTTGCCCAGGTTCATAAGGATGGGCATGAGGATGTTGGCGTACATGTTGGCCTTCTGCGAGACCTCGAAGAGCTTTTCGTTGCGCTCGTCAAAATCGGCCTCGGCGGCAGACTCGTGGCAGAATGCCTTGACGACCTTCTGGCCGTTCATGACTTCCTCGATATGGCCCTCGACCACGCCGAGCTCGGACTGCTGCGCAATAAAGAAACGCGCGGAGTTGGAGCCGAGCAGCTTGGTCATAAAGGTCATAAAGACGACGCCGGCCACAATGACCAGGCACATCCATACGCTGTAGTACAGCATGATAAAGAATACCGTGACGATGACGATGGTCGTCATGAGCAGGTTGGGCAGCGACTGGCTGATCATCTGGCGCAGCGTGTCGATGTCGTTGGTGTAGTGGCTCATGATGTCGCCGCGCTGGTGCGTGTCGAAGTAGCGAATCGGCAGGTCCTGCATGCGGTTGAACATCTTCTCGCGCAGCTTCTCGAGCGAGCCCTGCGTGACGATGGCCATGGCGCGGTTCCAGAACAGCGAGGACAGGATGCCGATGCCGTAGATGCAGGCGAGGGTGGTCACGAGCTGTGCGATCTTGGGCTGTGCAGCTTCCCAATCGCCCGACTGCCACGATTCGCTAATAATCTGCAGGGCGCTCTGAAGGAAGGTCGCGCCGATGGAGTTGATGATGGCGCAGAGCACCACGCCGACGACGACGAGGGGCAAAAGCACGGGGTAGAAGCCAAAGAGCGTCTTGATGAGGCGCGACATGGTGCCACCCTTGCGGTTGAGCGCGCGCTCGGCGGTCGTTGCCTTACTCATGTGCCTCGCCTCCTTCCTGGGTTTGAGCTTGCGGTACGGATACCTCGGTGTCGGCCTCGGCAGACATCTTGTTCTGCGAGGTAAAGGTCTCGCGGTAGATTTCGCTCGTCTTAAGCAGCTCATCATGGTTGCCGATCTGCGCGATGCGGCCACCCTCCATGACGATGATGCGGTCTGCGTCCTGCACGGAGCTAATGCGCTGGGCGATGATGAGCTTGGTCGTGTTGGGCAGATAGCTTGCCAACCCTGCGCGGATCTTGGCGTCGGTCTTGGTGTCGACGGCGCTGGTGGAGTCGTCCAGGATCAAGATCTTGGGGCGACGCAGCAGGGCGCGCGCAATGCACAGGCGCTGCTTCTGACCGCCGGAAACATTGGAGCCGCCCTGCTCGATCCAGGTGTCATAGCCTTTGGGGAAGCCGTCGACAAACTCGTCGGCGCAGGCCAGATGTGCCGCCTCGCGGACTTCCTCGTCGGTGGCGTTCGGGTCGCCCCAGCGCAGGTTCTCGGCGATGGTTCCGCTAAACAGCACGTTTTTCTGCAACACCATGGCCACTTGGTGGCGCAGCGCGTCCAGGTCATAGTCGCGCACGTCCATGCCACCCACGCGCACGGTGCCCTCGGTGGCGTCGTACAGGCGGGCGATGAGGTTTACGAGCGTGGACTTGGCCG
>DXZM01000049.1:70220-73937 GCA_019419665.1 Collinsella sp.
CCGCCGATGATGCCGATGGTCTCGCCGCTCTTAATGTGCAGGTCGATATCGTCGAGCGCCTGGCGCTTCGCATGCGCAGAATACTTAAAGCTCACGTGGTCAAAGTCGATGGAACCGTCGACAACCTCGAGCACGGGCTCGGCGGGATCGGCGATCGTGGGCTCGGCGGCCAGCACCTCGGTAATGCGGTGCGCCGATTCGTCGGCCATGGTCACCATGACAAAGATCATCGACAGCTGCATCAGGCTCATGAGGATCTGGAAGCCATAGGTAAAGATCGAGGAGAGCTGGCCCACGTCGAACAGCGTGCCCTGGCTCGTGATGATGAGCTTGGATCCCAGGTAGATGATGACGACAAATGCGCCGTTGACGCAGATGTTCATCATGGGGTTGTTAAAGGCGAGCAGCTTCTCGGCGCGGGTGAAGTCCATCTGGACGTCGCGCGCGGCGGTGGCGAACTTCTCCTTCTCAAAGTCTTCGCGCACGTAGCTCTTGACCACGCGCATGCCGGTGACGTTTTCCTCGACGGACTCGTTAAGGGCGTCGTACTTGTGGAACACGCGCGAGAAGATGGGGCGTACCTTAAAGATGATAAAGAACAGTCCAAAGCCCAGCAGCGGAATGATGACCAGGTAGACCATGGCAACGCTGCCGCCCATGATAAACGCCATGGTAAAGGCGAAGATCAATACCAGCGGCGCACGCACGGCGATACGGATGATCATCATAAAGGCCTGCTGCACGTTGTTGATGTCGGTGGTCAGACGCGTGACGAGCGAGGAGCTCGAGAACTCATCGATGTTGGCAAAGCTGAACGTCTGGATTTTGTAGAACAGGTCGTGACGCAGGTTCTTGGCGAAGCCGCAACTCGCGTGGCTGCAGGTGACGCCGGCAGCGGCGCCAAAAGCCAGCGATGTCAGCGCGATGAGCACCAAAAAGCCCGCGGTGGGAAGCATCTCGGCTACGGTGGTGCCGTCTTTGATGGCGTCGATCAGGTTGGCGGTGATAAATGGAATCAGCATCTCGCAGAGCACCTCGCCAAGCACGAGCAATGGCGTGGCAACAGTGACTTTCATATAGTCGCGGATGCTGCCCATGAGGGTTTTAATCATCCAGTTCCTCCCAGGTTACACGGATTTTCTCGAGCATTTCGGCGAGCTGCTCGCGCTCGTCATGGGTGAGCGCGCTAAAGGCCTGCTCTCTAAAGCGAATGCGGGCCGCCTGCTCTACGTGGGCCTTTTCCCATCCCGCTTCGGTCAGGCGAATGGTGAGCTGCCGCCGGTCTTTGGGATTGCGGCTGCGCTCGATAAGGCCGGCGCATTCGATCTTGGAGAGAATCTCGGAAAGCGAACCGGGCTTAAGATCAAAGTGCAGGCCTAGTTCCTGCTGTGACATCTCGCCGTTTGGCTGCTTGGCGAGCAAGCAGACGATGGGGGCCTTTCCCGAGGCGCCGCCGCCGTGAAAGTGCAGAAAGTGGCCGCAGAAGCCCAGCCCGTTTAGGATGTGCTTGGCGAGCGCGTCTGATTGGGACTGTGCCGCGGGCGCATCTGCGGGTTCATGGGGGTCGCCGCCCGGCGTGTGGGGGCAGAGGCCGATGTGGTCATCGCACATGGTGTCGCTCCTTTCTTTAGTTAGGTAGTGCAATTGTTTTGTGCCTAACCAATTTAGGAGCACGGTAAATAAATGTCAAGGTACCAAACTTATTATGTTCGAGCGGCACTTAGGGACGTTCCTTATGTGCCGGCATTTGGGGACACTCCTTGTGTCGACTAGTCATTTAAGAACGTCCCCAACGACTAACTTCCTCCTTCCCGTAACCTTTCCGCAACAATTCGTCCTCTGCGGTGCCAGCGCCCGCTCGCAACGTCCCCTGCGCTACACTTAGTCGCACTGTGGCGCTGCTGCGCCGCGCCCGAACCAAGGGAGACCCTCATGAAGAACACTCAGCTGCTGCTGATCAACGATATGTGCGGCTACGGCAAGGTCGCACTTTCCGCCATGCTGCCGGTGCTGTCGCACATGGGCTACCGTATCCATAATCTGCCGACGGCGCTCGTTTCCGACACGCTCAACTACCCCAAGTTCTACATCCACGACACCACCGAGTACGTGCGCCAAAGCCTCGCCATCTGGGAGGAGCTCGGCTTTGAGTTCGACGCCATCTCGACCGGCTTTATCGTGACCGAGGAAGAGACGCGCATCATCTCGGACTTTTGCCACCGCCGTGCGCAAAAGGGCACCAAGGTGTTCGTCGACCCCATCATGGGCGACAACGGCAAGCTCTATGCGGGCGTGCCCGAGTCCACGATTGGCCTTATGCGGCATCTGCTGGAGTGCGCAGACTACGCGGTGCCCAACTATACCGAGGCGTGCCTGCTTGCCGATAGGCCTATCGCCGAGCAAATTACGCCCGATGAGGCCCGCGTCCTTGTGGACGCCGTGCGCGAGCTGGGTGCCAAGTCGGTGGTCATTACGAGCGCCGTAGTCAATGGCATGAACGCGGTTATCGGTTACGACCATGTGGCGGGGGAGTACTTTACGATTCCCTTTGAGCTCATTCCGGTTTATTTCCCGGGCACGGGCGACACGTTCTCGGCGGTGCTCGTCGGCCGCGTTATGGCAGGTTGGAGTCTGCAGCGCGCGACGTCCGATGCCATGCGCGTGGTGGCAGAGCTTATCGAGCGCAATGCCGACCAAGAGGACAAGTCGGCCGGCCTTCCCATCGAGGCCTGCCTGGATGTGATTGACCATGAGTAACGTTGGCGAGGGCGGCATCAATCCTGCGGACGAGAACAAGCCAATCGGCGCGCCGCGCGGCAAGCGTCCGCGTATCCGCGTGAGCTGCGTGGACCAGCTGGGTGCGTGCCGCTGCCACCATGGTCACAAGCCGGGCGACGTTTTTGACTTCGACCGAGACCGCGGCAAGATGTGCGCCATGGCCTGCCATGTGGGCTTTCCCTATATCGATATCCTGCGCTATGGCGGAACCGTGCCTGGCAACGAGCCCGGTACGGCAAAGTTCTGCTGCCCCGAGGTTGATACGCTGAACGTCTGGCTCGCCGAGATCGTTGACGAGTAGTCGAGCGTGGATTTTCTCCCGTTTAGAGCGCCGTTTCGTGCTCAAAGTGGAAGATTATCCACGCTCAATTTGTATGCGGGAGAAAATCCACGCTCGATCTATGCCGAGGGCGCGGTTAGCATGGTTCGTGCGCCCACGAACCTACAGCTGCTCGAGCATGGCGGTGCAACCGGCGAGTACGTCGCGGTACGTGGCATCGAAATTGCCGGTGTACCAGGGATCGGCCACGTCGCCGGGACACTCGGTCCAATCGAGCAAGCGCGTAATCTTTCCGTCGGGGCCTGCGTCGCCAAAGATGCGACGCAGGCCCCGCGCGTTCTCAGCATCCATATAGACAATGTGATCCCAGTCGCCATACTCCGCGCGACGCACCTGACGTGCGCGATGTGCGACGACGGGAATCCCGACTTCGCGCAGCTTAGCGACCGTGCCATGATGCGGCGGGTTGCCGATCTCCTCGGTCGAGGTGGCGGCGGAGTCGATCTCAAACTCGTCCGAGCGCCCTGCACGGCGCACCAGCTCGGTAAACACCGACTCGGCCATCGTCGAGCGGCAGATGTTCCCATGGCAGATAAACAGTACACGTTGCATATGCGGTTTCCTTTCGATCGCCATCATCGAGCTCGAGTATCGCATCT
>DXZM01000005.1:0-1495 GCA_019419665.1 Collinsella sp.
ATGGGCTCGGCGCCATAAGCCAGGACAACCTCGTAGCCCGCGTAGTCGCGCTGAATGTTCTCGGCCGAGAGCTCGGTGCCAAAGACGCACGTGACGCCGGCCTCGGCCAGGCGACGGTACTGATACTTGATCACGCGGGTGAGCTCCTGCTTTGCCGGCGGCACGGCTGCGATGCGCATCTCGCCACCCGGTTCGTCCTGTTTATCCACGAGCACCACGTTATGACCGCGCTTGGCGGCAATGTAGGCTGCCTCCATACCCGCAGGACCAGCACCCACAACGAGCACGTTCTTTGCCTCGGCGGCAGGCTCGTAGCCAGCCTCGTCGCGCTCCACGTCCGGGTTGACGGTGCAGGAGATGCGCTTGCCAAACATGATGCCGTTCAGGCAGCGCAGGCAACCGATGCAGGGGCGGATGTCGTCGGCGTTACCGGCAGCAGCCTTGTTGCAGAACTCGGCATCGCACAGATTGGCACGGCCCATCATGCAGATGTCGGCAGCGCCGTCCTCAATTAGCTCCTCGGCAATCCAGGCCTCGTTGATGCGTCCGACGGTGGCGACGGGAATGTTGACGTGCTTTTTGATCTCGCGCGAGCAGGCGGCGTGCGAGGCCTGCTGCGTGCCGGCGGCGGGAATCGCAGAGCCGCGCTTGATGGTGGTGCCGCCCGACACGTGAATCATGTCGACGCCGGCCTTCTCCAGGCGACGCGAGACGTAGATCATGTCGTTGAGGGTCAGGCCGCCGTCGGTGTACTCGTCGCCCGAAATACGGACGTCGATGATGAAGTCCTTGCCGCAGCGCTCGCGAATCTCGGCGATGACCTCGAGCAGGAAGCGCATGCGGGCGTCGAGCGAGCCACCGTACTCGTCGGTGCGCTTGTTGTAGAGCGGGGTCAAAAAGCCGCCAAGCATGCCGTGAGCGTGCGCCGCATGGACCTCGACGCCATCGACGCCAGCCTTCTGCATGCGCACAGCGGCATCGCCAAACTGATGTGTGAGCTCGTGGATCTCGTCGACCGTAATGGGGCGCGGCGCCTCGCGGGCATAGGACGGGCCCACAAAGGACGGAGCGATCAAGCGCGGCGTGCCCGGAATGTTAAAGGCCATGTAGGCGGGGTGGAAGAGCTGCGGCATGATCTTGCAGCCATACTCGTGGACGGCCGCGGCGAGCTTTTCCCAGCCGGGGATAAATGTGTCGTCGTAGCAGCACATGTCACCCGGCAGATAGGTATAGGTGGGCTCGACCGTCACGACCTCGGTGATGATCAGGCCCACGCCGCCCTTGGCGCGGGCACGGTAATGATCGACCAAGTCGTCGGTCACATAGCCATGATCGGCCAGGTTGGTGGACACCGGCGGCATAAAGACGCGGTTCTTGACCTCGGTCGTACCGACCTTGATCGGGCTAAAGAGCATTGGATAGGCGGAGGACTCCATACAGGGTTCCTTTCGTTTGAGCCGCTCGGCGGCAGTTGCTAACGTACCTATCGTATCAG
>DXZM01000050.1:0-67842 GCA_019419665.1 Collinsella sp.
CGATCTCGGACGGGCCGCCCGCCTGCTCGCACATATCGAGCGCGCGCTGAGCACCCTGGCGAAACTCGCGATCGACCGAGATGCCCTCGCAGGTACAAACCTCGCCATTCACAATCTCGGACGGCTTGCGCGGTGTGGGCAAGCCGCCAAAAACCTCGGGACACACCAACAGGACCTCGGTCCCTGTGCGTTCGCAGGCCTCGACCAACGCGCGATGGTAATTGTCGAGCCCGTTATATTTGCAGCTCTCTCCCATCAAGCAGGCACTCACCACGATCTTCATACATATCCCTCCCAAACAAAACGCCCCATTTGAGATAGAAACTCAAATGGGGCGTTCGACGTTGTGCAACCAGCCTTACTGCTGCTTTGGCATCAGCGGATTCTCGCGCGTGAGGAGATTCATGAACTCCTCGCCCGTGATCGTCTCCTTCTTGTACAGATAACGAGCCAGCTCATGGAGCTTAAACTTGTTTTCCTTCAGGATCTGCAGGGCGCGGTCATGTGCGTCCTCGATCAGCTTGGCGACGATCGCGTCGACGCGCTCGGCCGTACCGGGGGCACAGGTGAGCGACGTGTCCTGATTGAGATACGCGTTCTGCACGGTACCGAGCGCCATCATGCCAAACTCGTCGGACATACCAAAGCGCGTCACCATATTACGGGCGAGCTTGGTGGCCTGCTCGATGTCGTTGGCGGCGCCGGTCGTCATCTCTCCAAAGATGAGCTCCTCGGCTGCGCGGCCACCGCAATAGACAGCGAGCTTGTCCAAGACCTCCTGGCGCGTCGTCAGGAAGCGCTCGTCCTCCTCGACCTGCATGGTATAACCAAGAGCACCGCTCGTGCGCGGCACGATGGTGATCTTCGTGACCGGCGCAGAGCCCTTCTGGCGAGCGGCAACGATGGCATGGCCGATCTCGTGATAAGAAACGACCTGCTTCTCGTGGTCGGACAGCACCGTGGACTTACGCTGTTGGCCGGCAATGACGACCTCCACCGACTCCTCGAAGTCGTCCTGGGTTGCACGCTTGCGACCCTCGCGAACGGCGCGCAGGGCGCCCTCGTTGATGATATTGGCCAGGTCGGCGCCCGAGGCACCGGGCGTGGCGCGGGCAATCGCGGTCAGGTCGATCGGCGGCTCGGTCTTCACGCTCTTGGCATGCAGCTCGAGGATGTTCTTGCGGCCGGTCAGATCGGGCAGCTCGACGGGGATGCGGCGGTCAAAACGACCGGGGCGCAGTAGAGCGGGATCGAGACTGTCGGGGCGGTTGGTTGCGGCAAGGACAACGATACCCTTGTGGTTATCGAAGCCATCCATCTCGGTCAGCAACTGATTGAGCGTCTGCTCGCGCTCATCGTTGCCGCTAAAGCCGCCGCCATCGCGCTTCTTACCGATGGTATCGATCTCATCGATAAAGACGATACACGGTGCCTTTTCCTTGGCCTGCTTAAACAGGTCACGAACCTTAGCAGCGCCGCGACCGACAAACATCTCAACGAACTCAGAGCCCGAAATGCTAAAGAACGGAACACCGGCCTCGCCGGCAACAGCCTTGGCAAGCAGGGTCTTACCGGTACCCGGAGGGCCAACAAGGAGAGCACCACGCGGCAGCTTGGCGCCGATCTCCTCGTAGCGCTGCGGCTTCTCCAGAAAGTCGACGACCTCCTTGAGAGACTCCTTGGCCTCTTCCTGACCGGCGACGTCCTTAAAGGTCACGCCCACGTCCTTGGAGGCGATCACGCGCGCGCCGGACTTACCCAGTCCGCCGCCGCCAAAACCGCCGCCGCCAAAGTTCATCGACGGGCCGTCATCGCCCATAGCCTTCTTCATGCGGCGGTTGAGCCACCAACCGATGAGGAAGAAAATCGCCATGGGAAGAATGAGTGTGAGCAGGTAGTAGGTCATCAAACCCGAGTTTTTATCGGGAACGACCGACTCCAGCGAAGCGCCAGACTCAAGCACGCGATCGGTAAAGCCCGCGTCATTCGGCACACCGGTCGTCTTGTAGGCGATGTTCTCGTCCTCGCCCTTCTTGGTGTAATAAATCGAGTAATCGTCCGTGTTGTACTCGACCTTGTCGACGCTCTTCTTATCGAGCGCTTTGACAAACGTCGAGTAATCGGTCTTCGTAATCTGCTGCGTGTGACCGATGTTGGGAAACAGAACGGTCGAGAGCACGAGGTAGACGACGAAGGCGATGAGCACGTAGAGAATCATATTCCGTCTACGTTTGTTGTCATCCATCTCCATCTGCTTGAACTCCATCTACTGGGGTTGATAATGCTTTCTAGAATACCCAACCCGGACGGCGATAAACCGACGCCGGGCACGAAAGGACAGAGATGGCATCACTGTAAGTCGGCAAGGTTCAAATCTATACAGGCGACGGCAAGGGCAAGACGACGGCTGCGCTGGGGCTCGCGCTGCGCGCGACGGGCTACGGGCTCGACGTTCTTAGGCTGCAGTTTGCCAAGAAACTGCACTGCGCCGAACACGATGCCGCGCCGCGCCTGGGGCTGCGCATCGTACAAGCTGACCGCGACACGCCCGAGGCTTGCGCCGCACAGATCATGGAGCTCGCATGCGAGCAGATATCACAGGTCGACGTTCTGATTTTGGACGAACTCGGCGAGGCCATGCGCCGCGGCTTCGTGACACGCGAGGATGTCGAAGCGCTGATCGCGATAAAGCCCGCCACCACGGAACTCGTGCTCACCGGCCGCGGGCTGCTGCCGTTGGCCGACCTCGCGGACTTAGTCACCGAAATGCGTCCCATCAAACACTACTTCGACGAAGGCCTCCTAGCCCGCCAAGGCATCGAATACTAATTGATTCGTTTTCCGCCAACACCTACAGCTCATAAGGAAGTTGCGGTGGAATAGTACTTGTTTGACGGTCCGCAAGGGCTTTTCAGGAACTATTTCACCGCAACTTATCAGGGGTATCTGACGGATGAGCTAGGCGGTGGCGCGACCTAGCCAGTTGCCGCTGTGGTGGTAGATGGTGAACATGGTTGCGGTGATGAGCCAGGTTACGGGGTAAACCAGCAGTAGATGCTCGAGCGACGGATCGAAGGGCATGATCGCAAACACCCAGATCACCCTCAAGACAACGGTGCCAAAGATGGTGAGCATCATAGGCTGCAAACTCACGCCGGCGCCGCGGATGGAACCCGAGGCGTTCTCGATAATCGAGAAAATCGCATAGAACGGCGCAATGAAATGGAGGATAGTCGTGGTGTACGCCGAAATCGAAGCATCGTCGACAAACAAACGCGACAGCGGGCCCGAGAACACCAGCAGCACGGCAGACAGGCCACCAATGAGCATAAACGACAGCACGAGCGACGTATGGTAGCCCTTGCGCATGCGCTCGTAGTTGCGCGCGCCAAAGTTCTGCGCCGAGAACGTAGTGATCGATACGCCGAGCGCCTCGGTCACCATCCAGATAATGCCATCCAGGCGCCCAGATAGACCCCAAGCAGTCGTGACATCGGCGCCAAACGAATTAACCGACACCTGGATCAGCACGTTCGAGATCGAATAGGCAGCCGATTGAAAACCGAGTGGCAGACCACACGAGATCATACTCTTGCAAATACCGCGATCGATACCGAGCTTAGACAGCGAAAGACGCCATGCACCCGGAGCGCGCATCATGCGCAACACGATCATCGTTGCATTGGAGCAAATGGTCAGCGCCACTGCGATGCCGCAGCCCAGCGCCTCCATATGCAACACAGCGACAAAGATGATATCCAGCACCACGTTAACAAGGCAGCCAGAGGCAATGATCACGGCGGGCCCGCGCGTGTCGCCCACGGCACGCAGCAGTGCGGTTCCCATATTCAGCAGCAGTGCCGCAACCATCGCGGCAAAATAACAGCGAGCATAGGCCTCACCCTCGGCCAATAGTTCATGCGGCGTGTTCATAAGCACCAGCATGGGCTCAACGAACACTATGCCAAGAATCGAGAAAGCGATACCGCCCACCAG
The DNA here is from genome assembly GCA_019419665.1 of Collinsella sp. GTDB lineage: Bacteria > Actinomycetota > Coriobacteriia > Coriobacteriales > Coriobacteriaceae > Collinsella. The sequence continues at coordinate 3,997 of DXZM01000050.1, forward strand.
CGCGAGCGTCATGGCTGTATGGACCGAACGACTCAGTCGCTCATCATCGTGCTGGCCAAAATACTGACCGGTAATGACCGCGCAGCCGGCGCCGACGCCAACGCAAAAGCCAATGCAGAGCTCGGTGAGGACCATCGTGGCCTGAATGCCGCCCAGCGCGAGCTTGCCGCCAAACTGGCCAACGATATACGTACCGATAAGCGTGTAGGCCTGCTGAAAAAACGAACTAAAGAAGATGGGGACGCACAGCGACAGCAGCTGTTGCCAAATGACACCCTGCGTTACATCGATAGCCGTAGATTTCTTAGCCACACGCCCTCCCCGCCAACGTATGTTAAACAACAAAACGGCAATTTAAGACCAAAGCCAATGTCAGCTTAGCACCGACTGGCGTCGACCGAAACACCCCGAATCAGAGCCAGGTGCGAAATATCTGCCTAGTGATACAAACCCGGCTGGTAGTGATACTCATTGCTCACATGCGGGCACAGCTGCCAAAAGGCGACGGCACTCGCCGCGGCCACGTTGAGCGAATCGACCCCGTGCGCCATCGGAATGCGCACCGCGTGGTCACAGCCGGCAATGGTCTTGGCGAGCAAGCCGGCACCCTCGGTGCCCATAAAAATCGCCAAGCGATCAATCTTCTGCAGTACAGGATCATCAAGCGAAACAGAGTCGTCCGTCAACGCCATAGCGGCACACGAAAAACCGGCATCGTGCAACGCGCTCAGACCATCATGCGGCCACACACGAGCCTCGCTGCCAATGCGCGTCCACGGCACCTGAAACACGGTGCCCATGCTCACGCGGGCCGAGCGACGGTACAGCGGGTCGCAGCACGTCGGGCTGACCAAAATACCGTCAACGTTCAATGCGGCAGCCGAGCGGAAAATCGCGCCAACATTGGTGTGATCAACAATACCCTCAAGCACGCACACGCGCACCGGACGATCCCCCGCCGCCTCGACGACGCCGCCCAAGAACTCATCAACCGGAATCTGACGCGGGCGACGGAACGCCGCCAGCGCGCCGCGCGTCACGTTAAAGCCCGTCAACTGCTCCATGAGCTCCATGGAGGCCACGAACACGGGAACCGGACCCGCTCCCTCGCGCACGACAAGCTGGTCAAACAGCGGCATCATCTGGTCGAGCCAGCGCTCGCCCAGAAGAAAGCTCACCGGCTCATATCCGGCGCGCACGGCACGCTCGATGACCTTGGCGCTCTCCGCAATAAAGATGCCCTTTTGCGGCTCCAGCACGCAGCGAAGCTCACGCTCGGTCAGTCGCACGTAGGCATCGAGCCGCTCGTCCTCGAGCGAATCAATTCGCAGAACCTCAACGGCATCAGTCATAGCAGCCAGCCCGCACCCTTCTTTACAGCACATCTATACCAAACGAGGCGACGCTAAGCGCCGCCCCATGCATTCAATCAACCCGATGATACCGTTCACGCCAGACGATTTACGCCTCGATGCGACGATACGTCACGAACTCATAATTGACGCCCTCGTCACCCTCACCGGCGGCAATCGTCGCGACCCCGCTACGCTGCGCAATCTCCCACGCGGGATCGACGTCCAAGTCGGGAAAGTACGTGTCCACGGGATGGACGCAGTGGTTATGAGTGACCTCGGCCTCCACGCAGTACGGCAAAAACTGCCGATAGACATCGCCGCCACCGATCACCCAGGCAACGAGCTCATCGGCAACCGCAGAGAGCGCTTCGTCAACGCTATGCACCACGTCGACGCCCTCGTGGGTAAAGCCCATATCGCGCGTAAGCACGATATTGCGGCGGTTCTTGAGAGGACGCCCGCCGGGAAAACTCAGCAGCGTCTTGCGTCCCATGATAACCGGGCAGCCCTTGGTGCAGGCCACAAAATGGCGCATATCGGCGCGATTGGACACCACCATGTCGCCCTCGCACCCAATGCCCCAATCGTCACACACGGCGACGATAGCAGATAGCTTACACGTCATGAGCACCACCTACACCGCAATGGGAATGTTCTTGACCTGCGGGCCGTGCTCGTAGCCCTCGACGATCAGGTCATCGGTCGTAAACGCATAGAAGTCATGCACATCGGGGTTGAGCGTTACCTTGGGTGCCGCAAACTGCGGACGCTCGATAAGCTCGCGGACGATATCGACATGACGATCATAGATATGGGCGTCGGCGATCACGTGCAGCAGCTCACCGGGAATCATATCGACCGACTGCGCGACCATCATCAGCAAAATGGCGTACTGGCACACGTTCCAGTTGTTCGCGGCCAAAATGTCCTGGCTGCGCTGGTTGAGAATCATGTTGAGCGTCGGCTTGTCGTCCTGAGGACGCTGCGTCACGTTATAGGTCACGCTATAGGCGCACGGATAAAGGTGCATCTCGGACAGATCGCTAAACACGTACGTATTGGTCATAATGCGACGACTATACGGCGTGTGCTTAAGGTCGTACAGCACACGGTCCATCTGGTCAAAGTCGCCCTCGGCATAATGGCTTTTCTGGCCAATCTGGTACCCGTAGGCTTTGCCGATGGAGCCGGTCTCGTCGGCCCACTCGTCCCAAATATGGCTGTTGAGGTCATGGACGTTATTGGACTTCTTTTGATAGATCCACAAGATCTCGTCCATCGCAGACTTAAGCGCCGTGCGGCGCAGGGTAAGCGCGGGAAACTCCTCGCGCAGGTCGTAGCGTGCCGTAACGCCAAAGTTTTTAATGGTATAGGCAGGGGTGCCATCCTCCCACACCGGACGGACCTTTTGGCCCTCGGTGGTAGTGCCATGGTCCAGAATATCGCGGCACATGGATACAAACTGTTGATCAGCCTTGCTCATTGACCCTCCTGTCAGTCGCCTATAAGCAATTTTTATTGTAGCCCAGGCGCACGCGGCCCCACAGCCCAAACATAAGCCCTCATTTTCTGACATATGCCAGAAATTCCTTGCGCAAATCCGCACGTTCGCTATTCTATTGTTGACATATGTCAGATTTGGAGAGTGTATGGCAGGAAGACGCGAAAAATTGCGCCGCGTTGGGATCATCCCCGAATACCGCGGCTTTACCCCTGACGGCCTTGCCAGCGGAGACGCCATCGACATGACGGTCGACGAACTCGAAGTCCTGCGCCTATGCGACCTGGAAGGCCTCAATCAGGAGGCCGTCGCCCTGCACATGGGCGTCGCACGAGCCACGGTGGCGGCCATCAGCAGTCGTGCACATCGCAAGGTTGCAAACGCGCTGGTCAACGGGCGAGCACTTATCATCGAAGGTGGCAATATCGCATACTCCCCCATCACCACGACGACGGCCGCATGGCCAGCAAAGGAGGTCGACACCATGAGGGTGGCAACGACGTACGACAACGGCAACATCTTTATGCACTTTGGCCGCAGCGAGCAGTTCAAGATCTACGACATCCAGGACGACAAGGTACTCAACGAGCAGGTCGTGGGCACCGGCGGCACTGGTCACGGTGCATTGGCGGGTCTGCTTGCCAACGGTGGCGTCGACACGCTTATCTGCGGCGGTATCGGCGGCGGCGCCATCAACGCTCTCGCCCAAGCGGGCATCACCGTCTATGCGGGCGCCCAGGGCAGCTGCGACGCCTGCGTCGAGGCCCTCATTGCCGGCACGCTCGCACAGACCGGCGAGGCCACCTGCGACTGCCATGGCCACAACCACGAGCGCGCCCACGAGCATGGCGAATCCTGCGGCTGTCACGACCATCACGACCACGACGGACACGAGTCCTGCGGCTGCCACTAGCAGCAAGCACCTCGACGTCAACACGCTTCCGCGCGTTCGACAACCTGCGAACGAACGACAAAGGCCGCCTGGAGTACCATCCAGGCGGCCTTCGCCATACACGACTTAACCAGTCGCTACTTCTTATTACGCATCTGCGCTTCCATCTGGCGCAGCAGGTCCATATCGGACTTGGGGCCGCCCATTCCCAGGCCGCCCATGCCGCCCAGACCCATGGCATCCAGACCGGGAATATTGGGCATGCGCATCTTTTTGCCCTTCTTACCCTTCTTGCCCTTCTTGCCGCCGGCCTGCGCCTGATTGGCCATCGTGCGCATGCGGCCCATCATCTTGTTCATCTCGCCCCACTGCTTCATAAGGCTGTTGACCTCGGTGGGAGTCACGCCGGCGCCCTTGGCGATGCGGGCACGGCGCTGGCCGTTGATGATGGAGGGGCGCAGGCGCTCCTCCTTGGTCATCGACATGATGATGGCCTCGTTCTTATCGAAGATGCCCTCGTCCAGATTGCCGCCCATCTGGTTGAGCGCACGCTGGCCACCGGGGAGCATGCCCAGGATGCCCTTCATACCGCCCATCTTCTTGACGGCCTTCATCTGGTCGAGCATGTCGTTCATGGTGAAGCCCTCGCGCAGCATGCGCTCGGCAGCCTCGAGCTGCTCGGCATCGGCGGCCTCCTGGGCCTTCTCGATGATGCCGACGACGTCGCCCATGCCCAAGATTCGCTTGGCCATACGATCGGGATAGAACGGCTCCAGCGAATCGGGTTTCTCGCCCATGCTCACGAACTTGATGGGCTTACCGGTCACCTGGCGCACGGAAAGCGCGCCACCGCCACGGGCATCGCCGTCGAGCTTGGAGATGATCACGCCGTCAAAGTCGGTTCGCTCGGCAAAGGTCGAGACGACGTTGACGATATCCTGGCCGGTCATGGCATCGACGACCATCAGCACCTGATCGGGCTTGACGGCCTTCTTGATGTCCACGGCTTCCTGCATCATCTGTTCGTCGATCTGCAGACGACCGGCGGTATCGACGATGACCACGTCGCGCAGGTGGTCGACGGCCTCCTGAATGGCGCCCTTGGCGATGTCGACCGGGTGCGCACCGTCGCCGCGGAAGACCGGTACGCCGATCTCTCCGCCAAGCGTGGCCAGCTGGTCGGCAGCGGCGGGACGGTAGACGTCGCACGCGGCGAGCAGCGGCGAGCGGCCCTGCTTCTTGAGCAGGTAGGCAAGCTTTACGGCCGCCGTGGTCTTACCGGAGCCCTGCAAGCCCACGAGCATGATGACATTGGGAATGCGGTTGCTAAAGACGAGCTTGCTCTCGGTGGAGCCGAGCATCTCGGTGAGCTCGTCGAGCACGATCTTGACGACGTTTTGTGCCGGCGACAGCGACTCCATGACCTCGGCGGTCATGCAGCGCTCCTTGGTCTTGGCGACAAACTCCTTGACGACCTTAAAGTTGACGTCGGCCTCGAGCAGCGCCATGCGGATGTCGCGCATGGCCGAGGTGATATCGGCCTCGGTCAGCTTGCCCTTGCCGCGCAGGCGGTCAAATGTGTCGTTGAGGCGATCGCTCAGGGAATCAAACACTAGTCACTCCTTAATTGGACTCGCCCACCAGGGCGCGGCAGAAATCTTTGGCATTGAACTCCTGCAGGTCATCGACCTGCTCGCCCACGCCCACGCGCAGGATCGGGAGCTTGAGCTTCTCGGCCACGGCCATGGCGATACCGCCCTTTGCCGTGCCGTCGAGCTTGGTCATGATAATACCGTCCAGACCCAGTGCCTCGTTAAACTCGAGCGCCTGGTTCAGACCGTTCTGGCCGGTGGCGGCATCGATCACGAGCACGACCGAGACGGGCATGGAGCCGGCGGCCATATTGGCGGCGCGCTTACGGGTCACGTTGACCACCTTGGCGAGCTCGCGCATGAGCTCGGGGCTCGTGTGCAGGCGGCCGGCGGTGTCGATAAGCACCAGGTCGCTGCCGCGTTTATCGGCCTCGTCGAGCACGTCGTAGCAAACGCTTGCCGGATCGGAGCCGCGATCGCGCTTGATGACGGGGACGCCGGCACGCTGGCCCCACACATCAAGCTGCTCGATGGCGGCAGCGCGGAAGGTATCGGCCGAACCGATCACGACATTCTTGCCGCGGGCAGCCATGGCGCTCGCAATCTTGCCGACCGTGGTGGTCTTGCCGGCACCGTTAATGCCTACAAACAGCACGCAGCTCGGCGTGTCGGAGAACGGATCGCGCTCGATGGGTACAAAGTTCTGCTCAAGCTGCTCGGCCAGGGCACGGCGAAGCTGCGGAGCGGTCTTGAGGTTCTTCTTGGCCGCGGCATCGCGCAGGTCATCGGAGACCTGAATAGCGACCTCGGCACCCATGTCACCCATAACGAGGGTATCCTCGAGGTCCTCCCAAAAGTCCTCGTCGACCTCGCCGCCAAAGTAGAAGACCTCGTTGAGTGCCTCGCGGCTGCGCTCAAGTCCGCGAGAGAGAGCGTCAAAGAATCCCATTATGCATTCACGACCTTTCCGGTTTCGCGATCGAGTTTTTGCGAGACGACGCGGCTGACGCCGTCGGCTTGCATCGAGACGCCATAGAGAACGTCAGCGTCCTCCATAGTACGGCGCTGATGCGAAATGACCAAGAGCTGCGTATCGGAACGCAGCACATCGAGGGCGCCGATGAGCTTGGACAGGTTGGCGTCGTCAAGCGCCGCCTCGACCTCGTCCAGCACATAGAACGGCACCGTGCGCGTGCGATACACAGCAAAGAGCAGGGCGAGTGCCGTCAGGCTCTTCTCGCCGCCCGACATGAGCATCATCTTGGTGATGCGTTTGCCGCGCGGCTGCGCCACGACCTCGATGCCCGTCTCGGCCGGATGCTCGGGGTCGGTCATCTCCAGATGCGCCTGACCACCCGGGAACAGCATGGCGAAGATCTCGCGGAAGTTCGCATCGACCTTCTCAAAGGTCACCAGGAAGGCCTTCCGCATCTTGCGGTCGATGGCCACGGTGATCTTGGTGAGCGCCTTGCGCGCGCTCTCCAGATCGGCCAGCTGCTCCTCGATGTAGTCGGCGCGGCGCTTGAGCTGCTCGTACTCCTCCATGGCAACTTGGTTCACAGGCCCCAAGTTGTTGATCTGGCGCACAAGCTGGTTGAGCTCGCGCTCGGCGGCATCGCGGTCGGTGGGCGCCGGAAGCATGAGCGCTTCCTCGAGTACCGTGGTGCCATCGGCGGTAATGGCCTTGATGGCGGCCTCTACCTGCACCTCAAGCTTGCCGCGTGCGACCTTGAACTCGTTTTGCGTGGCGGTGGCGGTATCGACCCGCTCCTTAGCGCGGGCAACCTCTGCCTTGGCATCCTCGATGGTCTTCTTGAGCGAGGCCGAGTCCGCCTCCTCGAGCGAAGCCTGATCGCGCAGACGTGCGGCCCAATCTGACGCGCGCTCCAGCAGGGCCGAATAGCGTTCGTGCATGGGGTCGACGCGCAGGCGCAGCAGCTCGAGCGAGCGCGAAGCCTGGCGTGTTCCGCGGATACGACGGTCGATGCCCTCAAGACGATGCTCCAGGTCGGGTACGCGGCCCTTCAGCGAACGCAGGCGTTCGCTCGTCTGGGCTAGGCGAACCTTGGCGTCGGCGAGTTTGCCGGCAGCCTCGGAATCGTCACGGCGAACGCGGTCGAGTTCGTCGTTGGCCTCGGCAATCTGCAAGCCCAGATCGCTTGCATGCGCGCGGGCCTCGTCACGCGAACGGGTGAGCTCGTCAACGCGCGGGCGCGCGGCGCGAACGGCCTCGGAGGCCTGCTCGCGGCGCTTGGAGATACGCACGCGCTCGACCTCGGCATTGTTGGCGCTTTGCTCCAGGCGGCCGATCTCGGACAACAGGGAGCGGCGCTCGCCCTCAAGACGGGCGATCTCGCCGGCGGCATCGCCCTCGGCGGCACGCGCCTCCTCAACGGCCGCATTGGCCTCGACGACCTGATCCGACACATGCTCAAACACAGCAGCCAGATCGGGCTCCAGGCCCTCCAGCTCACGAATGCGACGCTTGCGCTCCAAAGCACCCGAAGCCTCGCCGGCGTCGAGCCCCACACGCACCAGGCCGCCGCAGGCGACGCGGGCGCCATCAGGGGTCACGTAAGTCACGCCGTCAACGACCGGCGCCGACAGAGCGGCAGCAAGATCGTCCACGACGTAATAACCGCCGAGCAGCGCCTCAACGACGGGACCGTAGCCTGCGCGCACGGACAGACGATCGACCAGGCGGGAACCGGCAGCGCCTTTAGCGGCAGCAGAGGCGCTCACACCGCGCGCGACCAGCAGCGCCTCACCCGAGGCCTTCTTTTGGTCCAGAGCCGAGCGACCGGCACGCTCAAGCGTGGCGGCGTCATCAAACAAAAGAGCATCGATATCGCCGGCAAGCAGCTGCTCGACCAGGCCCTCGAGCTCACGAGGAGCCTCGAGCACGTCACCCAGACGACCCGAGACATCATCGCCCAGCGCGCCCATCAGACGGCTAACGAGCGGCGAGCTGTCAGCCATGCGGGCATCGAGCTTCTTTTGGCCGGCAAGCTCCGAGCGCACCTCGGATAACTTGTTGCGTGCCTCGCTCTCGCGGGCACGCAGGTCCTTCAGGGCTGCACGGGCGACCTCGGTAGCCTCGCGAGCATCAAACTGAGCTTGACGGGCCTGATCAAGTGCACTGTCGAGCTCCTCGGCGCGGTCGCGACGGCTCTCGAGTGAGGCCGTGACTTCCTCGAGCTGCTCGTCGATCTGCTCCAGGCGTGAGGCGTACATGTTGTCCTCGACCTCGGCGTTGCTCAGCGAGTCCTTCACCTTGGCGAGTTCGAGCGCCGCGTTATCGGCCACGCGCTGCACATCGCGTTGCTCACGCGTAAGCTGCGAAATCTGATTGTCGAGAGCCACGCGTCGCTCGTGGAGCTCAGCGGCGGCAGGACCAGCGGCGTCAACGTCCTCCTGGGCCTGCATGTGCGCACCGGTCACTTCCTCAAGCTGCGCACGCGCGTCCTCGAGCTCCTCGACCACGCGACGACGCTGATGCTCGGAGCTCGAGATCTGGCCGCGCATGTCGGACAGGCGCGACACCATATTGTGGCCCTTTTCCTCGAGCAGGCGCATATCGGAGTTAATGCGACCGACCACGTCTTGCATATGGCGGCGCTGCTCGCCCAGATCGCCCACAAACAGGCCCTTTTCCTCGAGCATGACCTGGAACTTCTCGAGCTCGCGTTCCTTTTCGCCCAAGCGGTACTGCGCAAGCTCAAGCTCGGCAGCACCCTCCTTGGAGCGGCTCTCCAAGTCGTTCCACTGCGACTGCAGCGAACGAAGCTCGTCGACGGCCAGCATCTGCGTAAGCTCGTTCGCGCGCGAGGACAGCTCTTTGTACTTGCGCGCGCGATCGACCTGACGCTCCAGCGGCCGCAGCTGACGGGCGATCTCCTTATTGATGTCGCGGGCACGGGTCAAGTGCTCGTCCATCGAATTAATCTTTTTGAGCGCACGCTCCTTGCGGCGCTTGTGCTTGGAGATGCCGGCGGCCTCCTCGATGAGGGCACGGCGCTCCTCGGGGCGGCTCTGCAAAATGGCGTCGAGCTTGCCCTGGCTGATGATGGAATGCGTATCCTTGCCCAAGCCCGAATCGTGCAGGATGTCCTGAATGTCCATCAGGCGGCACGGACTCGAGTTGATGAGGTACTCGCTTTCGCCCGAGCGATACATACGACGGGTGATGGCGACCTCGTCAAAGTCGACGGGCAGCATATGGTCCGAGTTATCGAGCACCAGCGTGACCTCGGCGACACCCACCGGCTTGCGCGCTGACGAGCCCGAGAAGATGACATCCTCCATGGCCTGGCCGCGCAGCTGCTTGGCGCTCTGCTCGCCCAGGACCCACAGAATCGAGTCAGAGATGTTCGATTTTCCCGAGCCGTTGGGACCGACGATGACGGTCAGGCCCGGCTCAAACGTCATATGGGCGCGGTCGGCAAACGACTTGAACCCTTTGAGCGTGAGGGACTTGAGATACACGGTTCCTCGCTTAAACAGGCTTCTTGTTGAGAATCACGCCGTTGGTGGTGTAGCCCATGCGGTCAAGTGCCTCGAGTGCAGCGGCTCCCTCGGCTTCCTTCTTTGAGGAGCCGGAGCCGCGACCCTGGCGAATACCATCGATCAACACCACGGCGGTAAAGGTGGGCGCATGCGCCGGGCCCTCGGAGCCAACAAGCTTATACGCGGGAGGCTCATGGCCGTCTGCCTGCACGCACTCCTGCAAGAACGACTTGGGGTTCGCAGGATGCTCGGCACGCTCAGAGGCCAAATGGGGCTTAAGCGTACGGTGGATAAACTCCGCCGCCGCATCCCAGCCAGCATCCAGATACAGCGCGCCCACGAGCGACTCATAGACGTTCTCGAGCGCCGAGTGCAGGCCACGCGCGCCGGTACCGGTCTCGGAGGCACCAAAGATGATGATGTCGTCGATACCCAGCTCGTGCGACACCTCGGACAGCGTAGCGCCCGAGACAAGCGACACCTTCAGGCGCGTGAGCTTGCCCTCGTCAAACTCCGGATAGGACTCAAACAGGGAGCGTGCGACCACAGCGCCCAAAATGGAATCGCCCAAGAATTCAAGGCGCTCATAGCTGGCAGAAACCGGCTGGCCCTCGACTGCCGAGGGATGCGTAAGCGCCGCGCGCAGCAGCACCTTATTATTGAACTCGTGGCCCAGGATTTCCTGGGCACGCGTAAGTCGTTCAGACAAAGCCAAGACCTAGGCCTCCCTGGCGTTTTCGATCGCGTCGACGGCGTCGGCGACAGAGTTGAGCGAGAGCAGAGTCTCGTCATCGATCTCGAGGTTGAACTCGTCCTCGATAGCCGTAACCAGCTGCAGGCGCTCGAGCGAGTTGGCATCGAGATCGTCAAAGGTGGTCTCATCGCTAATTTCGGCAACATCGACGCCCAGAACGTCAGCAGCGACCTCGGCGATCTTGTCGAAGATTTCGGAGCGGTCCATAGCGCTTCCTCTCATAGTGAATGAATACCAAAAGAATGGTACCGCCCGGGCGGTACCAAGACACGGTTCTGATTCTACCCCACGAAGCAGGCCGCGAGGCACATAACAGCGCTCTAACTCGCTCTTACAAAACGATGCCGTCCATGGAGTTGGCGACGTTCTCGACCAGCCCCGCGCGCACGGCTTCGGCCGCCGCGAGCGTACCGTTTTTAACAGCCTCGACCGAGGTGGCGCCATGGCCGATTAGGACCACGCCACGCAGGCCCAAAAGAATCGCACCGCCCTTGGCATCACCAGAGAGCTTGGCCTTAATCTCGCGCATCTGCTTTTTGATGAGCAGCGCGGCGATCTTGGTGCCGAGCGAGGCCATAAAGGCGCCCTTGAGCTCCTGCAGCAAAAACTTGGCAGCGCCCTCGGTGGCCTTGAGCGCAATATTGCCCGACATGCCGTCGGCGACCACGACGTCAAAATTGCCCGACGTAAGATCGGTGCCTTCGCAGTTACCCACAAAGCCGGGAACGGCGGCTTTCATGGCCGGGAAGCAGGCCTTGGTAAAGTTGGAGCCCTTCTCGTCCTCGGTGCCATTGGCGAGCAGACCTACGCGAGGATGCTCAACGCCCAAGACGACGCGGGCATAGGCGCTGCCCATCTGCGCAAAGCGCACCATATCGTCCACCTCAACATCGGGGTTGGCGCCCATATCGCACAGCACCGTCAGACCGCCGGCGCGATTGGGTAGCGCATTGGTCAGACAGGGACGTACCGGCTGCTTCTTGCCTTCGGCCATATATCTAAACGGCGTCACATAGGCGGTGGCGGCAGCAGTCATGGCACCGGTCGAGCCGGCAGAGAAGAACGCGTCCGCATTTCCCTTCTTGATGGCGCGGCACGACAACACGATCGACGATTTACGCTTGGTCATCACGGCGCGAATGGGATCGTCATCCATGGCGATAACGTCGGGTGCCTCAAGGGCCTCAACACGTGCATGGGAAGCAGCAAAGGGATTAACGATTTCAGCGGGGCCAGCTGCCAAGACCTCGATATCGGAATCGGCGGCAAGTGCTGCCTCGATACCATCGAGAACAACCTGAGGTTTCTCGTCTCCGCCCACAACGTCTACACAAACGCGAACGTTACTCATATACATACTCCTTATACAAAAATGGCCGACTCATTGAGCCGGCCATTGTGGTTCCATTTGGAACGGCATCGCATCCAGAGTATACCGTTACTCGGTAACGATAACCTCGCGGTCCTTGTAGAAACCGCAGCTGGGGCACACGTGGTGCGGAAGCTTGACAGCGCCGCAACGGGGGCACGTGGACTGAGCCGCAGCCGAGATCTTCATGTTGGCGGAACGACGGGTGTGAGTGCGGATACGACCCTGCTTTTGTTTAGGTACGGGCATAGTGACCTTCCTTATGAACTATCCAGTGTGGCGATTACGCGCAAGTAGCGATACTACCACAGTTTTACTCATCGAGCTTGAGATTCTTCAATGCTGCAAATGGATTTTCCGTGGCAGCGGCCCATTCTGCCTCTGCCTGGGCGGCGCAATCGCATTGCTCGACGTTGAGATTGCAACCGCAAGTGGGGCACAGGCCGCGGCAATCGGGCTTGCACAGAACGACAAACGGCGTGTCCATGACGACCGCGTCGTTGATGGGCTCACCCAGATCGACGATGCGGTCCTCACCCAGGAGCTCGTAGCCGACCTCGTAGGTCTCGGGATCCTCGGGCTCCTCGAAGAGGTAGAACTCCTCGATCTCGCCGGCGATATCAAACGAGGCAGGCTCCAGGCAACGGTCGCACTCGCCGGTGGCGTGCGCGCGGACCATGCCCGTGAGCAAGACACCGGTGCCGGCATTGGTAAAGACAACGTCGTAGTCGATGCCGTCCTGTAGCTGGTACTCCTTCTCGCCCACCGTGTAGGTGGCAACATCAACCTTGCCGGTCAGCGGATACGAATCACCAGGAAACTCGAGCTGCTCAGAAAGATCGACGGTAACGCTCGGGAACTCAGCCATTACCACTGACCATTCTGTTGGGCGGCACCCTCGTTGAGCTGCTGACGGCAACGGGTAACGGTGCCGGTCAGGCTCTTGAGGTTCTCCTCCAGGTGCGTAAAGACCTGCTCTGCGTAGTCCTCGGCAGCATAACGCGTCTCGCGCTCGTACTGCTGGGCACGATCGCGGATGTCGTCGGCCTGCTGCTGTGCCAGACGGACGATCTCCTGCTCACCGGCAATGGTGAGGGCCTGCTGCTGAGCGTCGGCGATGATGGAATCGGCCTGAGCGGCGGCGGATGCCATAAGCTCCTCGCGCTCCTTAAGGATACGGCGGGACTTCTGCCACTCCTCGGGATAGCTCATGCGGATCTCGTCGAGGATGTTGAAGAACACGTCGGCGTCGATGACCTTGAACTGAGCGTTCTTGCCGAAAGGCGGCTTGGCTTCCTCGATCAGCCCTTCGAGCTCATCGACCAAGCTGACGATCCTATCGCCAGGAAAATTCTCGCCCGGCATCCGGTCTCCTTTCATAGGTAACATATCATCGTGCTAGTTTACCACATGCCACCAGGCAATAAAAAACGTCACGAAAAGCGGTGTCTGAGCGCTTCGACCACGTTGGGCGGGACAAACGTCGATACATCGCTGCCGAGCGAGGCGATCTGGCGAACGACCGAACTCGAGATATAGCCGTACTGCGGCGCACTCATGACAAAGATGGACTCAAGCTCGTTATCCAAGCGATAGTTGAGGTCTGCCTGCTGCAGCTCGTACTCAAAGTCGGTCATGGCGCGCAGGCCCTTGACCACGGCCCCCGCCCCCTGCTCGCGAGCGAAGTCGACCAAGAGGCCGGTAAAGGGCAGGACCTCGACGCCGTCGATATCACCGAGCGCCTCGCGAGCCAGCGCCACGCGCTCATCCAGCATAAACGTGGTGCCCACACCGTTTTTACCCTGCGACTCGGCGACAGCGACGATCACGCTGGGAAAGATGCGGCGGGCGCGGCGGATGACGTCGATATGGCCAAATGTGATGGGATCGAAGGTGCCCGGGACAATCACGCGGTTGATAGTGTCATTCATGGGCGTCCTCCGTGGGTGCGTCGCTATCGATACCATCATCCTCGCCGTTGCCGACCCAACGAAGCAGGTCGACCGAGGTAATGCCGTAGCGCTTCTCGCGCACGATCTCAAAGCCTGCCGGATGCGCGCCGGCATCGGCGGCGGCATGCTCAAACAGGGCATAAGCGCCAGGTGCAAGCAGACCCTGCTGAGCCAGGTTCTGCAGCAGTTCCTCGACCGGCTCGGCACCAAAAGCATAGGGCGGGTCGAGCAGGACCAGATCAAAGGGGCCGCCCGGCACACGACCGCGCGAGGCGCTCGCCAGCATGTCGCCCGTTACCACGCGCCAACGCGCACGGTCACGGCAGAGCGACTCGATATTCTTGGTAATGAGCCGCGCGGCATTCCGATCGATCTCGAACGTCGTGAGCGAACGGGCTCCCCGCGAGAGCATCTCAATGCCTAGGGCACCGGAGCCGCCAAAGGCATCCAGTACGCGGACCTCGTCCAAATCAAAGTCAAAGGCCGATAGGACCATGGATGCGCACGCTTCGCGCACGCGGTCGGTCGTCGGACGCGTAACATCGCGACCGCGCGGCTCTTCGATTTTGCGACCGCGCCATTCACCGCCGATGATTCTCATCCTCCGCTGACCTCCTTAAAAATGTGTCGATATCGCATGGCGACCGCATCGCGCAGGGGGCGCGTCGCCACGGAGTCAAGGGTGCAAGCATACCGCAAGAGCTCGACCGCGTCCAAATGGGCCCATTCGATAAGGTCCTCATCGGCGTCCAGGTCCACAAAGCGCAAGGTCACGCCGCCGTGCTGACGGTAACCCAGGATTTCGCCCTCGTGACGCAGACGCAGGTCCATCTGGGCAAGCGTAAAACCATCCGAAGTTTTTTCGAGCGATTGCAGGCGATCTTGTGCTGCCGACGCGCCGCCGTTGCCCTTGGAGTGCGTCATGACCAGGCACGTGCCCGACACACTGCCGCGGCCCACGCGACCGCGCAGCTGGTGCAGGGCAGCCAAACCAAAGCGCTCGCCGTTCTCGATGACCATGACGGTGGCGTTAGGCACGTCGACGCCCACCTCGACCACCGTAGTCGAGACGAGCACGTCAATCTCGCCACGCTTAAAGGCATCAATAACCTGGTCCTTCTCCCCCGCTGGCATACGGCCGTGAAGGCGCTCGATGGCAAGGCCCGGCAACGCCAGACGCAGGCGATCGAGCTCGGTCGCCGTATCGTGCAGCGGTACGGGAACCGTCACGCGGCCCTCATCGTCGCGGGCAATACCGGGCACGTCTTCCAGCTCATCGGCCGAGTCACTCGGCTCCACGAGCGGGCAAATCACGTAGGCCTGCTGACCCTTTTCATGCGCCTCACAGATGGCGCCATAGGCCAGGTCGCGACTCGACTCGGTGAGGACGCGCGTCGTCACGCCGGCACCCGGAATGGGACGATGGCGGATGATGCTCGTATCCAGGTCGCCATAGACCGAGAGCGCCAACGTGCGCGGGATAGGCGTGGCCGTCATAACGAGCAGGTCCGCACCGGGGCCCTTCGCGCGTAGGGCGGTGCGTTGGCCGACGCCAAACCGGTGCTGCTCGTCGATGACGACAAGCGACAGATGCTTGAACGCAACGTTATCCGAAAGCACCGCATGGGTGCCAAAGAGCACGTCAAGCTCGCCCGATTCCAGCTGCGCATGGATGCGCTCGCGCTCTGCGGCCGGCGTGGCACCCGTCAGAAGTGCCCAGGACATGCCGGCCTGCGAGAGCAGAGGGCCGGTCTTATCGGCATATTGGCGCGCCAGCACGCCCGTGGGCGCCATAACGCAGGCCTGCGTACCGCCATCGGCAGCCACAGCCAGCGCGCAGGCGGCAACGGCGGTCTTACCGGTACCGACATCGCCCAGCAGCAGGCGGTTCATCACGCGCCCGCCATCGCACATATCGCGCAGGATATCCTGGAACGCGGCCTCCTGCTCGTCGCTCAGCGAAAACGGCAGGGCCTGCTTGAGCGCGACCAGGTGCTCGCCCGCGGTGTGGGCATAGGGCACCACATCGACCAGGCCGCCGTCGTTGCGCAGACGCAGCGCCAGCTGCAGGTAGAGACACTCCTCGTAGGCAAGACGCCGGCGTGCGATGTCGCGCTCAGCCATGCTCGAGGGAAAGTGGATCGATCGAAGCGCACGAGCATTGCTCATCAGGCGACGCTTAACGCGTAAGCGTGCCGGAATGGGATCAAAGGGATTGCCGACGACCTCGAGCGCGCCGCTTACGATGCGGCGCATCCACGCCTGGCTCACGCCATCACTGACGTAATGGACCGGCAGGATAGTGCCTGCGGCACGCCCTTCCTCGAGCTTTTCAAAGTGCGGCGAGGCCATCTGCTTAAAACCGTAGGCAAACTCAACCTTGCCCATCACGGCCAGGCGGTCGCCCTGCTTAAGCTGCTGGGCAATCCAGGGCTGGCGGAAAAAGGCGACCTGTAGCACGCCCGTCTCGTCAACGAGTGAGACCTCGGTCACCTGCATGCGCGGACGCGGCTGCTTTTGGACGATGCGGTCGACCGTGGCGATGATAGTGCACACGGTACCGATGGGCGCCATCTCGATGGACCACGAACGAGTAAAGTCGAGGTAACGATGAGGGATATGGAGAAGGAGGTCCCCCACCGTCCGAATTCCCAGACGGCGAAGGGCCTCCTCACGTTTACCTGAAACATATTTGAGTCGCGCGATATCTTCGTCGAGCGCATTGCTCTGGGCAAAGCGCTCCGAGACGCGCGGCACGGAGCACAGCTCGGACATGGGCAGAGCCTACTCGATCGAGAAGATCACGGGATAGAGCGGCTGCTCGCCACGATGGGCGTCGATCTCCAAATCGGGCTGAGCCTCCTCAATGGCGTCTACGATCTCCTGGAAGGCCTCATCGGACAGTTCCTCGCCGGCCAGAATCGTCAGCGCGTCGCCCTCCTCTTCCTCCTGCATACGGTTGATGCAATCGAGCGTGACCTGCTTCACGTCGGAGCCGACCACGTCGATGGAGCCGGCGATGATACCCATGACGTCACCGGAGTGAATCGGCGAGCCGTCGGAGGCGCTGGAATCGCGCACGGCACGGGTGACCTCGCCATCGCGAACCTCGCTGATGGCGTCGACCATAGCGGCGACGGCATCCTCGAGCTCGGAATCGGGCAGGACCGCGAACAGCGCGGAGAAGGCCTGCGGGACGGTCTTGGTGGGAACGACGGCTACCTTCTTGTCGGTGCAGGCTGAGGCAGCGGCCTCGGCAGCCATGCGGATGTTGCCGTTGTTGGGCAGGATGATGACCGAGGTCGCGTTGACCTGGTCAACGGCGCCCAGCAAGTCTGCAGTCGAGGGGTTCATGGTCTGGCCACCCGACACGATCACGTCGACGCCGAGGGACTTGAGGATGTCTGCCTCGCCGGAACCGGCGGCAACGGCGACAAAGCCCAGCGCCTTGGCGGGCTCGGCGGCCTTTTCCTGGTCCTCGTGGATCTTGGCGGTACGGTCGTGGGCCTCCATCTCCATGTTGTGGATAAAGACCTCGTAAATCTGACCAAGCTGCAGCATATGCTCGAGCACCAGGTTGGGGGTGTTGGAGTGCACGTGAATCTTGTAATCGGGGTAAGCGCCCACGAGTAGCTCGCAGTCGCCCATGGAGCCCAGGAACTTAAGGCACTCGTCCTCGTCAAACGGGGCGTCTGCCTTAAACAGGAACTCATTGCAGTAACGGAACTCCGAGCCCTCCCAGTCGTCGTTGGCCTCGATCTCAACGCGGTCGAGGGCCGCGTCGCGGGCAGAGCCAGCGGAGTCAAACGTGGCGGAGAAATCCTCGACAACGGTGCTGCGACCAAGCGCGGCGGCAACAAAGTTCTCAAGGAAGATGGCAAATCCAAAGGCGCCGGAGTCGACCACGCCGTTCTCCTTCAGAACGGGCAGCAGGTCGGGCGTACGGGCGACGGACTGATAGGCCTCGACGACGATGGCGTCGAGCGCGTCCTCGGCCGAGAACTTCTTCTTCTCGCACTCGTCTGCCTTGGTCGAGACGTCGCGCAGCACCGTGAGGATCGTACCCTCGATGGGCTTACGCACTGCCTGGAAGGCAACCTTGACGGCTCGGCGGAACGCATAGGCGATGTTGGCGGAAGTGATGGGCTCATCGGCAGAGACAAGGCCCTCGGCCACACCACGCAGAATCTGCGAGGTGATGACGCCGGAGTTGCCACGGGCACCCATCAGGGAGCCATGGGTGATGGCACCGGCGATGGCCTCCATGTCGGCGTCGGCAGGAAGGGCGGAGAGCTCCTTGGTCACCGAGGCGAGCGTGAGCGACATGTTGGTGCCGGTATCGCCATCGGGTACGGGGAAGACGTTGAGCTTGTTGATCTCCTCGGCCTTGTCGGAAACGGCAGCCGCAGCGATCGGAAAACAGGTGCGAATGGTCTTTGCAATCATGGGTATTTGAATCTCCGTTTTCGGATGCTAGTTCAGACGGCTCTTGAGCGCGTCGATATGGATGCCGATCTTAAGGCTGGCGGGGTCGATCTGGGCGATCTCCTGCAGGGTGAAGGCAACGGAGCTCGAAAGATTGTGGCAGACGGACTTCATGTTGACGCCGTTCTCGAGCACGACGTGAAGATCGACCGTAAGGCCGTTCTCGTCGGCGGAGACAAGCACGCCCTTGCGGAGGCGCTGACCGGCAAGCAGGCGCACGCTCTCGGCGCCTTGGAGCTGCTCAGCCATACCGACGACGCCATAGCACGTCATCGCGGCATAACCGGCAATATCGGCAATAACGTCGTTCGAGACGCTCAGGCTGCCGTTAATGGTCTCAGACACAAGAATCTCCTTATCTGGTGCTCACGGCACCATGTCGTGGGAGCAATCATTGCAATATTCTACAACGACCGCGCCATGTTGAGGTGATGGGTCGCGGGATTACATCCTCGACACGAAATGTTGATATGGCAACGTTCGAGTCAAGTGGTCGCGGCATGAAAAAACCCGCCGCATAAGCGACGGGTTCTACAACCTGGCTCCCCGGGTAGGACTCGAACCTACAACAGCGCGGTTAACAGCCGCGTGCTCTACCATTGAGCTACCGAGGAATTAAAAAGCCCAGCGGAATGGGCTGAGAAATTCTGGCTCCCCGGGTAGGACTCGAACCTACAACAGCGCGGTTAACAGCCGCGTGCTCTACCATTGAGCTACCGAGGAATAGGTGCGTGCTCTCAAGCAACGAAATTTATTATACGGACGAATCAGCTCAGGGCAAGAACTTTTTTAAGAATTTTTCCGACCTAGTCATTGAGGACGTCCCCAATGACCACATGAAAGCGCCCCCAAGCGGATGTGCTTGAGGGCGCTTCTTACTTGCGAGGTTATGACTCGATGTAGTCCTTCAGCTTGCTGCTGCGGCTCGGGTGACGAAGCTTGGCCAGGGTCTTGGACTCGATCTGGCGGATGCGCTCGCGCGTGACGCCAAACTCGCGGCCGACTTCCTCGAGCGTGCGGGGATGCCCGTCGACAAGGCCAAAGCGCAGCTCGATAACCTTGCGCTCACGATCGGCAAGCGAGTCGAGCACCTGGGTGAGCTGCTCCTGCAGCATGGAGAAGCTGGCAGCATCGGGCGGAACGATAGCCTGGGAGTCCTCGATGAAGTCGCCCAGCTGGGAATCCTCTTCCTCGCCGATGGGGGTCTCGAGCGACACGGGCTCCTGCGAGATCTTCTGGATCTCGCGGACGCGGTCGGCGCTCATGTCCATCTCGGCACCGATCTCCTCGGGGGTCGGGTCGCGACCCAGGTCCTGAAGGAGCTGGCGCTGCACGCGGACGAGCTTGTTGATAGTCTCGACCATATGCACGGGAATACGGATGGTACGGGCCTGGTCGGCGATAGCGCGCGTAATGGCCTGACGGATCCACCACGTGGCGTACGTGGAGAACTTGAAGCCCTTCTGGTAGTCGAACTTCTCGACGGCGCGAATCAGACCGAGGTTGCCCTCCTGGATCAGGTCAAGGAACAGCATGCCGCGGCCGACATAGCGCTTGGCGATGGAGACGACCAGACGCAGGTTTGCGCTGATGAGCGCCTGCTTGGCTTCGAGGCCGACGTTCTCAATGCGCGTAAGACGACGCATCTCGGCACGCGTGAGCTCGAGCTCACCGGCATCGGCGGCCTCGAGCTTCTCGGTGGCCTCGAGACCGGCCTCGATCTTCATGGCCAGATCGACCTCTTCGGAGGCGGTCAGCAGGTCGACCTTGCCGATCTCCTTGAGGTACATACGAACCGGATCGCCGGTCAGCATCACCGTGGAGGCATCGATGCCACGCACGCGGGAGCGTGAACGGGACGTGCGCACGGTGCGCTTCTTCTTGCTCTTGGAAGAACCCATCTCGGCGTCGGCCTGACGGGCCATCTTGAGCTCGTGATCGTCGAGCGAGCCGGAATCGTGCTCGTCGTCGTCATCGAAATCGTCGGTATCGGTATCGTTATCGTCATCGTCGACGTCCATGGGGGCGTCGTCGTTACCGCTCGCGGAGATAATCTGGATGCCGCTGTTGCGCAGCGCGGAATACACCGCGGTGAGCTGCTCGTCAGAAACATCGATATCCTTCAGGGCGACCTGAATCTCGTCCTCGGTTACCGAAGTCCTGTTTGAGCCGTTGCCCATGAGCTTTGCAACGTAGGATTCCAGCCCAGTACCCGTGCTCTCAGTCTTTTTTGGCACAGATTCTCCCTTCATAGTCCACAGGACTCAATACTTTAGCACACACATCGACGTCTATACCCAAAAAGAGGACAGGATATAGGCGAGAATACGCTGGTTGACCACAACATCTAGGCTTGCTCGGTGCCCGCGGCCTCCAGGCCGATCAAACGGAACGGGTCCGCCACGCCGCCGATCGACTTTTGCAGCTCGCGTTGACGCTGCGAATCCTGAGCGGCCTGCACGGTCAGCGCGCGACGGGCCTCATCGTCGAGCGAACGGTCTTGGCGCAGCTTGGCCTGCGCGGCACGCATACGGCGCTTGATGGTGTAGAGCTCGAGCGTATCGAGCATGAACACGATGTTCGTCTCGGTAGGGTGCTTGCTCGTCGCCGAGATGCGCCCGGCGCTCACAAGCGTTGCCGCCTCGGGACACACCGAGCGCGCCGCATCCATGCAGGCTGCAGGATCGGTTCCCGGCGGCGTTGCCAGCACGGCCCATGCGATGGACTCGTGACGTGGGTCAACCCACTCGATGGAGCAGATGCGGTCGGCATACGTGCGGAACAGGTCGGGGTAGCTAGTAAGCATCGTCAACAGCTCGCGCTCCCCTGCCAAGGACTTGCGCTCAAGATCGGTAAGAACCATCGGCGCCGCCGCAGCCGGTGCGCCCGAACCATCAGCCACAGGAACAGCGCCCATACCATCAGGCACGTCGATCGGCGGCAGATCGTCGACGACCTCCACGGGCGCGGCGCCGTAGGCATCGAGCGGGACATAGTCGTACGGCTCCTCCTCGACCGGCGCGAACACCGGCGACGTCGCGCCCGATGCCCAAGCACCGCGACCGGCATCGCGAGAACTCGACGCCCGACTGCCCGTCCCGCCGGACCGCTCAGCCTGTGCCCGCTGGCGCTCAAAGCTCTGCTCACGACGTCGTTCCGCATCCTCGCGCTTGGCGACATCGCGAAACACACGGCCCGAGCTCGCACGCACGGTCTCCAAATCCAAACCCAGCAGATCGGCAATCTGGATAAAGTACGTATCGATCATATAGCTGTCACGAAGCGGATAGATGAGCGTGAGCGCATCCTCCAGCGCCTTGGCGCGACCGCCCGGCGTGGTGATGTCGCTCGACTCCTGCAGCGAACGGTACACGAAGTCCATGAGCGGCTCGGCGGCGTCAATGCGTTTCTGCAGCTCCTCTCCGCCGTGGGCCGTGATGAACTCCATGGGATCGTTGCCGTCAGGCAGCACCACGCAGCGCAGGTCCATCGAATCCTGCTCGATAAACTGAATCGCGCGACGGGCGGCCTTCTGGCCCGCGGCATCGCCGTCAAACATATACACGATGCGCTTGGCAAAGCGGGTGAGCGTCTTGACGTGATGCTCCGTGAGCGCGGTGCCCAGCGTAGCGACAACGTTTTTAATCCCCGCCTCCCAACAGGCGATGCAGTCGGTATAGCCCTCTACCACGATGGCGGTATCCTGCGCGACGATAAACTCCTTGGCCCAATTAAAGCCGTAGAGGTTTCGCTTTTTATGAAACACGCTCGTCTCGGCGGTGTTGAGGTACTTGGGTTGGCCGTCACCCATGATGCGACCGCCAAAGGCGATGTTGTGACCCTGCTCGTCAAAGATGGGGAACATCACGCGGTCGTAGAAGCGGTCGGCAAGCTGCCCGCGCCCTCGACTCACGGCAACGTTGGCGTCGATCATCTCCTGCGGAGTAAAGCCCGCCTGCGACAGATGAGCCACCAGCATATTACGACCCGGCGCAAAGCCCAGGCAGTAGCGGCGGCAGACGTCGCCACCCATGCCGCGGCTGGCAAAGTACTCACGTGGACGGCCATCCTTACCGCGCATAAGCATGGTGTGGTAGAACTGGGCGGTCTCGGCACACAGATCGTAGATGCGGGCACGCTTGGTACCGCGCTCGCGGCGATCTCCGGTGTCGTGCAGCTCAATACCTGCACGATCGGCCAAATAACGGATTGACTCGGGAAAGCTCAGGTTTTCGCGCTTCATGATATAGGTGAAGACGTCGCCGCCTTCGCCGCAGCCAAAGCAGTGCCAGACCTGCGTAGCGGGGATAATGTGGAAAGAAGGCGTCTTTTCGCCATGGAAGGGGCAGCAACCCCAAAACTCATGGCCGCGGGGCTTGAGCTCAACCGTTTCCTGCACGATGGCAACTAAGTCGGACGCAGCGCGTACCTGGTCTTTTTCCTCATCGCTAATCACGGATACTCACCCCCTGCTCGCCCAAGTTGTGACGAATATCCTCGATATTACCCTCGACGGTCGAGATCAACTCATCCAGCGATTCGAACACACGCGAGGGACGCAGCCAGCGCGTAAACGCCAGCGAAACGGAAGCGCCGTACAGGTCGCCCGTATAACCAATTAAGTTAGCCTCGAGATGCGATGAAGCGGCATCGTCGGCATACGTCGGCGGCAGGCCGACGTTAACGGCAGCAGGCCATACGGTGTCATCGACGAGCACCAGGCCCTCATACACGCCATCGGCAGGCACCTGAATTCCGTCGGGAACCTGCAGGTTTGCCGTGGGAAAGCCCATACCAGAGCCCTCGTGACGGCCACGAATAACACCGCCGCGCAGCATATACGGGCGACCGAGCAACTCAGCAGCCAGCTCCACATGGCCCTGTCCCAGCTCATGACGAATGCGGGTGGCGCAAATGGCCTCACCGCCCTCGCAAAGCAGGTCGTGACCATACACGTCAACGCCGCGCTCGGAACCCCAGACGCGCATCTCGGCAACACCAGAAGCACCGCCACGACCCAGCCTAAAGTCGCTGCCAACGCGAATCGAACGAATGTCGACCACGCGTGACAGCAGAGCGAAAAAACCGACATGGTCGAGTGCCGCAACCTCAGGCGTAAAGGGAACGGCCACCACCGCATCGACCCCGGTCTGAGCCAAGGCATGTAGACGGTCGGCCGTCGTCATCAATTTTTGAGCGGGCGAAGGACTCACCACAACGTCCGGATCGGGATCGAAAGTGACCACGACCGCCTTGCAGCCATGGGCGCGCGCATCGCTAACAAGCGCCGCAATGAGCTCCTGGTGACCACGGTGAACGCCGTCGAACACGCCGATGGCGATCGAGGCAGCACCCAAGTGCTCGCACTCATCAAACGCATCGGCAGTGACGATGCGAGCCTCGTCCGACTCGCCTTCAAAAAAGATACGCGCAAGCTCGCGAGCGGACAACATCATCGAACACCGCCGATTGCCTGCGGAAACACGTGCTCCATGACAAAGCGGCCACTTTCGATGCGGGCGAGCGCCTTGAGTCCCCCATCGAGCACCAGCGCAAACGGCGCTTTCGAAGCATCGAAATCGGCAAGCGCACGCTCAACGGGAATGCGTCGGCCGCAGAGCAGATCGTCGGCAAGATTGCCCGGCAAGTCAACACGCGAGGCGCCCAGGGCCGCAATGGGATCCAGGGCAAAGCCAGCCGCGGACTCGGGAGAAAGCTCCTCGACCGCATGACAAGCGCCAATGGAAACAACACCGGAAGCCGTGCGGCGCAGCGCGGAAATGTGCGCGGCGCTCTCGCAGGCGCGGCCCAAATCGCGAGCGAGCGCACGGATATAGGTACCCTTGCTCACAGAGAACGCCACGGTCCACACACACGTATCACCTTCGCCTCCCACGGCGATCAGGTCGGCGGCATAGACCTCGACGGGGCGCGGAGGTAGGTCCACCGCATTGCCCTCGCGAGCAGACTTGTAGGCGCGAACGCCATTGACCGAGATAGCCGAAAACGCCGGCGGCACCTGCATCTGCGGACCCAGCATAGCGGCCAAGCGCTCACGGGCATAGGCAGGATCGCGGAGCTCGTTGGCAACAGCCACCGTGCGGACAGCCTCGCCCTCCGCATCATCGGTATTGGTCTCGGCGCCAAACGAAATGTCGGCGACATAGCTTTTGGTATCGAGGGTTAGCATGCCCAGCAGACGGGTGGCCTGGCCCACACCCACCACCATGACACCCGATGCCATGGGGTCGAGCGTGCCGGCATGGCCGACGCGCCGCTCATGGAGGGCGCGCCGGCATTTCGAAACCACATCGTGGGACGTGCAGCCCACCGGCTTATCGACGGCGAGCAGCATATTCAGTTGAGAAGGCGTACGACGAGCCATGTACCATCCAAAAAGTTAAAGCTCGACGGTCACCGAAGCGGGATCCTCCCCTACCAGTTCGGCCAGCATGGGAAGTGCCACGGTGAGCGTCTCGAGAATCGTTCCGTTGTTGGAGAAACCGGCGGCAGCGGGATGTCCGCCTCCGCCAAAGGCAGCAGCGATCTCGGACACGTTGAGGTCGCCCTTGGAGCGCAGGTTGCCGCGCACCTTGGTATCGCCCTCAATGCCCTTCAGGAACAGACAGACCTCGACGCCCATCACCGAGCGCACCACGTCAACCAGACCGTCGCACTCGTCCGAGGTGACACCGCAGGCCTCAAGGTCACTCTGGTACGCGTAGCTATACGCGACGCGCCCGTGGGCCACCGTCTTAATGCGGCCCATAACGATGGACTTGAGGTGCAAAAACTCAACGCGCATGCTCTGGTAAACCTCGAGTGCCACACGCGCCGGATCGGCACCGTGGGCAACCAGACGCGAGGCTGCATGGAACGCGGCTGCATCGGCGTTTTGGTACTGAAAACGGCCGGTATCGGTAACCAAGCCACACAGCAGGCAGGTCGCAACGCCATCACGTGCGACAATGCCGCAATTGTCCAAGAAGCGGTCGATGATCATGGCGCAGGCTGCGGCTTCGACGCGTCTCAGGCTGAGCTCGGCAAACTCCTCGCGCGCCGGATGGTGATCGAAGCACACCACATGCTTGGAGCGACGAAGCACCTCGGCGGAATTATTGAGACGCTCGACGACCGGCACGTCCACCGAGATGAACAGGTCCGGATTGCCGGTATACGCAGATGCCGGTACCAGGCGATCGGAGCCTTCCATAAAGCGGTAGATGCGCGGAACCGGATCATCGTCTGCCAGCAGCAGGGCAATGTCCTTGTTAGGGAAAAACTTCATAAGCGAGAGGCCCAGACCCAACACGGAGCCCAGGGCGTCGCCATCGGGAGAAGTGTGTCCCGAAATCGCAATGGAGGACGCACCCTCGATGAGCTCGAGGATGCGTCGCTGAATATCTGCAGACTCGCACGAGGCGAGGTCGGCGGAATTAGTCATCTAAAGCTGCCTCCTGGGCGGCATCCGCTATCGGATAGCCGTCCTCGTCCTTTTCGATCGCAAGCGTGGCGGGAACGTTTTCCAGCGCACGCGTGATGCGCTCGGCCTCATCGGTCGAGCGATCGATGCGAAAATCGAGCTCGGGCGTGACACGCCAATCGAGCGAGCGAGCCAACAGGCTGCGAATACGGCCCTTGGCGCTTGCGAGCGCCTCCATGACCTCGTCGTAGCGGCTCGCATCGCACGACACGTACACGCGCGCGAACGAACGGTCCACCGCGACCTCGACCGCGGTCAAAGTGACCAGGTCGAGACGCGGATCGGAAACCTCAAAGAGCAGGATATAACCGAGCTTCTCGCGAAGCTGCTCGCCCAGACGGCGGGTTGCCTGCGTTTGCTTCATAGCGCTACCCCCTACTCGGTACGGGCAACCTGGTCGATGCGGTAACCCTCGATCTGGTCGCCGGGCTTGATGTCCTGGAAGTTCTCCAGGCCAATGCCGCCCTCGGAACCGCTCTTGAGGCTCTTGGCCTCGTCCTTGTAGTGGCGCATCGAGGCGATCTTGCCGTTGAAGACCACGATGCCGTCGCGCACCAGACGCACGGAATCGGTCGCGGCGATCTCGCCCTCTTCGACACGGACACCGGCGGCGATACCGACTTTGGGCACCTTGAAGGTGTCCAGGACGGTCGCGGTACCCGTGGAGACCTCGACCTCGGTGGGCTTAAGCATGCCGATACGGGCAGCGTCGAGTTCCTCGAGGCACTTGTAGATAACGTCGTAGCAACGGATCTCGACGCCCTCGCGCTCGGCGGCGGAACGTGCCTTACCGTCGGGGCGGACGCCAAAGCCGATGATGATGGCGTTGGAGGCGTCGGCCAGGACGACGTCGGTCTCGTTGATGGCACCAACGGCGGAGTGGATCGTGTTGATGCGAACCTCGGACTGATCCATCTTGTCGAGCGAGTCCTGAAGGGCCTCGATGGAACCCTGGACGTCGGCCTTGATGATCAGGTTGAGCTCCTTGACCTCGGCGTCGGCAATGGTCTCGAAGAGGTTCTCGAGCGTGACGTGCTTGACGCGGCTCTGCTCCTCGATACGGGCCTTGAGCGAACGCTCGTCAGCAAGCGCGCGAGCCTCACGCTCGTCCTCGAACACGCGGAACTCGTCACCGGCGTTGGGCACGGACTGCAGGCCCAGGATCTCGACGGCGTCAGAGGGACCGGCCTCGGTGACGGCGCGGCCCTTGGGGTCGAGCATGGCGCGGACGCGGCCGTAGGTGAGGCCGGCGACAAGCGTATCGCCCACGTGCAGGGTACCGCGGGTCACGAGCACGGTAGCGACCGAGCCGCGGCCCTTGTCGAGCTTGGCCTCGAGGACGTTGCCGGAGGCAAAGGTGTCCGGGTTGGCCTTGAGCTCGAGCACATCTGCCTGGAGCAGCACGGTCTCGAGCAGATCGTCGATACCGATCTTCTGCTTGGCCGAGATGTTGACGAACATGTTCTGTCCGCCCCACTCCTCGGGGATGACGCCGTACTCGGAGAGCTCCTGACGCACACGGTCGGGGTTGGCGCCGGGCTTATCGATCTTGTTGACGGCGACAACGATGGGTACGCCGGCGGCCTTGGCGTGGTTGATCGACTCGACCGTCTGGGGCATGACACCGTCGTCGGCAGCCACGATCAGAATGACGATGTCGGTCACCTTGGCGCCACGGGCACGCATAGCCGTAAAGGTGGCGTGACCGGGGGTATCGATGAAGGTGATCTTGCGGTCGTTGATCATGACCTGCGAAGCACCGATGGCCTGCGTAATGCCGCCCGCCTCGCCGGCAGCAACGCCGGTGTGACGGATGGCGTCGAGGAGGCTCGTCTTGCCGTGGTCGACGTGGCCCATGACGGTGACGACCGGTGCGCGCGGCTTAAGGTCGGCGGGATCGTCGTAGAACGAGAAGGTGTTCTCCTCCTCGGGGGTGATGATCTTGATCTGACGACCCAAGTCGTCGGCAACGAGCTCGACGAGGTCGTCGGACATGGACTGCGTCATGGTGAGCGGCGTACCCAGCAGGAACAGGCGCTTGATGATGTCGTTGGCCGGAACGTCGAGCGCCTCGGCGAGCTCCTGGACGGTAACGCCCTGGGAGACCTTGATGGCGTCGAGGTCCTCGGGGTTCACGCCCTGGGCCAGCGCCTCCTCTATCTTGCGCTCCTCCTGAGCCTTGGCAGCCTCGCGCTCGCGCTTCTCCTTGCGCTTCTTGCGGCGACCGGTGGACTCGCGAGAGGCCTCCTCGACGGCAGCACGAGCCTCCTCGAGCACCTTCTCGCGGCTGTACTCCTCGGCCTCGCGAGCCATGCGGCTGTAGTGGTCCTCTTCGTTGTTGTGACCGCCCTTGCGCTTCTTGCCCTTGCCCTGCTTGTCGGGGTTGGGGAAGTCCATGCCGGCAGCGACGTTGTTGCTGGCGTTGGTGCGATGGCTGTGCGAACGGCTCTCGGAGGCATTGCGCTCGGAGTTGTTGTCGGAGGCGTTGCGATCGTTACGACGGCCACCGCGGCGGTCGTTGTTGCCGCCACGACGGTTACCGCGCTCGGCGGCGCGCTCGGCCTTGGCCTTGTCCTCGGCGTCCCTCTTCTCCTTGAGCACGGTCTCCTGTGCAGCGATCTGGTCGAGCAGCGAACGGAAGCGCGAACCGGAGTCGGAAGCGGGAACGGCGCGGCGCTGGGCCTCGCGGGCAGCCTCCTCCTTCTCGCGGGCGAGGCGCTCCTGCTCGGCCTTCTTCTTGGCCTCGGCCTCGGCGCGGGCAGCCTCCTCGGCAGCCTGGGCTGCGGCAAACTGGCGGCGCTCCTCCTCGCGTGCCTTCTCGGCCGCGATGCGCTCGCGCTCGGCCTCGGCGGCGCGTGCGGCCCCCTCGGCGGCAGCTGCCTGCTCCTCGGCCTGCTTGGCGGCCTCGACTTCCTGGGCGCGGGCCTCGATCACCGAGGCGAGCTGCTTGCGGACCACAGCGACATAGGCGTCCTCCAAGGTGGAGGAAGCGGACTTAGCGGGAATCTTCATATCGGCGAGATGACCCATCAGTTCCTTGGAGGTCATGCCGAACTCTTTGGCCAGGGTGGACACACGGACTTTTGCCATATGACTTCACCTACCCTTTCTGGCACCTTGGGTGCCTAGAGACTGAACGAGCGTGGGAGACGCGCCGGGACCCGCCCGGCGCGACCGCGCGCTAGATCAGGTCCTCCGCATCATCGAAAGCGTCGGTGTCGTGGACACCGCAGAAACGGGAGCCGGGACGAGCCTGGTTGCGGCACTGGATGCCGTCCTCGGACACATACTCGCAGCGGCGGACGTCCTCGTCCTCCTCGTCACCAATCAGGTCGGCGGCGGGCTCCTCGTGAACGGGAACGTTCTTGAGGATGTCGGCGGCAAGCGTCTCGGACTTGATGTCGATGTGCCAGCCGGTCAGGCGCGCAGCGAGGCGGGCGTTCTGGCCCTCCTTGCCGATGGCGAGGGACAGCTGGTCGTCGGGCACGATGACGCCGGCGTAGGCCTTCTCCTCGTCGATGAGGACGCGGGTGACCTTAGCGGGCGACAGGGCGTTGGCGACGTAGACGGCAGGATCGGCATCCCAAAGGATGACGTCGACGCGCTCGCCGCGGAGCTCGCCCACGACAGCGCGAACACGGCTGCCCTTGGGGCCGACGCAGGCGCCCACGGGATCCAGACGGTCGTCGAGCGAGTGGACGGCGACCTTGGAGCGCTGGCCGGGCTCGCGGGCGATCGACTTGATTTGGACGGTGCCCTCATAGATCTCGGGCACCTCCTGCTCAAACAGGCGACGCATGAGCTCGGGGTGGGTACGGGAGATGACAATCGGCGGACGGCTGTGCTCGCCGCGAACCGGCTGCAGGTTGGAGTTGGGGTCGCGAACGTCGATGATCACGGCCTTGATGTGCTGGTTGTGCAGGTAGCGCTCGCCCATCGGACGCTCGTTGCGCTCGTTCTCGTAACGGCGCTGGTCGAAGTGCGGAAGCTCGGCCTCGACGCCCTCGCGGATCTTGACGATCGTGAAGTCGGGCGTGGACTGCAGCACGGTACCGCTGATGAGATCACCGATGCGGCCGGAGAACTCCTCGTAGATCTGCTCGCGGGCGGAGTTGCGCACGATGGCGTTGATCTCGGCCTTGGCGTGCTGGGCAGCGATGCGGCTCGTGTTCTTGGGGGTGACGTCGATCTCCTCGAACTCGGTGAAGTTGCCCTCCTCGTCCATGGAATCGTCGATCGGCTCCAGGCGGTAGACGTAGATCTTGCCGGTGGTGCGGTCGATGGTCACCTTTGCGCCCCACTCAAGATGCAGGATCTCGGCATAGCTCTTGGCGAGCGACTGCTCAAGGCGGTCGATCAGGTAGAGCTGGTCGATGTGCTTCTCCTGGCAAAGCTCCATCAGGGCGGACATCATGTCGGATGCTGCCATCTTACTTTCCTTCCTTCGCGGGCTTGAAGTCGTAGGTGGGCTTCAACTTACACTTTTTAACATCAGAGAAATCGAGGGTAACGGACTCGCCGTCCTCGAGCTCGAGGGTCACGTTCGTCTCGGTGGCGGCGGCAATCTTGCCGGCGTACTTGCGACGGCCCTCGGTGGCGGTGGAGGTGAGCTCGCAGTCCTCGCCCACAAAGCGGGCAAAGTCGCGCGGACGGCGCAGCGGGCGCGCCATGCCCGGGCTCGATACCTCGAGCGTATAGCTCGAAGAGATGGGGTCGAGCTCCTCAATCGCGTCGCCGACCCACTTGGTATTGGCCGTGACGTCGTTGAGCGACAGGCTCTGACCCTCGGCACCCTCGATACGCACGCGCACGCAGGGGGCCTTGGTGGCACCCACGAGCTCGACGTCGACGATGTCGACATCGTGCTGGGGAGCGACGGCTTCGAGCGCGTCGATGATCGCCTGCTCGGTCTTGGTCTTGACCATTGCGGCACCTCCATCCATACAAAAAAGAAGCGGGGCCGAAACCCCACTTCTTTCAATTACAACTTCATTTGCAAGCAAACTATACCAATACCTGCACAAACGTGCAACCACAACACAAACCCGCAGGTCAGCGTGAGCACAGGTTCTCCACAAGAAATGGATAATTGGGTGTTGTCGCAAGTGTCCTTAACCAAAAAGAGGGGCGACTCCCTACGGAATCGCCCCTCGCTTTTAGATGTCAGCTATACGCGCAGCGCTTACTTGACCACCAGGTTAACCAGCTTGCCGGGCACGCAGATGGCCTTGACGACCGTCTTGCCCTCAAGCCACTTGGCAACGGCGGCCTCGGCGGCAGCCTGCATCTCCTCGTTGGAGGCGTCGCGGGCGACGTCGATGCGGCCACGGACCTTGCCGAGCACCTGTACGACGATCTGCACCGTGTCCTCGATGGACTCGGCCAGGTCAAACTCGGGCCAGGCGGCGGTGTAGGCGTTGCCCTCACAGCCGAGCGCCTCATGCCACAGCTCATCGGCCCAGAACGGGCAGATGGGGGCAAGGACGCTCACGATATCCTTGGCCACGCCGTAGCACAGGGCCTTGTCACGGGAAGCGCCCTCAGTAGCGTTGAGGTAGGCGCTCGCGGCATTGACGAGTTCCATGACGGCCGAGATCGCGGTGTTGAACTGGCCGCGGTCAAAGTCCTCGGTGCACTTGGCGATGGTGCGATGGCGCTCGCGGTAGAGCTTCATCGCTGTCTCGTCGAGCGCGGACTTGTCAAAGGCCACGTTGGCGTCGCCGGACTGGACGAGCTGCCAAACGATACGCCAGGCGCGCTTGATGAAGCGGTTGGCGCCCTCAACGGCCTTGGGGTCCCAGTCGAAATCCTTCTCGGGCGGGGCGATAAACAGGATCGCCAGACGCATGGTGTCGGCGCCGTAGGGCTCGATGACCGAGCTCGGGGGCACGACATTGCCCTTGGACTTGGACATGGTGTCGCCGTTCTCGTCCTTGACCATACCCTGGCACAGCAGGTTAGTGAAGGGCTCGTCCACACTCAGCAGGCCCAGGTCGCGAAGCGCCTTGGTAAAGAAGCGGCTGTAGAGCAGGTGCAGAATAGCGTGCTCGATGCCGCCGATGTAGTTATCGACGGGCATCCAACGATCGGCGGCCTCACGGGAGAAGGGCAGCTCGGTGTTGTGCGGGTCGGCATAGCGCAGGTAATACCAGCTGGAGCAGGTGAAGGTGTCCATGGTATCGGTCTCGCGCTTGGCCGGGCGACCACAGACCGGGCAGGTGGACTCGTAGAACTCCTTGCACTCGGCGAGGGTCTCGCCGGCACCCAGGTCCAGGTTCTCGGGCAGCGTCACCGGCAGCTGGTCCTCGGGCACGGGCACGATGCCGCAGTGCTCGCAGTGGATGGCCGGGATGGGGTTGCCCCAGTAACGCTGACGGCTGATGAGCCAGTCGCGCAGGCGGAACTCGACCTTGCGACGGCCGCAGCCCATGGCCTCGAGGTCGGCCACGATGGCAGCCTCGCCCTCAGAGTGCTTGCCGCCGCGCATGCCGGTGTACTTGCCCGACTGGACGAGCGTGCCCTCGGCAGCGTGGGCGCAATCCCAGTCGACGTTCTCGGCATGGAAGGTGTCGATGGTCTCGCCGCTAGCCTCGACGGCAGCGCGATCCTCATCGTCCAGGATGATCGGCACGATAGGCAGGTCGTACTTGCGGGCGAACTCAAAGTCGCGCTGGTCGCCGCAGGGAACGGCCATGACGGCACCGGTGCCGTAGTCGGCAACGACATAGTCAGCAACCCACACGGGGATCTTCTCGCCGTTGACGGGGTTTACCACGTAGCGGCCCGTAAAGGCGCCGTGCTTCTCGAGGGTACCCTGGGCGCGCTCGACGGCAGAGATATGCTTGGAGTCCTCGACGATCTTGGTGACGGCCTCCTCGTACTGAGTGCCCTCGACGAGCTCGTGCAGGCGCACGTACTCGGGAGACAGGACAAAGAAGGAAACGCCAAAGAGCGTGTCGGCGCGCGTGGTGAAGACGGTGATCTTACCCTCGTCGCCCTCGATGGGCTCGCCATCGGTGTCGCACAGGGTAAAGTCGACCTCGGCGCCCTCGGAGCGGCCGATCCAGTTGGCCTGCATCTGCTTGACGCGCTCGGGCCAGCCGGGGAGCTTCTCCAGGTCATCGAGCAGCTCCTGGGAGTAGTCGGTGATCTTGTAGTACCACTGCTCGAGGTCACGCTTCTCGGGCTCGGTGCCGCAACGCCAGCACTTGCCCTCGGTTACCTGCTCGTTGGCCAAAACGGTCTTGCAGGTGGGGCACCAGTTGACCGGGTTCTTCTTGCGGTAGACCAGACCCTTTTCCCACATCTTTTCAAAGATCCACTGACCCCAGCGATAGTAGTCGGGGCTACAGGTCTTAACGGTACGATCCAGATCGTAGGAGAAGCCCATGCGCCTCATCGTGGCGAGCGCCTGGTCCATGTTCTTATACGTCCAGGCGGCAGCCTGTGTGTTGTGCTTGATGGCGGCATTCTCGGCGGGCAGACCAAAGGCATCGAAGCCGATGGGGTGCAGCACGTCGTAGCCGCGCATGCGGGCCTGACGGGCCATGGCATCGCCGATGGTGTAGTTGCGCGCGTGGCCCATGTGCAGGTCGCCCGACGGATACGGGAACATCTCGAGCACATACTTCTTGGGCTTGCTGTCGTCGGTGTCGACGGCAAAGAGGTTGGAGTCCTCCCAGGCCTTCATCCACTTGGACTCAATGGCCTGCGCGTCGTAGGCAGGGATCTCATCCTTATGATCTGTGCAATCGCACATATCAGCTCCTTTAATCTTTAATGGGGTCGGTCGGCTTAGCTTTATTCGCTACTGCGGACAGTCCTGCGCAAGACGAAGAGCACATTAAGTGCTCTTCTTTGCGTGCGGAACTTGTAACGAACAAAGCTAAGCCGCCCGACCCTAAGGTTAACTTGACTGATGATAACAAATACGACAAGCGAGATGCCTGCGACTTGCAGGCATCTCGCTTTATCTAAATAACGTGGTTGTGAATCAACCGCTATTTGTTACCCGCCCAAGCATGGTCGGGTTTTCCAAGTGCCGCAGATTGCCGTGAAAGAGGAGCGACGCGTACTTTGGTACGCGAGCGACGGTTTGAACGGCAAGGTGCGGTGCTTGGGAAAGCCGCTTAGCGGTAGCTGACGCTTTGCTGGGAGTCCTTGACGACTACGTCGTGGGCTCCGCCTTCGACGATCGAGGTCGAGCTTACCAGGGTCAGGCGTGCCTTTTCCTGGAGCTCGGGGATCGAGAGGGCACCGCAGTTGCACATCGTGGACTTGACCTTATAGAGCGTGCCGCCCACGCCGTCCTTGAGGGAGCCGGCGTAGGGAACGTAGGAGTCAACGCCCTCGACAAAGCTGAGCTTCGCGGCGCCGCCCAGGTCGTAGCGCTGCCAGTTACGGGCACGCGCAGAACCCTCGCCCCAGTACTCCTTCATGTACTGGCCGTTGACGTTGACGCGCTCGGTCGGGCTCTCGTCAAAGCGGGCGAAGTAGCGGCCCAGCATCATAAAGTCGGCACCCATGGCAAGGGCGAGCGTCATGTGGTAGTCGTAGACAATGCCGCCGTCGGAGCACACGGGCACGTAGACGCCGGTCTCCTCATAGTACTCGTCACGGGCGCGGCAGACGTCGATCAGCGCGGTGGCCTGGCCACGGCCGATACCCTTGGTCTCACGGGTGATGCAGATGGAGCCGCCACCGATACCGACCTTGATGAAGTCGGCACCGCAGTCGGCCAGGAAGCGGAAGCCCTCGGCGTCGACGACGTTACCGGCACCGACCTTGACGTCCTCGCCGTAGTTGGCGCGGATCCACTCGATGGTGCGCTTCTGCCACTCGCTGAAGCCCTCGGAAGAGTCGATGCATAGGACGTCGGCACCGGCCTCGATGAGCAGCGGCACGCGCTCGGCATAGTCGCGGGTGTTGATACCGGCGCCGACCATGTAGCGCTTATCGCCGTCGAGCAGCTCGTTGGGGTTGGTCTTGTGGCTGTCGTAGTCCTTGCGGAAGACGATGCCCATGAGGTGATCGTTGTCGTCGACAATGGGCAGAGCGTTGAGCTTGTTGTCCCAGATGACGTCGTTTGCAACCTTGAGGCTGATGTTCTTGTCGCCCACGATGAGCTGCTCGCGCGGGGTCATGAACTCGGCGACCTTCTTCTGGTGGTCATCGCGGCTGGGGCGATAGTCACGGCTGGTAACGATACCCAGGAGCTTGCCCTTGGGGGTGCCGTCGTCGGTAACCGGCATGGTGGAGTGGCCGGTCTTCTCCTTGAGCTCGATGACCTGCTCCATGGTCATGTCGGGGGTCAGTGTGGAATCGGACTGAACGAAGCCAGCCTTGTGATCCTTAACGGCCTTGACCATAGCGGCCTCGGACTCGGGGGTCTGGGAACCGTAAATGAAGGACAGGCCACCCTCGGTAGCGAGCGCGACACCCATGTCGACGCCCGAGACGGACTGCATGATGGCGGAAACCATGGGGATGTTCAGGGTGATTGCCGGCTTCTCACCGCGCTTGAAACGGGTTAGCGGCGTCTTAAGAGAGACGTTGTTGGGGATGCACTGCGAGGACGAGTAACCAGGAACCAGCAGATACTCCGAAAACGTGTGGGACTCACCGGGAAAGAACGTAGCCATGTTTCTCCTTTTTCCATGCGACCGGTCGGCTGCAGGCCTCGTAGGACCCAGCCCAACCTTGGGCGCCCAATACTGGGGAAGTATCTTAACGCACTTTGACTGCTACAATGCATGATTTAAGAAGAGCACACGAGGGTTTGACGCAGGCTTTGCGTTTGCCCAGCAAACACTTTAGCGGAAAGACGTGGAGCACATGGAGTACAAGACGACGGCAAAGTTGGTCATTCAAGCGTGCGACAAGGATCTGCCGGGTGTGTTTGGCCATGGCTGCGTCTTGCTGCTGCAGGGTATTGCCCGCGACCACTCGCTCAACCGTGCCGCCAAGAGCATGGGCATGGCGTATTCCAAGGCTTGGCGCATTGTGAACGAGGCTGAAGGGCAGCTAGACTGCAAGCTCATCGAGCGCGACGGCGCCCGCGGATCATCGCTCACCCCCGCCGGCAAGCGCGCCATCGAAGTCTACGAAACCCTGCAGGCAGAAATCAACGACGTCATAGCAACCCGCGCCGACGCCCTCATCGCCAGCATCAAAGAGTAGCTAATTTGGGACGGGGCTTTTTAGCCGCACAATCTCTTCTCATAAGTTGCGGTGAAATAGGGACTGTTTATGCGGTTAAAGCCGTAAATCAATCCATATTTCACCGCAACTTATTGAGTCGAGGATGATTTAGCTAGTTGCGGAGGGCGTTGTCTAGGGTGGACGCTACGACCAGGGGGTCGTCGGTGCCGGCGAAGAGGCGGATGGTGCTCCCCTGCTTGCCGCGTGGGGCCGAAAGGCGCGTTGTTGGGCCGCCGGCAGGCGATGTGCGGAATTCGTCCGGCAGCATGCTGAAGAATTCGCCCGCAATGTAGCCCATCAGGTCAAACTCTACTGCCGGGCCAAAACCGTGCTCCAGGATGCCAGTCGCGATGGCATGGTCGGGATGCGAGGTCAGCCCGGGATAACGCACGTTGCGCACCATCTCATTGGCAGCCAAATACTCGGCCAGCGCACGTGCACGGTCGAAGTGTTCCTGCATGCGGGTGTCGAGTGTGTCGAGCTCGTGCTCTAGAACCTCAGCCTCATCGGAGGACAAGTCGAGCGCAGCCAATCCGCAGCCCTCAAGCAGGACATGCGCGCGCTCGGCAGCGGCATCCACGCGATGGCGCTTGAGCTGTGAGCGTGCCACCGAAGCGGCAACGAGCTTGCGCGGAGCCTTGCCGGCGCACGCGCGATCGAGCGCCTCGAGCGACAGCGCAGCACCCAGCCGCAGTGGATCGCAGCCAAAAGCCGACGCCACCGTGTTGTCCACAACCAGCAGCGCGTGCGACTCACGAGACGCGCGGCCCAGAGCGCGAAGGTCGGGCACACGCAGACCAAACCCGCCGATGGAGTTGACGAACCACCACAGGTGCGGCCCCTCGGCATCAAACGAAGCATCAAAGCCCTCGGACGCAGCAGCAAACGCCGCAGCCGCGGGCTCCCCCACCAGCGCAACATCGCAGCCATCAAAGCCGCAGGCAAACACATCGGCAAAGTCGTCCGCAAAGGCCACCAAGCGATCGCCGGGCCGCACAATCCCCAGCATCGACAGCGCCGCCGGCACATGCGAGGCCGAGACAAGACGCGCCTCACGCGCACCGGCCCTCAAAGCCCAAGCCTCTTCTAGCTGCTGTACATCCACACGGCACCGTCCCTTCAAAACAAAAACCCACGATGCGGGTGTTTCCCGCATCGTGGGCAACGGCTGCAGTATAGCGCCGATATGCGGCGAATCGCTAGATGTTGAGCGCGTGGTAGGTCACGCTCGCGCCGACGGCGTCAACGGTCACGCCATAGGCCTCGGGATAGATGCGCGTCGAAAACACGAGCGCGCCATCGTTTACAAACACCTCAACCGAAGAAGCGTCGCCGACGATGCGTACGTTTCGAACCTCGTCGACCGGTTCCCAACGCACCGCGCGACCGCAGCCGGCCGCCGTACGGGCCTCGTCGGTAAAGCGCATCTCAAAGCGCGCGGGCAGTTCACCCTCGGCGGGCACAAACGCCAGCTTCAGCTCGCCATCAACGGTCGCACTAAAAGCGCCGTCGACACCGGCAACAATAACGTCAAAGCAGGTATCGCCGGCAACCTCCAACGAGCCCTCCCCCACACGCACCGAGGCATAATGGTGCTCGATCTCGCGCGCCGGCTGCTGCAGTACCACGCCGCCAGCACCGACCGTAAGCTCACGCGGCACCGTCATGCAGTGCTGCCAGCCGCACGCCACGGTGGGGTCGTTGCCATAGGTCGGCTCATCGGGCATGCCCATCCAGCCGATTAGAATATGGCGACCGTCCTCGGCCGTGAACTCCTGCGGCGCATAGAAGTCAAAACCTGCGTCCCACAGGCGGAACTCGCCCAGATCATAAGCGTCCTTGCCAGCCGTAATGTCACCCGTAACGGGCATGTAGCCCGCTGCATACACATTGCCGCGGTCCCAACGACCGCTCTCGAGCCCTTGGGGAGAGAAGGACAGCCACTTCGCCGGTGCACCGCCTTTCGCATCGAGCTCGATATAGCTGGGGCACTCCCACATAAAGCCAAAGCGCTCGGGCGTAGACACGCGATTCTCGAGCTCCCAACTAAGCATGTCAGCCGAGCCGTACACCAAGATCTCGCCCACATCGCGACCGGCACCCTCGCCATGCATGGCGCAAAAACGGCTCTCGACATGCGGACCGTCGACGCGACGACGCGCGCCCAGCACCATGTGATAACGCCCGTCCACGTCACGCCACACCTTGGGGTCGCGCACATGGCAGGTCAAATCCTCGGGATAATCCTCGGAAGTCAGCACCACACGCTTGGCGCCGAACGCCTGGCCGTCGGTGCTCTCCACATAGACGGTATCGGCTCGTCGACCGGTATTGACGTAATCGTACGTGCCGTCCGCATCGGAAAGCTTAACGTTGCCCGTATAAAGTACGCGAATGCGACCGTCTTCGGCAAGCGCGGAGCCCGAATACACACCGTGACAATCGAACGACTCGTCGGGCAGCAGCGGGGCGCCAACGTAATCCCACGTCATAAGGTCGCGACTCGTCGCATGGCCCCAGACCTTAACGCCACCCTCGACATCAAAGGGCGCATATTGAAAATAAGCGTGGAACACGCCGCCCGCTTGGCAAAGACCGTTGGGGTCGTTGAGCCAACCCGCCGGCGGCATAATATGGAAGTGTTGGCCATACGCGCCATGACCACACTCAGAGGCGGCAGCATCAACCGCGGCAACCAACTTTGCAAGGTCGCGACCAAGTGCATTAGACATATCAAAGTCCTAACGGATCGAAAGTAACAAGGCACCAGAGATCGGCACCGGATACGGGAAACGCCCGCGAGCATACAACCCGCGGGCATCCCCTCAATCAAAAGCTCTTACGCCTGCTCGGAAGCCTTGGGCTCATCCTTGTACAGGACAAACGAGACGGCAAAGGAAACCAGCGCGGCAACCGCAAACATGATCGCATACTGCACGGGCTGGGCCAGGCACAGCAGGATACCGAAGATACCGGTAACGCCCGTGCCGGAGGCAGCCAGCGAAGTAAGCGCGCAGACCAGGGCACCGCAACCACCGCCGATGCAGCCGGCGATGAAGGGCTTAAAGAAGCGCAGGTTCACACCAAAGATGGCAGGCTCGGTAATACCCATGAAGGCGGACAGGGCCGAAGGAAGCGCCAGGCCCTTGATCTTGGCATCGCGGGTCTTAAAGGCAACGGCGAGTGCGGCACCACCCTGGGCGATGTTAGCGGCACTGGCGATGGGCAGCCAATAGGTTACGCCGTACTGGGCGAGCTGACCCAGGTCGATGGCGGTGTACATCTGGTGGATACCGGTAACGACCGTGGGGGCATAGAACAGGCCGACGATAAAGGAACCGATACCAAAGGGCAGGGTGAGCAGGGCCTGAATCAGACCGAGGATGGCGTTCTCGGCCCACACGAAGATGGGACCGACGGCAACGAAGGTCACGAGCACGGTAACGAACACCGAGACGAGCGGGGTCACAAAGAGGTCGAACATCTCGGGGACAACCTTGTGGAGACGCTTCTCGAGGAAGGCGAGTATGGCGCAGGCGATAACGATGGGGATAACGTGGCCCTGATAACCGACCCACTCAAAGCTGTACACGCCGGGAATGACGGTGACCATGGTCTGCACGCCCTCGGAGGCAACCGTGTAGGCGCTCTGCAGCGAGGAGTTGATGAACGCACCTCCGACGACGGCGCCCAAATACGGGTTAGCGCCAAAGGCCTTAGCCGCGGAGTAGCCGATCAGGATCTGCAGAATGCCAAAGGACGTGCCCGAGACCAGGTCGGCGATCTTGTAGATAAAGTTATTGGTGTCGAGCGCGATAAAACCGTTGGAGGCCATAAAGTTGAGCGCGCTCATGATTCCCAGCAGCAGGCCCGAAGCCACGATGGCGGGGATGATGGGGACAAAAACGTCGCCGAGCACCTTAATGGCACGCATAAAGATGTTCTGCTGCTGTGCCGCGGCCTCCTTAACCTCGGCTTTGGTGGCAGCCTCGACGCCGCTAAGCGCGATGAACTCTTCGTAGACCTTGTTGACGGTGCCAGTGCCAAAAATAATCTGGAGCTGGCCTTGGGCCTCAAAGACGCCCTTGGCGCCGTCGATATTCTCGATGGCCTCCTTGTCAACCTTGGCGTTATCGGCAATCACCAGGCGCAGACGCGTGGCGCAGTGTGCGGCCGAAACAACGTTGTCGGCGCCACCGACGTTGTCGAGCACCTCTTGGGCTGATTTGCGGTAGTCCATGACTTCCCTTTCCTCCAACGGGCGCATCTGCACCCGGCCATCTTTGACACTTACACTGTAATCGTTTTCAGTTATATATAGCTGTAATCGTTTTCATTAGCGGTAAACGGTAGATATTTGACGGTGAAAGGTGGTTTTGAGCCAAAAACAGGGAATCAAAGGCCGGCAGACATGCCCAAAGCCTAGACATTCATCAGCTGATGTCCGAGCTTGAGCGTCTTGAGGCCGCTCTCCCCCTCCACGCCATCGAGCGTGTTGAGCAACATATTGGTCGCCTCGACGCCACTGGTCAGGTAACCGTAATGCACGGTGGGAATGCCGCCCGTCAGCGCGCGCAAAAATGCGTTGTCGCCAAAACCGCTCACGCGACGCACGCCCTCGCCCATGCCGCGCGCCTCGTCAAGAGCGCGCAGGGCGCCGGCCGCCATAGTGTCGGTCGCGCACGCGATAAACGAAACATCCGGCACTTCGCCCAGCAGCTCGCGCGACGCACGATAGCCGGAATCGAGGGTAAAGGACCCGCAGCGAATCAAATCGGGATCGAGCACAACGCCCGCGGCGCCCAGACCAGCTTCAAAACCACGACGACGGTCGTAACCGGCGGCACGGTCTTCCTCGGTAACACCGATATAGGCAATCTTGCCCTCAACATGCGTCGCAAGCGCCTGGCCCAGCTCAAAGGCAGCCTCGTAATCGTCATGGTAGACGCAAGCCGCGCCCTCGACGTTTTGGCCGATCAGCACAATGGGTACACGGCAAGACGCAATGGCCGCACGGTGCTCATCGGTAATCATGGTTGCCACGAGCACGATGCCATCGACCGGGTGGTTCTGGAACAAGTCGAGATACTCGAGCTCGCGCTCGGCCACGTTGTCAGTATTCGCGAGCAGCATCTGGTACCCGCGGCGACCGAGCACCTGACCGATACCCGCAGTAATGCGGCTCACGGATTCCGAGTTGATCTTGGGCACGATGACGCCGATGAGCTTGGTGGAGCCGGTGCGCAGCGCGCGGGCCTGGTTGGACCGCACGTATCCGGTCAGCTCAATCGCCTGCTTAATGCGCTCGGCCTTGTCCGCCGAGATATATCCACCGTTGAGGTAGCGCGAGACGGCGGCGCTCGAAACGCCCGCTAGCTCGGCCACATCTTTCATCTTTACCACGAGCACCCCTTTATCTTGCAATCGTTTGCACCATCATACCCAGCCCAAGTCGGCATAATAAATCAATTTAAACCGAACCAAATATGCCCATCCTGGTCGAGCATACGCCAGCGAACGGGCAGCTGCCGTGGCGAGGTGCCACAAAAGAGGAGGGACGCGTACTTTATGTACGCGAGCGACGGTTTGAGCGGCAGATCGCCCGGCAGATGCCCGCGCAGCGTCGAGCGGTCCGGCGTTCGTTAGAACGCCGGAACCAAACTAGCCGTGATATTCGCCGTTGTACTGGATGAGCGTCAGGTCCTCAACGCCGTCGAGCGCGCGAATCGCATCGGCGTAGGGCATGTCAACGCCGTCCGAGAACACCTCGACGGCCATCTCGACCTTGTCACCGCGCATCGTCTTAGATTTGACGGTGAACTTGGTACGCCCAAACGCGCGCACGATATCGTCGCCGGTGGTCTGGCCCGTGTAGTGGATGACCATCATGTACACACGCGCCTTGTCCTGGTGGCTCGCAAAGCCGGCGATCATCACCACGATCACCGCTGCCGTGAGCCCCACGAGCGCATACATGCCGGCGCCGGCCGTAATACCCGTCGTAATGGCCCAAAACAGATACAGCAGGTCGAGCGGGTCCTTGACCGCCGTACGGTAACGAACGATGGACAGAGCACCGACCATACCGAGCGAGATGACCACGTTCGTCGAGATCGCGAGCGTAACCATGCAGGTAAGCACGCACATGCCCACAAGCGTCACGGCAAAACTGCGCGAATACACCACGCCGGTAAAAAAGCGCTTGTACACGTAATAGATCAGGATGCCCATGGCGAGCGCCACGAGCAGCGACAGGCCGATCTTGGCAGGGTCGACCTGGCCAAACGCCTCCAAGACGGAGTTCTTAAAAAAGTCCCTGGTGCTCATGGTCTAAATATCCCCTCGGTTCTCAAAATCCGATTCCCAGTAATTAAATCCGCGCAGGTAGGCGGTCTTTTCGTAACACAGGCAGTACTTGGAGACCGCCGTGAGCTCGGCCGCGCCCAGCGGCACCATATCGCGCACCAGCTGCGGGCAAAACTCCGTAAACTTGACCTCCATCACCAGCTTGCCGGGCTCCAGGACCGGCAGCGCGGGCAGCGTCGCGTCAAAGATGTCGAAGCTTCCCACCGCGGCACGCACGTTGCTATCAAAGGTAATGCGCACGGTGCCCTCGTCCATCACCCACGGCTCGCGCTCGTAGTCCACGATGGTCCGCGGGCGCATCATGTTGCAGATGCACTCGATGTAGAACTCGCGACAGAGGGGATAGGGGCTCCTCAGCAAAAAGTCGTAGTCTCCGGCCAGAATCTGTTCAAACTCGCCGCGCGTGAGCGGCGCGTCCTCCTTGTAGATCCAGCTACCGTACTTCTTTTTACGCTCGAGCTTAATCACCTTGTCGCTGCCGTTATAGATGCGCACGCGATACTTTTTGCGCATAAGAATGCCGGCGTCTTTTTCTTCGTAGGCCGAGTTGCAGTAGTCGTCAAAGTACAGGCTGCGAATGGTATAGCCGCCCGCCTGCGCATGCTTGTCTAGCTTGAAAACCGGCGCCATGCGGCAGGCCAGCGCGGCGTGCTCACCCTCGTTAATGAGATATTTGAGCTCGTGGCGGTAACGCTCCTGCGTGGCACGCACAGGCGGAGCCGCCAAGCGCTCAAGCAGCGCGCTAGCCTTCCTCATACGTGTCCTCCACGACCTTACCGCCGTCTTGCACGTAAAAACACTTCATGCCGTAGTGCTTGCCGTCGTCGGTCACATAGTAGTCAAACGCATCTTGCGTATAGCCGTCTGAGTTGGTGGCGCGCACGCGCACAAAATACTGGCCGGCATCGGGCGCATCGCAGGTCACTTCGGGCAGCAGCACGTCCTCGGCCTTAAAAAGCACGTCGCTTATGGCATAGTCGCGCGCCAGCTCCACGGTATAGCGAATGTCACGCGCCTTAAAGTCGTAGGACGCATCCCAGTTAATGCGCAGCTTACCGTTATCGATCTGCGGCACGCCAATGTAGAACGGCATGGCCTTTTTATAGCTCTCGCAGTAGCTCTTATAGTTCTCCTCGATCTCGGAGGGAATCGCCGCGGCGATCTGCTCGTATTGGTCCTTGGTGACAGGCAGATTGTCGATATCGGGCGAGGCAAAAACCAGGGATTCGGTAACCTCGCGATAATGTTTGATCATCTTGGCAAGACGTGCCTCGGTCATATACGAGCGCAGGTCCTTTACGGCGCGGTCGAGCTCGCTGCGGAACGATTTGCTACGCATTGCACGATTGAATAGCACGTTGCCCCAGTAGTTGCTTACGCCGCGCTCCCAGCTCGCATAGTCCGAAAAGCCGGTCAGAGACAGCTCCAGCTTGCGCAGCATGCCGTCGTTGTCCCAATCGAGGATGTACCACGTATTGGAGTTGAGCGGGCTATACAGATAGCAGTTACGGTTCTGCGTATCGCAGTTGCCCGTCAGGAGCTGAA
Source organism: Collinsella sp. (assembly GCA_019419665.1). Taxonomy (GTDB): domain Bacteria; phylum Actinomycetota; class Coriobacteriia; order Coriobacteriales; family Coriobacteriaceae; genus Collinsella. The sequence continues at coordinate 47,997 of DXZM01000050.1, forward strand.
ACGCCAGCCAATAGACCAGGTTCTCGGTATCAAAGTAGGTGTCGAGCACATCGTCGATCTTTTGCGTATCGTCGTTGAGCGCCTCGAGCATCTCGATAAGCTTGGTGTGGTCCGAGTCTCCCTTGATCTCGAGCATGCCCTCAAAGTTTGCCTGGTTGTAGTCTGGGTCGTCGGCAAGTTTAATGGTGTCCTCGTAGCGGCGGAAATCGAAGCTGTTCACCTTGTACAGGTGCCCGCTCTTATCCAGGCCATGTGCCTTGAGCGCCGTCTTGTTGAGCTGCTCCACCTGCGTAAACAGGCCGTAGTCCTCAAAGGTATCGTTGGACTTTTCGGTCTGATCGCACACCCAAAGATGCACAAACTGCGTGCGCAGGCCCATCATCTGGGGGATTCCGCGGATAAGGTCGTAGGCCATCTTGTTGCGAAAACGCATACCCTCGCCCATGTGCTTGTTGAGCGCAATCGCGCGCTGCTGGCGCCAGGTACCCTTGCCCTTTTTGAGCTCCACCTTGTAATTCTTTTGCGAGTTCATGCTCGATGTCTGACCGCGCACCTGCACGGTAGCATTGGGCGCTTCCTCGCCATAGCCAACCTCGCCGGCCGCCGGGCCGTCTTCGTCGCCCGCCTGCAAAAGGCCCATTACCTGATAGCGCGTCACGCCCATGTCGGCATAGTCATACACCGAGTACGTATTGATCTCGGCCCAGCTGTGGTCGGTGTTCTCGGAGCTGTTGCCGCGCGAGACCGTCAGGTACATGGTCACAATGCCCGAGTCGTCGTAGACCTCGTACAGCTCGTCTTTATCGCGTAGGTGCTTGGTAGCGTCCGAGGACTCGGCCTTTTTAATCTTGTCCTGCTTTTTGACCTTTTTGGTCGAGGATTCGTCCTGAGATGAGCAGCCCGAAAGCAGCAGCGCGCCGGCAGCCGCCTCGATCAGGCAGCGGCGAGACATCAACTTATCGATCATCAGAACCTCCCCAATGGTTGCGATACACGCGAACTACTGCGCGCTGAAACGCGCCGTGCGGCACGCCCTTGCGGCGGCACTCCTCATAGCGCTGCTCGGCACGGTCGAGCAAGCGGCCCAGCTGTGTAAAGCGACCCGTTTTGTCGGTCGCCACAATGGGCTGCTGGCTCAGGATACGATACGGCAAGTTGGCGGTATAGGTATCGAGCCGCAGCAGGGCCACGATAAAAAACACCACCGCACCCAACAAAAAGCCAAAGCCGTAAAACTGCTGCGGCAAAAGCAACGACACGGCGGTCGCCAACCCTGCCACACCGGCAAACAGGCCCGAGGCCAGAACGGCTCCCTTGTAGTCGGTAAAGTACAGCAAGATAAGCAGGATCGTGTTGCCCACGGCATACAGGCCGTAGCCTACGCATAACGTGCGAAAATACCCGTGCATAAGATTGTTAAAGCCCAGCGGCAGGGCCGAGAGCACTGTGGTCTCGAGCGAAATGACCGCCGCCGTCACAAACAGCTGCTTGAGCGCGCAAAAGCGCAGTTCGCTGTTGAGCGTGGAGAGCATCTCCTCCTCGGCCACCACAATATCGCCCACCACGCCGCCGTCGTTAAAAAGGCTGTAGTAGTCACGGTAGCGCGGATAGAAATTGACCTCGACCGACACCACAAAGTTGACGGTCGTGACGAGTGTGGTCAAAAACGCAATGAGTGCCGGCACGTCATGGTAAGGAGCCCCGTAAAACAGGCCTTTGATCTGCACGCCAATAGGGCCCGCCCAGATAATAACCAGGTGTGCGAAAAGCCCCAAGTTGGTAAACAGCCCCGTAAGCGCAAGCGGCATAAATTGGTCGAGCCAGCGCAAAAAACGCCAGGGACTCCGGTCACTCCGTGGAAAATACCGGTACAGCAGCACCACGTCCCAAGCGAGCATCACGCCGTAGCCCAGAGCGATTGACGCCAGCAGGCCCTCGACCGGCGGCAGTCCCAGCGCCAGCGCGGCCAGAGCGCACAGGCACGCCACGCCAATGGCAGCCGCAAAGCTGCACAGGATACCGCGGTAATCCTTGATGGCCGTGAGGTAACTCATGCCGTTCCAGTTGACGATCATAATGTTGAACAGCCACAGGCATAGCAGCCCCTGCAGCAGCGTGGCGCCCGAGAACAGCAAAAAAACGCCGTAGAGCACCGTGCCCGCAACGAGCATGACAGCATTGGAGCCCCAAAACGAAGGCAGTATCTCATCCTCGCGCTCGGCAAACAACATATCAGCCAAAAAGCGCGTGACCGGCATGGAGAAAAAGCTCGTGAGCGCAAGCGAGGCCAGCAGTGTGTAGGTCACCATGCACACCAGCAGATCCTGGTTGGCACGGCCCACACCCCACAGACCGCACAGCACCAAAATACCCACCTGCAGCAGCACACCCAGCAGCATGGGGCCCGTGCATACGATGCCGGCGTAGCCGTAAGCGCGCATCGTGGCAAACAGGCCCTTGCGCCTAAACAGGCGCTTGAGCTCAAAACCAATTCCGGCCACCGGCTACTCCCCCTCTCTGGGCAGGTTAAACGCACACGCCGTCTCGTCGTACAGCGCGCGATAGTTGGCGAGCATCTGCTCGTGCAAAAAGTACGTGGCAACGCGACGCTGCCCGCGCTCCCCCATCTCAATGCGACGGGCGCGGCTCACGCACATGCGCTCCATGGCATCGGCCAAGCCCTTGCGATACATGGGCGGCGTCACAAAACCCGCCACGCCAAAGTCGTCGCCCGGGGCGCCTTCGAGCAGCTCGCGACAGCAGCCCACCTCGGTCGTCACGCAGGGACGGCGCGCTGCAAGCGACTCCAGCACGCTGAGTGGCTGGCCCTCGGAGATGCTCGTCAAAATGGTAAAGTCGAGCTTTTCCATGTACTCGACCACGTTGACGCGGCCGGTAAAGATCAGGTCGCGCACGCCCAGGGTATCGACCAGCGCGTGGCACTCAGCGCCGTACTCCTCGTCGTCCACGCCGCCCATAACGTGCAGGCGCACCTTGGGCAGGCGCTCGTGCAGCTCAAAGAACGCATAGATCATGGTCTTGACGTCCTTGATGGGCGCCAGGCGCACCACCGCGCCAATGTCCACCCAGCCGTCATCGGGCTTTAAGGGAATGTCCTTAAAGCGGTCGAACTGGATGCCGTTGGGGATGACCAGGCATTTGTCCGCATCGCAGCCCATATCGATCTGCGTCTTGCGGGCGTTATGGAACAAACTGGTCACGCGGAAGGCGCGACGGTAGATCTCCTCCGAAAGCAGGTAGAAAAAGCGGATCCAGCGGTCCTTAAACGACGGCACCACCCAGTCAGCGCGAATGATCTCTTCCTCGCGTTCGCGAGTATAGATGCCATGCTCGGTCAGCAGCACCGGCGCATGGTGAACGCTTGAGCCCAGGCAGGCGAGCAGGCCACCGTAGCCGGTCGAGATGGCGTGGTACACATCGGCCACCGGCACCTCGCTGCCCAGAAGGTAGAGCACGGGCAGCAGCATGGAGCGCATGGTGTGGAATGCATCGGCAAAGGGCGTGTATGGGTACTCGGCCAGGCACACGTCGCGAAAGATATCCATAAAGGCGCGACTCTGCAAAAACGAGAGCGGATGCACGCGACGGCGCTGGAAGATATCGAATAGCACGTCCCAGTCCGGATTGGAGAGCGACACCAGGCGGCGCAGCGCCTCGCGCTCGCGGGCGTTAAAGTCGGCCTCTTCTTGCTCGCCCGATAGGCGCAGGGCGTCGTCCAGAAACACCTCGTGCACCTCGACCACGTTGCCGGGCAGCTCGTAGACAAACTTGCCGCGGTCGACAGCATGCGCGCCAATCACCCACAGCACAAACTCGTGCTCGGGCATGGCCTGTATGTAGCCGTGCATCCAGGTGGACACGCCGCCGTGCACATAGGGGTAGCAACCCTCGAGTACCAAGCAGATTCTCATTTGTCGCCACCCTCCTTGCGTGCAATGGTCACCGTCTTGTCCGTGGCTTTGACCAGGTACAGGTCGCCCGTCAGATGCGTAATCTCGCCACCCGTGACTGCACCGGGCTCACCGTTGTTGGCGCGGAACATGAGCCACGCCTCGTCGTGGAAATTGCCCAGGCTGAGCGTCCAGGCATCCGCACTTGTATCCACGCTCACCGTCACGGACGAAAAGCGCTGGATGGCGCCCGAGCATTCCGAACCGGTCTGGCGCCGCAGGTCGGGCGCAGACTTGGTAAGCCACTCCAGGTAGTTGGTCAGACCGCCCTTGTAGACCTCCCAGCCCTCCTTGGCGCCGCGATCGGGATCGAGCAGATCATCCGGGTGCATAAAGTGCGTACTCACGTAGTGCATGTTGAGCTCGGACACGGCTGCCAGACGCATATAGGAATCGTTGACCATGCCGCCCGAGACAATACGTGGCTGCTCCACAATGCCATCGCTCGCCACGCCAAACTCCTGCACATGGGGCAAGACGGTGCCATCCTCAAAATACGTACTGGCGATGGTCTTAATGCGCGGAACGTCGGTGCCAATAAGCTTGCGCGCACGGGCCGAAAGGATATTCGACGGTGGCACATAGACCGAGCCGTGCGCGTTGGGCAGCACCTCGTCCTGAAAGGCGATGAGCTCGTTGAGCGACGCGACGAGCGTTTCCTCGTTCTTCCACGTCTTGTAGTCGTACAGCTTGCCATAGTCGGTATCCCAGAGCGCCAGAGGCTGATGGTTGTAGCCGTGAAAGCCCAGCTCTCCGCCCATCTGCAGCAGCATGCCGCCAAAGTAGCGGAACTGCGTGGTATCGGCCTGGCGCGCGGGCTCGGTCTGGTTGACCGCGTCCTCGTAGTTTTCGATCATCACGCCGGTAAAGCGAATGCCATATTTTTGCGCGAGCTTTTGCAGATCGGGCCACCAAACCTTGGTGTAAAAATCGGCAATGGAAAGCCCGTAGTCGCGCTTGATGTAGGTGCCATCGCCCGAGGGCACGGGGCTGGGAAAGTCGTCTAGGTAGAAAACGGCGCTGTTGATGACCGGATAGGCCGTGGCATCGCCCAGCAGGCTGATCGCCGCGGCGTAAAAACCGCGCATAACCTTGTCATAGATACCGATATTGCATACCACGGTGCGCCCGCTACCGCAGTCATTCGACCAAATGAGCGGGGCGCCCGCATCGCCGGTCTTAGCCCACACACGAGCCGTCTCGCGCAGCGAAACCGAAAGCGACGAATCGAAGGGGTCCGAGAGCTCGTAGCGCTCTCCCCCGCCCAGCATAAAGTCCTCGCTCGGCACAATGCTTTCGGCTTTTACATAGTCATATCCGGCCGATTCAATGCCAAGCTTGGGGGCAATTACTTGCAGATAGCTCGAGTTATCCGGAGGCATGGCGAGCATAAGCGAACCACCGGCACTCACCCAACTCATAATGTCACTCAGGTGCGTACCGAGCCCATCGAGCGACGGCATGAGCAAAATCACGCGATCGAAGGAGGTCAGCGAGGGAATGGCATCCACGCCGTCCAGGGCAAGGTCCACGTCGCGGTGCGCGATCTTCATGTCGAGCAGGATCTGGTCAAACTGCTCCTTTACGTCCTCGACGCCAGCTTGGTCGGAATCGGTAATGACCAGGCACGTGGGCTTTTGGCCAAATATTGCGGAGGAAGCCGGCACCGCATCGTTGGCGGCAAGCATCCCCAGCTTATGCTGGCCCGCACTGTACTGCACGCCGGCGCGCTCCACCAGCAGCACGGCCGCCATGGCAATAAAGACCGCCCACACCACAAGCAGCCCCATCCAGCGAAAATGGCCCGCACGGTCGCGGATATGCTGCACCACGCTCATCGGGCCTCCTCTCCGTTGCGCCAAAACGCCAGTTCCTCGCGGTTGGCGGCGCTCAAGTATACATGCTGTTTGTCAATCGCATCGATCACGCGGTGGACCTCGTCACCGTCGCGGCGCATCACCGCCAGGCGCAGGCAAAGCATCCAAACCTCCTGCTCCTCGGGCACGTCGAGCACCAGCTGGTCGGTCACGGCCTGCGCCTCGTCGATCTGTCCGACATCGGCCAGCGCCGTCGCGTATCGAATGCGAAGCTCAAGGGTGTCCTCGCGCTCGCAGCGACGCGCAAGCAAGCGCGCGTACTGTTGGCGTTGAATCTGAGCCACGCGCCCCTCAGCCAAGCCCGAGCCCAAGTATTCACCAAGAAAATCGCAGTATTCGTTGAGGTTTTGCGCGCTCGGGTCCGTCTTAAAGGCACGCTCCAGCTGCTGCAGTTTAAGGTCGGACTCCTTGGAGATCTGCGCCACCGCCGTCGCGGCATAGTGAGCCACCTCAACGTCGTCGTTAAGCTTAGCCGCCTGCAGCTGCGCCAGGTACGCGTCGGGCTCCTCGGTGAGCATGGAGAGCATTAGGCGGCGCCGGTCTGCCGGGTCGTTGACGATGAGCGCCTCCTCGAGCGGGATCACGCCTGCATCGGCATCACGTTCGTGCACTAAGATGCTGCGATGCAGGTCGTCGTTGAAGCGCAGCGACTCCAGCGCAGACTCATTCAGTCCCTCGCCAAACACCGCGCTGCAGACCGATAGCAGAACCACCAGCAACGGGCCCCACAGCGGCACCAGCACTATCACAGGCAGCATGTGCCCGCGCACCGGCAGCAGGCCCAACTTCATGAGCGTCCACAGCACCAGGCAAACCAGCGCATGAATCAGCAGCAAGACGGCAGCAACGACAAGCGAGATCAAGCGGCACCCCCCTCACCGTCACCGGTGTAAGAGATGTGCTGCAACAGCGCCACGATATCCTCGCCGTCGACGGGCTCCACCTCAATCTGCTTTTCGCTCAGGCGCTCGCGGATAATGGGCAGATCGCATGCCTTTGCCTGGCGCATAAGCAGGTAGAGCACGTCGCCGTCGATCAGGCCCGCCGCATCGCTCTCGCGGATCGCCGACCCAATCGCGCCCACCAGCTCGCCGATAGGCTCCATGCCTGGTACCACGCGCAGGAGCAAAAAACTCCCCATCTTGCCATCTGCCAGCGCCTGCTCGGCCGCGAGCTCTTGGCCAAAGGCAGCCTGCTTGAGCACGCAAGTGCCGTCAACGCAGCGTTTATCCTGTGCCACCGCCTCATAGTCAAAGGCACGGCCCAGCGCGCTTTCGACCAGGCCACACAAGATGCGGAACAGGTTTTGGTAATAGAGGGTCATTTGGTTTTCGGCCGCGCGACGCACAAAGATCAACACGGCGGGTGCCCCATCGCGCTCGATCGTATATCCAAACATGGGAAGCCCCGGCATCAGTTCGCGGTTCACCCACAGGTTCGAACGACCCCCGTCGCTCAAAAGAGGTGCAAGCTGCTCAAGCGTGAGCGAACGTGCGGCATCTTCGGCAATCGCGGGACTTGCCGCCACCAGGCGTGCAAATGCCCCGCCCGAAACATGGTAGATCGCCACCGAATCGTTCTCGAGGATCTCGCCCAGAAGCTCGCAGCACTTGCGATAGATGTCGCGTGGGTTGAGCACGTCGAGCTCCTGCGTCACGGCAAAGATCTTGCCAAAGCTGTCGTGGCGACCCACGATCTGGCGCCTGTACGCACGCTTGTCCTCGATCGCGTCGTGATAGAGCTGCGTAAGGAACGTATTGCGGTTGCGCACGAGCTCGTTTTGATTGCGCTCCGCCCTAATGGCTTCGCTGTTGCGCAGCTGCACATAGCCGCACACGGCACCCACAACAAAGTACGCAATAAACGGCAGCCAGTTGGACGGCTCGTAGAACAGGCCCTGGAAGGTATAGCCGTACAGAGTAAAGTAACTCGCAGCCAAACCCACCGACGCCAGCAGCGCCGCAACCAGGCCAAAGTCCAAGCCATACAGCGTGCCGATCAGCACCACGTAGAGCAGGCGATAATCGAGCACGTTGAGCTGGGTCGATTGGGAGAACAAGCGCTCCAGCACTTCAAAGAGCACCCAGGCGGCTGCCGTCTCCAGGCATTTGACAGGCAGCGTGCGCATTTGAATGCGGTCGATGGCCGCGCGCAAGGGGTTGACCTTCTTTGCACGGCCAGCATCCCAGCGAGCCTGAATGGTCGAGAGGTCGCGCAGCAAGTCGTAGCGCTGAAACCAGCCATAGCGCACGCGAGCGACGTCGCTGGCGGGCAGGGCGTAGCCGGCAGAATCGCCATAGGCAACTGAGAGCCCTGGGAACAGCGCCTTGAGGGCGTCGCCCACCTCACCCACCGTGTGATGGAAGGTATCGACTACGTCGAGCGTCTCAAAGTTAGCATTCCAGCTGTCGAAGATACGGCGTACCAGCACCGAAAGCTCCTCGGCACACAGCAGGGGAAACGCCGCATCCTGCGCGCCCTGCAGAGCGGCCGATCCGGTTGAGCATGCGTCGAACATCGGCACCAAAAACGGGTCCTCCAGCGCGGCAGACGCGGTATAGAGGAACGGCACGCGCAGGATCTTGGTCTGAACGCCCTCGCGAGCAGCGTAGTAGCGGCACAGGTCGTTGGCTGCGTGCGCGATAATGCCCTTGCCCGTTCGCCCCGCGGCATCGGCGGCACCCTCGGCACCCGCGGGCCCCGCTACATACAGCAGTTGGACCCGGCGACCCGCGCACGTACGAAAGACCGAGCGCAGCAGCTCGATATCGCCCACGGAATCGGTATGCGGGGTAAGGTAATTAGACAGGTAAACCACGCGGTCGAACTCGTAGGCCTGATCCAGGTGCTGGAGGAGCTCTTTCCACGAGGCATGGGGCGACGACTCGTCGCGGCGTGCTTCCGCGGCAGCGACGACCTTAACGTGGTCCCCGGGGAACGCCTTGGCACAAAAGTCATCGTCAACATATGCGGTGTTGCCAACAACCAGCACCTCCATGGCGTACTCCTCCCCTAAAATCCACTTCTGTCATAGTCAAACATGCGTATTATACGCTGTCAACGCGAGTTGGAACGCCTTTAAGGCTGTTTTAAGAACTTTTTTAGAGGATGTGGGGACATCAAGAGTGCTAAATGAGCGACCAATTCGGAAGTGGGGTGAAAAACCGAGACCTGTCGACCAGACCCTAGTTTTGGGCACCCGCGACCTGCGGTTTTGTTGCCTGAAATCGGGCTATGCTCGGCGAGTTTCGATTTTTCTCCGCACTTCTCCTACGCACCGGATTTGCAATCGCGCATCATAATCCGCCAATCGCCCTAACCGGAAAGCCAATCCACAGACTCGACTAGCCAACCAGATACGGCCCGATTACATCGAAAATTTCGCCCACCTTGGTTGCAGGGTTTTGCGCAGATGGCTTAACGTTACCCAGCCCCCTATGGTATGTGACGAGGCGCCCAACACGCTGCAATGCCTCGCCTCGTTTGCCGTCCACCACCTCGAACAGCCCGTCCAAGTTCTTGCGGTACTCGATGCCCAGGTCTCTCGACATCTCCTGCGCGAGGACATGCTGGCAGTCGGACGCGGACATATGCGCGGTCGTGTAGCGAAAGTGCAGAAGCGGCCACAGCTCGAAGCAGGGGTTCGACCACAACGCATGGAAGGTCCTCGAACCGTCGGAGAGCTCGTTGCATTTGCGCTCCATCGCGTCAAAGTCGGACGCAGGAAAGTCATCCTTGTCATACACGAGCCACACATGGTCGAATGTCTCGGGCGCATAGCGGCAGTGTTCGACGGCGAAGTCAAGTAGGTCAAGCGTGTGTTTGCCGGTCCCCTTAACGACAATGGCAACCTTACGCTCGTTCGCCGCGCCCAACGCCGCACGCACACCCTCAAAGTAGCGAGGCTCGGTCTCCTTGCCCTCGCGCTTGCCGCTACGCCAGCCCTTCGACTTCTTCGCCAGCATGCTAATCCCACTCTTCGATGCGGGTGAGATACGGATCGGCGCCGTAGCGACCAGACAGGTATTGCTTGTCGAGAGCCGCGTTCTTGCTTACCAGATTACCGTTTGCCTCGTGGATGTCGGCGAGAGACCACAGTTGGCTCGCCTCCCCCTCGCCGCGCGCAGCGAACCATATCTCGTCACGGCGGAACACATCGTTTCGCATGGTTGACACATCCTGGGACGAGAAGATGAGCTGCGCGCCACTCTTGTTGACCTCAGGATCCTTAAACAGCAGAATCACATAGCGAAGAAGCTTCGGGTGCAGTTTGGCGTCGAGCTCGTCTACCACAACGGTGCCACCACGCTCAAGCGCTGTCATCAGATACGCAGCCAACCCCATGAGCTTCTGGGTTCCGGCAGATTCCTCGGATAAACGCAGCTCGTACGCCTTGTCGCCCACCTCGTGCCTCACGAAGACGCGCTGGCCGCGCCACTCCGGCGCCCTCTCCACTCTGAAGCCATCAATACGCACATCAACGGCGCACAAAAAACGCGTGACCTCGGGTGAGTCATCCTCGTCGAGCAATTGTTCGAGCATCTGCTCCAGATAGGAGCTGTTATAGTTCAGGAACACCCCGTCAAGAAACCAGCTGGCAGCCTCCTTGACCACCGGCGCGTCAAAGTTGATGCAGAGAAACGACAGGTACGGCAGGCTCGGGTTGAATCTCGCAGCCGTGACAAGCTTACGCAGAGTGGGACCAAGCTCAACCCCTGTGCCCTCGCGCTCGAACAGCATCGCTGTGCGTGACGCCCCCAATTTGCGCCGCCACAGTCCTTCGGACACAATCTCGTCCGCATGCACGGACAGGGCATAGCGGTACTCATGCTCACCTGCGCGATAGTAGAGCTCGAACTCGGTGGGCTTAGCAGCCGACACGTCATCGAACTCGAACGCAGAGCAACGGGGTATCGAAGAGCGGTTACCTTCTGGCACATCAGTGCTGGCAGACAACAATCTGATCGGCCTTGCCACCGCCGAACGAATATAGTCAAGAGCTTCGAGCAGGTTAGACTTGCCGCCAGCGTTAGGCCCGTACACCGCAGCTACCGGAAGGAAATTCTGCCCGTCAGGGCACTCTATGAGGGAACGCTCGAACTCCCTCATCGATGTTGCCTGCATGGAAAGCTCGGTCTCGTCGCGATAGGATCTATAGTTCCTGAAGGTGAACTGGCAAAGCATGGTACTCAACATTCTTTTCATTGTTTTAAAAGGTATATCAGAGTTTTTCTTTGATTATAGACTTTAAGTAGGCTAAATCAAGTGCTTGCTACACCAATGACAGCAGGCGCAAGGTGCAAACCGCCCACACTCGACCATCCCATTGCCGGAATGGCGTTTAGCAAGCACGTCGCACATTACATGCATGAAAAAAGGGCAACACTCTCTAACAGAAAGCGTCACCCTTAAAGCTCCCGAAGAGCTTTTGTATTGTAGGAAAATACTCTACACCATCTCCCCTTGATTGAGGAAATCAGCCCGTAACTAGCCGGCCGAGACCATAACAAATCTTATGAATTACGCCATTAAGCACGGTGGGCATTTTGGTGGCAAAAAGGCACGGCACTTCCCATATCAATGCCTTCTTCCAGTATTGAATGTTCTCGCCTACTACGATCCGCTTGCCTGGCACGAGGCGAAAGCGGGCGCAAGCTATACTGCAGTGTATGAGTTGGCAAGTCACAGTAGGCTCTTTGTAGAACTTCTCGACGAGGCAATTTAAGAGACCTGGGGGAACAAGAAAAGATGAGCTTCCATGCCATCAAGAAACCGAAAACAGGCGAAGCCGCTTTGTTGAAGACGTGCACACGACAATCTACAACGCCAACTACACCGACCCGCGGATCCGGGAACTGAACGGTATCGATCTTAACATATCGTCACAAGACAAAGAACTTTTCCAGCGCCCGGCTCCACCATCGGCAACCCGGTAAAGCCATCTCTGGCTAACGCACTCACCAGATTCTTTATATCCCTACGCGACGATTCCTCGTCAACTGTTGCGACTCTCGAAGACGCGGTCCATGCGCCCACGTCAGTGATTTGCTATTTAGCGCCGGGAATCATATGACTGGGCGTGGCCGTACTCGCTATGTGGCTGTTAAATTGCAAAAGAAGTGATACGTCGCCCGCCAATGGATAAAAGGCCGTCCAAACTAGATGAAAAGAGTCACCTCATAGCCCATATCTTCCAAATGCCGTTCCGCTTCACCAGAACTATTTCATGCCCGCCCTCGATGAGCTGCGGTCCCTCAATCAGAAACGGTTCTCGAACGTTTGGGAGAAGCTTTACGAGGGCCGAGCCGTCCTCTTGATACCGAACAAGAGTGCTCATTCCATAATCCCCTTCCAAAAGCTCGGCGGCTTGCAAATAATCACCCCATCTGAAAATGGTCTCCCGTGCGACAAGGGAATTGAGTTCGCTGGGGTCCAGGGGCCTTCTGCCAAGCGCCTCTTTGAATAGTAGAACAGCGGTGATTATCTCTAAATCATCGCGCGAACCTTGCTGAACCTTTTTCTCAATGTCCTCATCCCCAAGATCTCTACCGCGAAGATTTCGCCAAAATGGCGAATTCTCAATCTGGCGACAAGCGTCTTTTGATTCAAACGAAACAGTTGCCGATGCTTCCTCTTTCCTCGATAGCGGCTTGATTCCAGCATTAAGAAGGAACTCAGAGAACTGCAGCAAAATCTGTTCTCTCCCCGCGATATACGGTGCCAGGGCGACCAGTCTCATGTGTTCGGGAACAGAGACGAGGTTCTCTGCCCGCGTTATATCCGCGTGCATCAGCACTCCGTACATTACATCTTCGACGTTTGCAAAGGCACCCTCGACAACCTTGCCGTCCCCAAAGGCAAACTCAATTGATTGGCTATTAAGGGCATCAAGACTATCCAGCAAGGATTCAATCACATCCTTACTAGAAGCGAAGTCCCGTTCAGCAGACTTGAGCAGCCTCCTGAGAAACAAGTCCTTTCCGCGCACAAAATACTTGCGCTGCAGCATAAGACGCACCGAGACCGCAGCAAACGCTTCATCCCCAAGCTCAAGTTCACCTAATTTCGAAAAGCAATTAGGATCGAAACGGGCAAGCCTCTCATCAAGTGGAAGCGTGCTGGCAAGTCTCTTGTAAGTATCAATCGTGTATAGATACAACTCATACGCAACGCTATTGTCCAAAGCTGCCGCACCCCTCAATCATGATTGACAGGTCGATAATTCACCTACTGCGTTTCAACGTCATTGGCCGCACATATCAGATCGCACAACTCTGCCACGCGTTTCATTGCATCACCCAACGGAGAAAAACCGGCCCCACAGGCAGTCCTTGCAATCCTAATTTTATCTGGATGCGTTTTCCCACCCTTAAACGTAAAGCTCAGCGGGCAAATAAATCTGTCACCAAGGGGATGCTCCCATTTTTTACCCGAATAACATTTCTCAATCGAAGCTGCAAGCACATCTTCTGGAACATAGTTCTCAATTGTTGCGCCCCAGGTAACCCACGACATTGCGCCGTTCTGTGTGCACTCGTCAATAATGCGTCGCTTGGTTGAATTAAGTCTCGAATGAGAGGATTTCTTATCAGAATCCATCAGCACGCAGAAATGAGTATTGATTCTAAAGAGGGATATCAGCTCCGCGGGGATATCTTCGCCAGCACTTGCATCTAGTGCATTCAGCAACTTGCCACCGTAAATCATTGCACTGTAATGAATACCTTCTTCGAGCGAAATGTTATGCTCATCAGACCATCTCTTAATCCAATAATTCAGGTACACGCGGTCCGAGGGCCCCTCAACCCACACTACAAAGTTTGCTTGCAACAGATCGGAGGCCTTGACCCCCAAATCATCAAGCAAATCGCGAGCACAACCCAGACCGTCAAGCTGTCTGCATCCAGAAACTCCATTTGTCTTAGACACATGGGCAACCTGAACGCCAGGATAGTTAATAACAGTTGGAGAATGCGTAGTGATGATAAATCGGTTTGAATCGTCCTCGAGAAGGTATTTCATAAACCTCGCCTGCAGAGCCGGGTGCAGATGAATTTCGGGTTCTTCAATACAGATAATGCTGTTGTCGTTGCAAGCAATAATCGAAGCGAGAATTACGAGCTCCGTAACTCCCGTACCCAAAGATTCAAGCGGCAGGTAATCGGCATCGGAAGTCTTAAGAGATATCTCATGGCTTTCATGCGAAACAAGCAGAGAGGCACGGGGGTCGTTCATGACATCGCGCACGAATCCTTGCAGCTTATTCAGCCGCGCTTCTGCCCGAGCATGATTTGAACGCTCCGGATTAAACAAGCGAAGCAAAGCTGTTGGAAGACCGCGTCCGCTGCAAAGATCGACATCGCGATCTGGAAAATCATCGTCTTCAACCGACCTAATTGCATCGACCTTAACAAAGCGAGGGATATTCCCCCACGGAACAATACTGCGGATTATGTCGGCATAGCACGATTCGTCATCACCGCCGTGTTGGAGAGGATCAAGGGAGCAGCGATTCAGGTCCATAGACAAGCCTGCACTTTTATACTGCGAGAAAGACGCAATCAGATCATTTACTAAAGACGACCCAGCAGCCGGCGACGCCGTTAGAAAGTCAAGCCAAACGCCATCTCCATCGTTTGATATATACGGCGGACGGGAAAATAACTCAGAAAGCTCTGCCATCCGCTTATCTCCAGAAGGTCGCTTTAAACTGGAGGACTCCAATAAAACAGATCGATCTATACACAGGGAAATAGTCAACGGGTCATTTGCCCCCGCTGATTTCAGCAGCAAGGGCGCATCTTCCCTAGTGAAGGGATAGCGATTGCGGGCGATTTCCCCTCTTTGGTCAATGGATGTCATTGCCTTAATAACAAAATCAACAAGAGACGATTTTCCGCAGTTATTCTGTCCCGCTAGGACTTGGACTTTATCAAATGGACCGAAGCGCGAGTCTTCACTTCCGAAAAAGGAGCGATAGCCGCTACAACCAAAACCCAGAAAGATATTGCGACGCATTCTTGCCAGCCCCCCTTGATAAATAAGCCATGTCCAAACTAATTCTAATTGTCTAAAACTCTTCATGAACCAGCAGCACGTGAGAACGGTCCCATCTAAAGCATGTCCATCGCCTTAGGCTTCAATGTAAAAGATAGTGACCACTCCACCGTCGAACTCATCGACCATCTCATTGACCACAGCTCATAATTCTGCAAAGTTGGATACTCGATAGAGATTGTCGTGCAATCATTTGGATATCAATTGCAGGACAACTCAACCGTATCGACGCCCTCAGCCTCAATCGAACAGGGTGCCATCTTGTGACTTTTGAAGCAGCTCAACAAATCCAATTTGGTCGAGTATGTGCTTTATCGCGTAGGTTTTCAAATACCTACTCAGCAGAGCCGTCAACTCTTCGACAAACGTTCTGAATTCAATCTCGGTCAGATAACGTTTGAGCATCCACACCATCTGGATGTAGTTAATGTTCTTGCGCCCTCCGACCCTAGCACAATAAAGACGCTCGTCATGGGCGCAAACGTTACGGAATTTAACGAGTGTTTCAATTGAAAGTTGAGCGGCCTTTTCGCTAAAGAAACCGCTTTTCTTCGATCCGGTTTTCCCAGTTGCATCTACAATCATTTTGCAAAAAGTACGCCGCTCGCCGGGCTTCATCAGATTGTAGAAATGCTCCATGTTTCCAAACGTCAAATCATTAACCAGAACCCACAGCGGCACCGAACCATATTCATTGCGATAGTGAGCAACAAATTCAGATTTACTTTTTAATGCCCTGCGGCTAAGTATGCTCGTCAGATTGGAAATCTCACGGGCGTATCTCGCCTCGTCTTTTCCCGTCGCAGAATATTCGTCTTGAGTACAAAATGAAGACTGCAAGTAATAGTCATTGGGACCACGATGAACATTCGAAAAGGTGTACGCGATCGCGGTCTTTATTTTGGCCTCGGCTAATATGAGAAACTTAAATGTTAGAGACCTCAACTCCCTATCGAACGTAAACAATGAATATAGGTCCGAAAAGGTTGCGCCGCTGCGATACCGGTCCTCATTGAACTTCGAGCTTAAGCTCATATCAATAAACGGATCCTTATAGCCGTTAACAATCGAGTAATAACCCTCGCTCATCAGAATGCGAGCCGTGTTGTCGTCAACAGTCAAACCCCTTTGCTTAAGCAATCTGACTTGATCGTCAATGGGCAAGAAAGGCTTTGCTGTCATTGAGGCTCCTCAAATGAAGAAAGGCAGCCATCCCAAGAAGGACAGCCGCCTTTCTGCAGGACGCGGGACCCGTAGGTTATCCGCGTCAATACCGCTGTTCAGATAGTCTACTGATTATCGATCCAAAAATCAACGTTAAATATTTGAGTCGAGCAGCAAACCATAAAACCCAAATTCAGACACCCTTGTCTATCAAGCAAATGAAACAACACTTGGGAAATATGTCAGACATTACACTCAAAAAAGACAACGCTCCCCAACTGAAAGCATCGCCCTAAAGCCCTCAAAGAACTTTTGTATTACAGGAGCACACCCTACACCATCTCTATGAGATGGTGTAGGGTGTGCTCCTCGCCCATCACAAAAACAGCATCACAAATGATAGGAGGCCGGCATGCGGAAGGTCATACGGCAGGATCACAAGGCATGAGAAAAACACGGTCGAGAGAATGCTCGACCGCAATCACAACGCCCACCAGGACAGCAGCCATGTCGTCCATGCTACTCAACATCGTCTTCGATGTTCCCTCCGTCGGTCTCGCCAAAGCCAACGTTGTCCAAAGCCGAACGAGCGAGCCCAATCTGATTCCACTTTATGGAATCAATCGCTTCAAGGTATGAACTCAAAGCATTAAGCTGATTCTGCCGAGCCATAGCCGAAATCATCGCAAAGGAATCAGTCGCAAGGCCGACCTTCGACAGGGACGAAGGAATCTGCGCAGCCATATCGGAATAGTGATTAGACAAGTTGTACTTCAACAACGCACGCGATGCCGCCGCAACAGACTCCGCGTTCTTCTGACTCATCGTCTTGATAGCCTGTGAGGCAGCCTCATAAGAAGACTTAAGCGTTTCCTTGTCAGCCATTTCCTCATTTTCCTTAGACATAAACGTCTCGTCAGTCATTAAGTCGACAGGATTTGAATAGAAGCGGCAACCTACCAATCTGGAGGCGATTTGTTCGTGCAAGGTATAGCCCTTGCCATCGCTAGCCTTCGTAGCAAAATCGTCTGTATTGCTGCTGCAAATAGCCATTTCTACACCCGGGTTATCATTCATAAAACGCTCTAGAGCCGCGATGATTAGACAGTCTTCCTGAACTAGGCCCCATTCCGCCTTTGACTTCGATGGCTTATTGCCCTTAATAGCCATTTTTGTCGCAACGATAATATCCTCCTGTATAAGAGGAAGAACTACGCACCTATCGGACTCATTCGAAATATGATTAATTAACTCCAGCGCATCCTTAACATCACTATTAAGTTCAGCCCGAGCGGCCTTCACGGCATCAAGCAGCTTCACTTTGGCTGAATGACTTAAAAGCGAGTTTTCAGCTACATCCTGCACACTCTTTTTGACCGCCCCAAAAGACTCAACGGCGACAGACATAGTCTGGGGCAGAACCTTTTCCAATTCGAGTTGAACGACCTCGGGGAGAATCAATTTGACACCGCTATCCCCCAATCGCCCCATTAAGCGCTCGAGCAATTTCGGGCTCGATTTTTCCTTGCGAGCAAACGCGCAATCAACGATTACGCAGGTGTCAAGAAAAACGTATTTCATAACTTCTCGTCCTAGAATTAGCCATCTACCAATAGGCTCGGCTTCCCCCTACAGCCGCAACATAAAACACGATGCGTCATCGTGCAGCTTAAGCCGCGGATAACGATCGAAGTCAGGGTCCAGATTTTCCTCGACGCGTAGACGGACAAGGAGCTCATCAAACGACTCGCGAGTCGCCGTAGCGAGAAACGCCGCAGGATCGGCCAACCCAAACAGATCAAATGCGCGCTCCAGCCCGTCGGACATAGCGCAAACATAATCAACATCCTCGACAGGATACTGCCTCACATTGAGATGCTCCAAGGCAATCCCAGACGGATCAAGAATCCAATAGCCATCGGGCTTATTCTTGAGCTGACGGTTCGCAAGCAATGTATCGTTGACGGCAGCACGCTTCTGCACCCCAGTCATTGCTCTGCCACGCGAGCGATCGACCATCACGTCCACTGCTGTTTGGTCGAGCTCCGCAATCCGCTCATCAGACATAGTCACGAGCGAGCCGTCTTTAAAACCGATGAACGCTGGAGAGTCACCTAGGGAGACAATATCGACCAAATCGCCTGAAACAGAGACCACCACCAACGTGGAGGAGGGAAACAGTTCCTCGTTGTCCGTCACACCGTGTTTGCCAATAAAGTCGCGCGAATCATCCACCGCGAGGCGTATAGAATCGACAATTCCACGAGACATGTCTAAATACTCACAAATGCGGCCGCCAACAAAATGACTGAACCACTGAGCGTCCGAACCAGAATGATGCGGCAGCACACGCGTGCCGGTGATGCCAGAGGCTCCATCGAGTAGCACGGCATATGTCGACCCAACTGCAACGTAATCTTCATTAACCTGATTACCTATAGCAGAGCAGGAAAACTTGGCCTTGAACATGGAATCACCGCTTTCGGTAAACTGGCAAGCAAACGCAAAGCCATATCATCACTACCTAGGCCTTAGCAGACTTCAGGAATTTCGCCTTTGCTTTCTGGTTGCCATTGAACACAGTATCAACAAGCGATTGACGTGCAGATTTGCTCATATGAGGATGCTCGACAATATATCCAGCAGACAAAACCGTAATCGCCATAATAAAAGGCCACGCGGCATGCTCCCGCGCAGTCTTAATGGATTTCTTTGCTACGTTGCAAAACTCCTTCTCGGAGTTCGACCGCAGATATAGCGCGAGCATAAATAGCGAGTAAAAATCGCTTTCGTCAATAATCTTGGAGAAACCCAGAACACTAAGAGGTCCACAGGCATTAGACGCTACCGTGTCCAGCTGTCCGATACAACCCGACAGCGCTACCATAGATAATAACTTTCTAATATTTGGCCTAGCCTCTTCCGGAGATTCTAGCTGGCCAACAACATCTTCGACCATTTCGTCGTAGGAATCATCAACCGCTTCTAAAAGCAAATTGAGAGCAGCGCCAGTTGCGTAGTAGATTTGTTCTCTAACAGTCGCCTTAAGCGGCTCCTTTAGTTTTACCTGCTGTCGATTAAGGCAACGTCCCGCAATAGCAACATATTTCAAAGCAATAATTGCCGACTGAAAGGCACTCCTCGTTTCAGGAACCTCATATTCATAAACGCCAGCATAACTAACCCTTTCAATGGCTTCACAATTTCTTTTCTCTATCTCATCAGTTACGCTGCGAATGGCACCCGCACCTTCTTGAGAGGGCGGAGCAATCTTAATGCCTTCCAACCCACTCAAACACTTATAGGTTTTTCCCTGATTAAAAATGACATCTGAACTATCCACGGCATCCGATGCCTTTTCGACTAGTTTCTGGGTTAGCCAGGGAATGAATCGAGTTCCCTCAAGCAAAACGAGTATCTCTTCATTTATGGAAAAATCTAGCTCATCCAAAAGACGCAGTACATAGGTTTCTCCCTTGTCCACGTCCTCGTCAAACTCAAGATCAATTGCCTGAGCAACAAAATAGGCATACAGACTTCTCGAGGCAAAAGAGTAGTTGAAGCCATTGTCTTCAACTAGGAGCACGCCAGACTGGACAGAAGCATCCATGATTATTTTTGGAGTTATAGGGATACCGTATTCACTCAGGTAGTTTTCAGCCACTTCAGAGAATGTCATACTCGAGAAAACAGTCGTTCGATCAGAGTGAATTTTAAGAGCAAGGGGGGTGCGGACAGAAAGTTGGACCGCGGGGCGGTCCGGACTGGAGGTTCGCA
>DXZM01000051.1:0-4459 GCA_019419665.1 Collinsella sp.
GCGATTGGCGAAAATACGTTGGTGAAAATGGTGAAAAATATATTGACGCTAACAGAGCGGGAGCTCGAGGAGCGCGTGCGCAAACTCGAGGCCCAGGTGGCGTATCTAAAAAAATCGATAGCCCTGAAAGCGGAGAAGAGCTCTCAAACTGGGAGAAAGCCCAGGTCGTAGCCTCCCTTTCAGGGCACCACCGCCTATGCGACCTGCTCGCGGCCGCGCGGCTCGCGCCGTCGAGCTACCACTATGCCGTGGCGCACCCGCCGAGAGCGACCCGGCCAGAGCTCCGGGAGGCCGTGCGCGAGATCTTCTCGAGGACGGCGAACGGGTGCGGCCACCGCCAGATAGCGATGTGCCTGAGGGCCGAGCTGGGCGCGAGGATAGCGGACAAGACGGTCCTCAAGATGATGCGGGAGCTCGGCATCCGCTGCGGCATCCGCCGGGAGACCGACTACCATCGCTACAACTCCTACCGCGGCCCGGTCGGCGAGAGATTCGACAACCTGATAGCGCGTGACTTTCGCGCGGGCGCCCCGTGGGAGAAGCTCGGGACCGACGTCACGGAATTCAGGCAGCCCTGGGGCAAGGCGTACTTCGCCCCGGTCTACGACTTCTGCACGAAGGAGATCGTCTCCTGGTCGGTGTCGACGAGCCCGGACATGGCCCAGCAGGAGGAGGTGCTCAGGCGCCTGTTCGCGAGGATGCCGGCCGGGGCCTCGCCGATCGTCCACAGCGACATGGGCTGGCAGTACCAGCACCCTAGGTGGACCGGCGAGCTCAGGAGGCACGGCGCCAGGCAGAGCATGTCGAGAAAGGGCAACTGCCTGGACAACGGGGCGACGGAGCAGGTGTTCGGGCATCTCAAGGACGAGTTCTTCAGGAGCGTCGAGTGGGCCGACTTCGAGTCCTTCAAGAGGGACCTCGACGCCTACGTCGTGCATTGGAACACGAGGCGTCGCCAGGTGGCGCTCGGCGGCCTCACCCCGGTGGAGTTTCGGAAACGGCTATTGAAAGCGTCCTAGTGTTCGCTTCTAATAAAAGAAGGCCAAGATTCGGGACGCAGTTCAAATGAGTGAAATCGCTCATTTGAGTCTGTCCCCAATGAGTGGTCCCCAAGGCCGGCATATTGGGACAGTCCTTGCCAGCCCGACCAGCGGCCCGGCGAATCGACAAAGACTGTCCCCAGCGACCAATCGTTTAAGAACGTCCCCAATGACTAGGTGGCTAGGCGTGGGATTTGTTGTGCGCGAGGGCTAGGCCTACGGCGGCGATGGCCGCGGCAAAGAGCACCGTGACGCCCAGATCGCAGGCGATGTCGCCCAGCACGGTGGACGTCAGGTCCGCGGCGAGCGCCTTGCCGATCGCGTCGTTCACCCAATACGTCGGCACAAAGTGCGCCACCGTCTGCACGGCCGAACCCATCAGCGACAGCGGCATCCAGGCGCCACCCAAAAACGTCATGAGCATGCCGAGTAAGTTGCCCACACCGTTGAGCAGCTCCTCGCGCGCGCCCAGGCTCGACAGCGTAAAGCCAACAGCCAGCGGCGTGCACGCCAGGGCAAACGTTGCCGCCAGCGCCAGGCACACGCGACCCACGCCGACCTCGGCAACCGCGCTGGCAAAGCCCACGACGCCCATCATGCTCGACACGAGCCAGATGCAGACGGTGAGCACGGCGGCGGCCGCGAACACAGCGAGCGAACGCTGGCGCTCAGAGA
The DNA here is from genome assembly GCA_019419665.1 of Collinsella sp. Taxonomy (GTDB): domain Bacteria; phylum Actinomycetota; class Coriobacteriia; order Coriobacteriales; family Coriobacteriaceae; genus Collinsella. The sequence continues at coordinate 1,716 of DXZM01000051.1, forward strand.
CCGGGCCGGCATCCATGCGGCGCACGCGCTCGGGCTCGTTCATGCCCGAGAACACCAGTCCCACCGACACGATGACCGACGAGATGATCGCGTACGCGCCAAAGTTGAAGTACGACTCGAGCGTGGTAGCAGCAGTCGAGTCGACCTTGACCTGCTCGATCTGGACCTCCGCGCGCTTTGCGGCCGCGTGCTCGGCGGCCCTTGCGACGTCGCCGTTGGAGGCAGCGGGTTCAAGCGCCGCCGCGGCGCCCGCGAGCGAGATCCAGTGCGAGGCCTCGGCAGACGAGAGCGCCGCCGCCATGGTGCCGGAACCGTAGGTCACGTCGAGCTTGGGCAGGGCCTCCCCCGCACGGGCGGCTGCAACAAGATCGTCCTCAAACCCCTCCGGGATAAAGAACACGCAATCGGCACTGCCCTTGGCGCTGTTGCTCTTGGAGAGCGCATCGGCAAGGTCGTACGCGTCGTCGCCGATGCCCGTGACCAGGTCAAAGCGTGAGCCCAGGTGCTTGGTAAGCGCCCGCGAAAGGTCGCTATTGTCGCGGTCGACCACGATCACGTTGGTGTCGTAGGGCTTGTACTCGGTAAGCTGCGACGAGTTCCAGCTCACCGAAGCCGCGATGAATACGCCCATGAGCGAGATGAACACCGTATAGATGAGCAGGTAGAACGGGTGCGCCAGCGCCATGCGAAGCGCGGTCTTAAAGGTGCTCATAGCGGCTCCTTCCAAAGATCAGCGTAGCGGCGGCGACAAACACCAGGGCCATCAGGACGAGCGCGCCGGCGCGAACAGCGAAGGGCCCCAGGTCCTCAAAGAAATACAGGCGATTGAACATGTCGCAGATGAGCTTGACGGGGTTGAGCCAGCACTCGACCGGACAAGCGCGGGCGACGTCGTCGGCAAGCGCCATCGCCGGCTCGCCGTAGAGGCCGGCGAACAGGGCGCACGTGGTGGCAAAGCCCGTGAGGATGCCCGACTTGGATGCCTTGCCGCCCTTAACGGGAAGCGTGCCCACAAAAAGCCCCAGGCCCGTGGCGGCAAGCGCGGAAGCAGCGCCGCCCAGCAGGCACAACCCCTCGCGCCCGCCAAAGTCGACGCCCACGACCAGGCGCACGTAGCCGATCGCAACCGCCATCGATGCAAAGGAAACCAGCCACGAGCCGACAAAAATGCCGGCCAGCGACGCCGTCTTGGAAAGACCGCCCACGCAGCGGCGCGCGCCAAGGCCCGACAGATTGGGCTGCAAATCGACGACGCTCAAGGCGGCAAACTCGGCAGACATCATCGCGACCAAGCCAAAAAGCGCGTAATAGTAGATGACCGTGCCATCGGGCGTGGCACGAGTCAGGCTCACGCGGCGGGTTCCGCCCTCGAGCGACAGGGCGCGCGCAACCGCCGCCGGATCGGCGAGCGCCGCCGGGTTGCTCTGGGCAATCTGGGACATGAGCTCGGCATTTTGCGTATACGAGCTTGCCACCGTTTCCAGAATGCTGCGGTCGGTGAGCACCGACGAGGCGCGCGAGCTGTCGTAACTCGACAGCAGCGTGAGCCTGGGCGTGCCCGCGGCATCAACCGTATAGATGCCCGCGACCTCGCCGGCCTTGAGCGCTTTGCGCGCGACAGCCAAGTCTTCGTACTCGCTCACATCGAGCAGTTGATCGTCGCCTGCCTTGGCAAGCGAAGCTGCCACGTCCTTAAAGGTCGAGGCATCCCAGGCCTCGTCCGCCACGACGGCAACCGGCACCGGGTCGACCGTGCCGTCGGAGCTGAGGTTCGCAAACATAAACATGAACATCGTGGAAAGCGCGATAGGAAAGAGAGCGCCCCAGACCCACGTGCTCGGCCGGCGCAGCAGCGTCTTGACCGTGGTGATGATGGTGTTGAACATGGCCGCCCCCTAGTCGCGCAGCTCGCGGCCGGTGATCTCGAGGAACACGTCGTTGAGGGTCGGCGGTTCGGAATAGATGCGGCCGAGCGGCACGTCATGCGAGCGCAGCGCATCGAGAATGTCCGTCAGGTTGTGCGGGCTCGCTTCGCACGAAAACGTGAGCTGTCCCGCCGTTGCCGAAAGGTCCAGAACGTGCGGCAGGCTTGCGACGGCACCGAGCGCCGCACTCGGAACCTCGCCGACCTCGATTACAATCTTCTCGCCCATCTGAATCATGCGCTTGAGCTCGTCGTTGGTGCCCTGCGCCAGCACGCGGCCGCCGTCCATGATCATGATGCGGCTGCAGATCTGCTCGACCTCCTCCATGTAATGGCTGGTATACACCACCGTGGCGCCCTCGTCGCGCAGGCGGCAGATGCCCTCCAGAATGGCGTTGCGGCTCTGCGGATCGACTGCCACTGTGGGCTCGTCAAAGAAGATGAGCTCGGGCTTGTGCGCGATGCCGCAGGCAATGTTGAGACGGCGTGCCAAGCCGCCCGAGAGCTTTCCGGGGCGAAACTTGGTAAAGTCGCCCAAGCCGACAAAGTCGATCGCCTCGTCCACCAGCGCGCGGCGGCGCTTGCGGTCGTTGACGTAGAGGCTGCAGAAATAGTCGATGTTTTCGCGCACGGTGAGCTCGTCAAACACCGCCACCTGCTGTGGCACCACGCCGACGCGACGCTTAAGGTCGTAGCGGGTGGGCGTCATGGGCTCGCCGAACAGCTCGATGGTGCCCTTGTCGTAAGCGAGCAGCTGCAGGATGCAGTTGATGGACGTGGTCTTGCCCGAGCCGTTGGGGCCCAGCAGGCCAAAGATCTC
>DXZM01000052.1:0-43035 GCA_019419665.1 Collinsella sp.
TGGGCTCCGCGGTCGTCGACTTCGCAGAACAGGTCGGTCTGGATGCCGCCTTGGTGGTCGAAGTCGCTCATGCCGATGCCCGCTAAGCGAACATGCATGCCTTCCTGCCAGATGTTGTCGAGCAGTTCGAGTGCAACCGCCACGAAGATGTTCTCATCGTCGGTCGGATGAGGCAGCCGGCGCTGTGCCGTACGCCCGCTTCCATACGAATACTTGAGCTTGAGCGTCACCGTGGCGCCCGTCAGTCCCTGACGGCGCAGGCGGCGTCCCACTGACTCGCCCAACAGCGCAATCGCCGCTTCGATGTCCCCGCGCTCAGTCAAATCTTTCGCAAAGGTGCGCTCATTGCTTACCGACTTGACCTCACGCTCTTCATCGAGACTCGTGACTTCGGAGATTTCAAGTCCCAGCGCACGCTGACGCATACGTTCGCCGTTGACGCCAAAAATAGAGGCCAAGGTGGATTCCGGCGCGCGTGACAGCTCGCCGAGCGTGTAGATGCACATACGGCGCAGTCGCTCCTCGGCCGAGCGCCCGATGCCGCTCATGGCAGATACCGGCAGCGCGGCCAAAAAGCGCTGCTCGGTTCCGGGGCGCACGATGGTCAGCCCAAACGGCTTATCCCGCTCGCTTGCGATCTTTGCGACCGTCTTGTTGCAGCCCACGCCAATGGAGCACGTCACTCCCAGCGCTGCCACACGGTCGCTTATACGCCGTGCAACCAGCAGTGGGTCCTCGGGCGCAAAGCGACCCGGTGTGATATCGATAAAGGCTTCGTCGATGGATACGCGCTCAACGCGCGGCGTCTCCTCGGCAAGAATCGCCATGACCTGCGCGCTCACCTCGCGGTAGCGATCAAAGTGCCCGTGCGTCCAAATGGCTTGCGGGCACAAGCGCCGCGCCTCGGCCGAGGCCATGGCAGAGCGCACGCCAAAGCGACGTGCCTCATACGAACACGTGGACACGACGCCACGCGAATCGGCGTCTCCGCCCACGATGAGCGGCTTTCCGCGCCATTCGGGATGATCGAGCATCTCCACGCTCGCAAAAAACGCATCGAGGTCCATGAGGCCCACCGCCGAACCCGTCCAGGGAGGCGGTGTGACGCCCATGGCATCCTCATAACCGTATGTATGTTCGCGTCTTTCCATGTCATGAGTATACCGCGCAGCTCATGTGGGGTGCGTGTATGTGCTTGCAAATCCCGAATTCTTGTCTAAGATATGGATTTGCCCTCGACTACACCGAAGAAGTTGGTCTCACGGACTTCACCTGCCCGCGTCGATGGCGTATTATATTCAACTGTTTGTTTGTAGTTGCAGCCTAAAGCTGCTTGGTTGGAGGAGTTTCCTTTGGCAGTCAAGATTCGCCTTGCTCGTCACGGCGCTAAGAAGCGTCCGTACTACCGTGTCGTCGTCGCCGATTCCCGCGCCCCGCGTGACGGTCGTATCATCGAGGAGGTTGGCCGCTACAACCCGATGACCGCCCCCAAGACCATCAACCTCGACCTCGAGAAGATCGCCGACTGGCAGTCCAAGGGCGCTCAGCTCACCGACGCCGTCGCCGCTCTGGTCAAGGCCGCCAACGAGGGCGAGAAGACCGAGACCGTCGTCAAGAAGTCCAAGAAGCAGCTCGCCAAAGAGGCCGAGGCCGCTAAGGCTGCCGCTGAGGCCGCTGAGGGCGCCGAGGAGTAAATCGTGCCTGAGGTTGACGCTGCACAGCTCGAGGGTGAGGCAATGCTCTCAGATCGCATCGCCGATCTCGTCGAATATCTCGTTGTTCAGATCGTCGACGACCCGGATTCCGTGAGCCTTGAGGTCATCGATGGTGACGACGCCTCTACGATTGAGGTTTCGGTCGCCGAGGATGACGTCGCTAAGGTCATCGGCCGTCGTGGCCGTACCATCAAGGCCATTCGCACGCTCGCCCGTGCGCTGGCCGCTCGCCTCGACACTGCTGTCGAGGTAGAGGTTCTGGGCTAGGACCTTGAGGTCCCAGTACAAAAACATCGCCCGTGTGGTCAAGCCGCACGGAAGGAAGGGGGAGGTCCTCGCGCAGCCGCTGCGGGGGCTTCCTTCTGTATTAGAGCCGGGTATGCGCGTCGCCCTGACGCCGCCGGCGCTCAAGCGCGACCGCTTTTGCACGGTTGTGTCCGTCACCGATACGGGCGATGGCGATCTGGTCTCGTTTGAGGGCATTGACGACTTGACGGCCGCCGAGGGCATCACGGGATGCTACGTGCTGGTAAATCGTGACGATTTTGAGCTCGATTCACTCGACGCCGCCTATACCGACCTGATGGGTCGCGAGGTGGTCGACGAGCGCTTCGGTTCACTCGGCACGATCGTCGAGATCATGTCGACGCCCGCTAACGATGTTTGGGTTGTCGAGGGCGATCGGTACGGCGAGGTACTGATTCCCGTGATCGAGCAGGTTGTGCTCGATCTTCCCGACACAGGAACAATTTCCGTCCACGTTATGGACGGCCTGATCGATATGGACAAGTAGGGAGGACAACATGCTGATTGAGACCCTTTCGGTCTTTCCCGAGATGTTTGAGCCCGTCATGTCCACATCGATTTTGGGCCGCGCCCGCAAGGCCGGCCTTTTTGATTTTAAGGCGTATAACCTGCGCGACTGGACGCACGACCGCCATCGTACCGTCGATGACGAGCCGTACGGCGGCGGGCAGGGCATGCTCATGAAGGTCGAGCCCATCGCAGAGGCCATCGAGGCCATTAGCGCAGAGGGTCCCAAGCCCACTGTGGTGTTCTTTACCCCCTGTGGCGAGCCCTTTACGCAGCATGTGGCCGAGCGCCTGCTAAAAAGTGAGCGCCTGCTGTTTGTGTGCAGTCGCTACGAGGGCGTCGACGAGCGTGCGTATGCGTATGCCGATGAGCGTCTGTCGATCGGCGACTACGTGCTTACGGGCGGCGAGCTTCCCGCTATGGTCGTTGCTGATGCCGTCGTACGCCTGATTCCCGGCGCCCTGGGCGACGAGATGAGCAACGTCGACGAGTCGTTCTCGACCGCCGAGGACGGAGGCCTGCTCGAGTACGCGCAGTACACTCGCCCTGCTGAATTCAACGGCGAGGGCGTGCCGCCGGTGCTCGTGAGCGGTGACCATGCCAAGGTCGATGCCTGGCGCCGTAAGAATGCCATCGAGCGCACCTGCCGCTGGCGTCCCGACCTGATCGAGACGGCACGGCTTACGCCCCAGGAGCGCGCATACGCGCAGGAGATTCTGGACGCTTCGTATTCGCAGAGCGAGGAGTGAGAATGGTTCCATCGCAGCATTCCGCGTTGAGGGGCGCTTTTGAGTGGGTCGCGGTCATCGCGATCGCGCTCGTGGCCACCTTCCTGATCCGCACCTTTGTGGTCGAGCCCTTTGTGGTACCCACCGGCTCCATGGAGGACACGATCGAGATTGGCGACCAGATCCTGGCACAAAAGGTGAGCCTCGAGCTCGGTCAGCCCGTCAAACAGGGCGATATCGTGGTGTTCCACAACCCCGATGCCACTTCCGAGCATGATGTTCTTGTCAAGCGTGTTATTGCCACGGCCGGCCAGACGGTCGACCTGCAGGACGGCAAGGTCGTCGTCGACGGCCAGGCGCTCGATGAGGACTATACGACCGGCATGAGTTGGCCGCTTTCGGTCCAAGCGCCTGGCGCCCAGGTGAGTTATCCCTACACCGTTCCCGACGGGTGCGTGTGGGTGATGGGCGACAACCGCGAAAACTCTGCCGACTCGCGCTACTTTGGTCCCGTCGATCGCTCTGATTTGATCGCTGTGGCGCTTGTGCGCTACTGGCCGCTCAACCGCATCGGCGCTATCGACTAAAAACCGCTATAGTACAGTACCTAACCGTGTAATCGTTTCGACGAGGGGATATTAGAGGCATGAACGCTTCATCGCTTTCCTTCCAAGACATCATCCTGCGCCTCCAGCAGTACTGGGGCGAGCAGGGCTGCGTCATTATGCAGCCCTATGACTCCGAGGTCGGTGCCGGTACCTTCCATACCGCGACCACGCTGCGCTCGCTCGGTCCCGCCGAATGGCGCACCTGCTATGCGCAGCCCTGCCGCCGTCCCGCCGACGGCCGCTACGGCGAGAACCCTAACCGCATGCAGCACTACTATCAGTTCCAGGTGCTCATTAAGCCCTCTCCGGTTAATGCTCAGGAGCTTTACCTGGGGTCTCTTGCTGCCATTGGCCTGGACCCCAACGACCATGACGTCCGTTTTGTCGAGGACGACTGGGAGAGCCCGACGCTGGGCGCCTGGGGCCTTGGCTGGGAGGTCTGGCTCAACGGCATGGAGGTCACGCAGTTTACGTACTTCCAGCAGGTGGGCGGTATCGAGGTCGACCCCGTGCCCGTCGAGATCACCTATGGCCTGGAGCGTATCGCCATGTACGCTCAGGGCGTCAACTCGGTCTACGATCTGGTGTGGAGCTATCTGCCCGACGGCACGCCCATGACCTACGGCGACGTGTTCCTCGAGAACGAGCGCGAGTTCAGTGCCTATAACTTTGAGGTCGCCAACGTCGAGATGATGCGTCAGAAGTTTGACGACTACGAGGCCGAGTGCCATTCCTGCCTGGAGCGCAAGCTGCCGCTGCCCGCATACGACTGCGTCATGAAGTGCAGCCATGCCTTCAACTTGCTCGATGCCCGCGGCGCCCTGTCCGCAGTCGAGCGTGCCAACTACATCCTGCGCGTCCGCGCCGTCGCCAAGGCGTGCTGCGAGGCCTATATGGCCGAGGTCGCCGGAGTCAACGAGAATGCCGACCAGGAAGGCGAGGTGGCGTAAGCCATGGCAGACGCTAAGGATTTCCTGTTTGAGATCGGTACGGAGGAAATGCCCTCTGCACCGCTGAACAATGCCGTCAAGCAGCTTGGCACCATGATCGCCAAGGGTCTCGACGAGGCCGGCCTGGCCCACGGCGAGGTCCGCGTGATCTCGAGCCCGCGTCGCCTGGCTGCGCTCGTTGCCGACGTTGCCACCGCGACCGATGAGGTTCACGAGGTCAAGCGTGGCCCCGCGGCAAACATTGCCTTTGATGCCGACGGCAACGCCACCAAGGCTGCCCAGGGCTTCGCCCGCAAGTGCGGTGTGGCTGCCGAGGACCTGGTCCGTCGCGAGGACACTGACGGTCGTGAGTACGTCTTTGCCGAGAAGAACATTCCCTCCGCACCGGCTACCCCGATCCTGACGGCCCTGTGCGAGAAGACCATCGCCGGCCTGCAGTGGCCCAACTACCGCTCCCAGCGCTGGGGTCACGAGCATGCGACCTTTGTTCGTCCGGTCCGTTGGATCTGCTGCCTTTTGGGCGAGGATGTTGTGCCCGTGTCGTTTGCTGACGTGACGAGCGGCAACACCACGCGCGGCCATCGCGTACTTGGCCCTGGCGACCATGTGGTTGCCAGCCCCGCTGTTTACGAGCAGGTGCTCGAGGACGCAGGTGTGCTTTCTGCCGAGCGTCGTCGTGAGGTCATCCTCGCCGGTATCGCCGAGGTCGAGGCTGCCCGTCCCGGCTGCCATGTCGATACGCCCAAGAAGGTCTTCGAAGAGGTCATCAACCTCTGCGAGTGGCCGACGGTGCTCGTCGGTACCTTCGACGAGGAGTTCCTCAAGGTCCCGCACGAGATCATCTGCGAGTCCATGCTCACCAACCAGCGCTACTTCCCGATCTATGACGGCGAGGGCAAGCTGACGCGTGAGTTCGTGGTCGTCTCCAACAGCAAGCCCGAGAACGCCGAGCGCGTGATCGACGGCAACGAGCGCGTCGTGCGCGCCCGTCTGGACGACGCTAAGTTCTTCTACGAGGAGGACCTGAAGATCTCCCTCGACGAGTTCCGTGAGCGCCTGGCCAAGGTCGCCTTCCAGGAGAAGCTCGGTAGCGTGCTCGCCAAGTCCGAGCGTATTGAGCAGCTCGCGCTCGCTATTGCCCGCGAGGCCCATCTGGGCGCCCATCTGGCTGCCGATGCCGCTCGCGCCGCGCACCTGTGCAAGGCCGACCTGGTGTCCAACGCCGTCATCGAGTTCACGAGCCAGCAGGGCGTGATGGGCGGTTACTACGCCTGCGCGATGGGGGAGAACGACGAGGTCGCTCATGCCATTCGCGATCACTATCGTCCCCGCTTTGCCGGTGACGAGCTGCCCGAGGGCACCGCTGGCTGCATCGTGGCCTGCGCCGACAAGCTCGATACCATCGCCGGTATCTTTGCCATCGGCGAGCCCCCGACCGGCTCCTCCGACCCCTACGCGCTGCGTCGTGCCGCTATCGGCATCATCAACATCCTGCGCGACCGTCTGCCGATCGATCCCACGTCGCTGATCGACTTCGCCCTTGAGCTCTACAGTGAGCAGGGCATTGAGTTCGACGCCGCCGAGGTCGCCCAGCAGGTTCGCGACTTCTTCCATGGCCGCCTGGTGAGCATGGCCCGCGACGAGAAGATCCCGGCCGATACCGTTGCCGCCGTCTCCGCGGTGCACATCATTGCCCCGTCCGTCTTCTTCGCCCGCTGCGCCGCCCTCGACGAGGCCCGCAAGAACGACGCCGAGACCTTCGATAACCTGGCCACCGCCTATGCCCGCGCCGCGCATATCTCCAAGCCCGAGCTGGGTGCGGAGTACGACCGTAGCCTGATGGGCGATGCCGAGCTTGCTCTCGCCGACGCCTCCGAGGCCGCTCAGACTGCCGTCGACGCCGCCCTTGCTGCCGAGGACTACCCGGCCGCATTTGCCGCCCTCGCCGCCCTGCGCGCGCCCATCGACCGTTTCTTCGATGAGGTCATGGTCATGGACAAGGACGAGCAGCTTCGCGATAATCGCCTTAAGCTGCTCAACCGCTTCGAGGCCGTTTTCTCCGGCATTGCCAACATCGGTGAGCTTGCCCGCAAAAAGTAAGCCAGCCTGCGCATAAGCGCAAAAGGAGCCCCGCATGGATTGCCGGTCACCGCTCGTCCCACCGTTATCGTTATCTCCGACTCGCTCGGCGATACCGCTTGTGAGGTGGTGCTTGCGGCGTCCGGGCAATTTGATGAAGGGGCTTTTCGCGTTTTGCGCCTGCCCAAGGTGACCTCCGTGGAGCAGGTCAAGTCATTTGTGGGGCCGCGCGTCGATGCCGACCATCGCGATGTCGCCGTGTTCCATACCATTGTCGATCCGGCGCTTCGCGCCCGCGTGCTCGATTACCTGGGTATGCTGCATATCCGTTCGGTCGACCTGATCGGCCCGACGCTTGCCGTGCTGTCGTCGCTCATCGGTGTGCCGCCCAAGTGCGTTGCGGGCGTGATTCACAAGACCGATGACCGCTATTTCCATCGTATCGAGGCCATGGAGTATTTCGTTGAGCACGATGACGGTCGTGGTTGCGACGATCTGTCGGGTGCCGATATCGTGCTGCTGGGTGTGTCGCGTACATCCAAGACGCCGCTGTCGATGTATTTAGCCTATCAGGGCTACAAGGTCGCCAATGTCCCACTGGCGCATGGCATGGAGCCGCCCAAGTCGATTTACGAGGTTGACCCGATGCACCTGTTCGGCCTGATTTCGACCGTCGATGTGATTTCCGAAATTCGCGATAGCCGCTTGGGCGATGACTACGCCCGTGCCGTTGCCGGCTCCTATGCCGAGCCCGAGAGCGTGCGCGGCGAGCTTGAGGAAGCTCGTGCTCTCATGAAGCGCTTAGGCTGCTTTGTTGTGCGTACCGACGGCAAAGCCATCGAGGAAAGCGCTGCCGAGATCATTGCTCACCTTGAAGAGATTCAAGAGGCAAGAGCCCGCCGTGCCGTCCGCCGCGCTCAACAAAAGTAGCTCACTTGGGACAAGGTTGTTTGGGTAGCTAATTTGGGACGGGGCTCTTTTAGCTAACCAAAGAGAATACTTGGAAATAATGCTGATAAATGGTAAAGCGATTTAGCAAAAACATCGCATCCGACCTGCACTTTCCTTGTAGTGGTATCTTCATAAGGTAACCACCTTTACCTACCGTTTACCGCCGGTTTTAGCACGTTTACCAAACCGCGCACCCTCTGCTCAAGCCTGTCCAAAACCCGCCGTATAGTTCCCTCACGGCCCGCATCCGGCGGGTCGATTCGTTACCACGGTCGTGCGCGTAAGCGCATGGAAGGGGAAGTATCGTGAGCGATTGCAAGAGGGTTTACCGTTTTGGAACCGACGCCCAGGGCACCTGTGTCACTGAGGGCGACAAATCCATGAACTTCGTGCTTGGCGGCAAAGGCGCAAACCTTGCCGAGATGAGCCGCATCGGTCTGCCGGTTCCCGGTGGCTTTACCATTACCTGCCAGACCTGTGTCGAGTACTCCGGTGCCGGCAACGTCTGGCCCGAAGGCGCACTCGATGAGATCGTTGCCGCCGAGGCGGACCTCGAGGCCCGTTGCGGCAAGAAGCTCGGCGACGCCTCCGATCCGCTGCTCGTGTCGGTTCGCTCGGGCGCTCCGTTCTCCATGCCCGGCATGATGGACACGGTTCTCAACCTGGGCCTCAACGACGACTCCGTTCAGGGCCTTATCGCCCAGACGCAAAACCCGCGCTTTGCCTGGGACAGCTATCGTCGCTTTATCCAGATGTTCTCCAACGTCGTCATGGGTGTCGATGCCGACTTGTTCGAGAATGCCCTGACCCAGGCCCGCCTGGTCGCCGGCGTTCGCGTCGATTCCGAGCTTTCGGCCGAGGACCTGCAGGAACTCGTCGAGACCTTCAAGGGCATCTTCTCCGAGAACGTCGAGGCTGCCCTGTATCCCGAGCTCGAGGTCGCTGACGGCAAGCCCGTCTTCCCGCACGACCCGGAGCTTCAGCTGCGCCTTGCCATCCAGGCCGTCTTTGGCAGCTGGATGAACGAGCGCGCCTGCATCTACCGCAAGCAGCATGGCATTTCCGATGAGCTCGGCACCGCCGTCAACGTCCAGGCCATGGCCTTTGGCAACAAGGGCGAGACCTCGGCGACCGGCGTCGCCTTTACGCGCAACCCGGCCGACGGAACCAAGGAGTTCTATGGCGACTTTTTGGTGAATGCCCAGGGCGAGGACGTCGTCGCCGGCATCCGAAACACCGAGCCCATCGCCGACCTCAAGACCACCTCGGGCCTCGAGTCCGCAGGCGAGGAGCTCGAGCGCGTGTTCCTGACGCTCGAGGGTCATTACCGCGATATGTGCGATATCGAGTTTACCATCGAGCAGGGCAAGCTCTGGATGCTCCAGACCCGCGTGGGCAAGCGCACCGCCACTGCCGCCCTGCGCATTGCTATCGAAATGGTCGAGGAGGGCCTCATCACCCGCGAGGAGGCTGTGAGCCGCATCGATCCCGCGCAGCTCGACCAGCTCCTGCACCCGCAGTTCGACGCCTCCAAGAAGTACGAGGCCCTGGCCAGCGGCCTTAACGCCAGCCCTGGTGCCGCCGTGGGCGAGGTCGTGTTCTCGAGTGATGACGCCGTCGCGCGTTCCGCCGAGGGCCACAAGGTCATTCTGGTCCGCTGGGAGACCAACCCCGACGACCTGAAGGGCATGGTCGCCGCCGAGGGCATCCTGACCAGCCACGGTGGCAAGACGAGCCATGCCGCCGTTATCGCCCGCGGCATGGGTACGCCCTGCGTTTGCGGCGTTGAGCGCTTCCACATTGACGCGGCAGAGAAGGTCGTGCGCATCGAGGGCAGCGACCGCGTGCTGCGCGAGGGCGATGTCATCTCCATCGACGGCACCCAGGGTATCGTCGTCGACGGCGCGGTCGACCTGGTCTCTGCAGAGCTCACCGGCGACCTGGACACCATCCTGTCTTGGGCCGATGAGATCCGTTTGGACGAGACCGACGGTCACGCCAACCACGTGCGCGTCAACGCCGACAACCCCGAGGATGCCGAGCTCGCGCTCGAGTTTGGCGCCGAGGCCATCGGTCTGTGCCGCACCGAGCACATGTTCCTGGGCGATCGCAAGAACATCATCCAGAGCTTTATCCTGTCTGACGATGAGGCCGTGAAGCAGCAGGCCCTGGCCGACTTGCTCAAGGTTCAGACCGAGGACTTCCTAGTGATGTTCAAGACCATGTCCGGTCGCGATGTGGTCGTTCGCCTGCTTGATCCGCCGCTTCATGAGTTCTTGGATAATCCTCGAGAGCTCGAGGTCGCCATCACCAAGAAGGAAGCCGCTGGCGCCAGCGAGGAAGAGCTTGCCGTCCTGCGCGCCCGCCTGCGTCGCATTGACGGCATGGTCGAGTCCAACCCGATGCTCGGCCTGCGCGGCGTGCGCCTGTCCGTCGTCTTTGGCGATCTGCCGCTCATGCAGGTCCGCGCCGTGGCCACGGCTGCTGCCCGCCTTATCAAGGATGGTGTCGACCCACGCCCCGAGATCATGGTTCCGCTCGTTTCCATCACGGGAGAGCATGTCCAGACCCGCGAGGTCATTGAGCGTGCCATCGCCGAGGTTTCCTCCGAGGAAGGTGTCGAGCTCAACATTCCCGTGGGCACGATGCTCGAGCTGCCGCGCGCCTGCATGGTCGCCGACGAGATCGCCCATCACGCAGATTTCTTCTGCTTTGGCACCAACGACCTCACCCAGACGACCTTCGGCTTCTCCCGCGACGATGCCGAGGCCAAGTTCATTCCGCTGTACTTGCACAAGAAGATCCTGAAGGACAACCCCTTCGAGACCATCGACACGGCGGTGCTGGAGCTCGTGCGCTTGGCCGTCGAGAAGGGCCGCGCCACCAATCCCGACATGCACTTTGGCGTGTGCGGCGAACACGGCGGCGACCCCAAGTCCATCAAGGGCCTGTTTAACGTGGCCGACGTGGACTACGTGTCCTGTTCGCCCTATCGTGTGCCCCTCGCACGTCTGGCTGCCGCCCAGGCCAAGCTCGAGGCCAAGCGTTCCGCCTAGCGTTTAGCGTTTAGACGCCTAGCGTAGCCCCCCTTCATACCGCCCGTCTCATTCGTGAGGCGGGCGGTTATCATGTGCGGGTTTTGTCTTTTTGTCTGCGCAAAAAATTGTTCTTGCAGCAGAAACCCGCGCGTGTATACTCGAATACGTTTGTTCAACTACGTGCCGGCCAAGGTGGTACGGCACCTCTAGAAGAGTAAGGAATTGCACATGGATTACATCCGCGCAATCGAGCGTCAGCAGATCCGCGAGGACATTCCTCAGGTTCGCGTCGCCGACAACGTCAAGGTTCACTACCGCATTAAGGAAGGCGACCGCGAGCGCATCCAGGTTTTCCAGGGCGACGTCATCCGCATGGCCGGCGCCGGTGCCCGCGAGACCTTCACCGTCCGCAAGATGTCCTTCGGTGTCGGTGTTGAGCGTACCTTCCCGCTTCACAGCCCCAAGATCGCCAAGCTCGAGGTCGTTCGTCATGGTCGCGTCCGTCGCGCCAAGCTGTACTACCTCCGCGACAAGGTGGGCAAGGCTGCTCGCATCCCCGAGAAGCGCTAAGAAGATCGCAGCGTCTGTCCACTCGTTTGGACACAAGGGTCACCTTCGGGTGGCCCTTCTTTTTATCTGATTTGCATGCAAGGAGGGCCTGGTATGGCCAACATGACGAGCTCGGTTTCGGCATCGCAGGTTGCTGGTGAGTTGGCGAGCGCTACGTTTGAGGAGATTCCCGCCCTCGTGGAGCATTATCGCGAGGACCCGCGCCAGCAGGTGATCAAGGCTTGTGAACGCGCCCTCAAACGCCATGACAAAGAGCTTGCCGAGCGCGAGCGCGTCAATGACATGTACGAGCTTATGCATGAGCTTGGCGGCGATGGGGTGGTCGTTGGTGTCGACGAGGTGGGCCGCGGATCGGTGGCCGGTCCTTTGACGGTATGCGCCGTCTGTCTTCCTATGGAGCCGCGCGTCTGGGGTATCAACGATTCCAAAAAGCTCACGCCCGCGCGCCGCGAGTTGCTCTCAGTGAAGATTGCCGAGGTGGCGACGGCGATCGGTTTTTGCCATATCGCGCCGAAGGATATCGATGAAATGGGCATGGCCCGTGCTATCCGTACTGCCGTTGCGGGCGCCGTGGCCGATACGGGACTTGAGCCCGACTGCGTCCTCATGGATGGTAACCCCTTGGGCGCCGTTCCTAACGAGCGCGATGTGGTGAAGGGCGATGCCAAGATCGCCTGCATCGCTGCGGCGTCCATCATGGCCAAGGTCACGCGTGACGAGATGATGGTCGAGTACGACGCCGAGTACCCCGAGTACCATCTGGCCGAGTCGAAGGGCTATGCGAGCCCCGAGCACATCGAGGCCATTCGCAAACATGGACTTTGTCCGTTGCACCGCGTGAGCTTTTGCGGAAACTTTCTGCAGACTGAGCGCCTTTTCTAGGCCAATTGTGGAGACAGGGACCTTAAAGGTTCCATAAAACTGCTGGTAGGGGCCGTGTGCAACACCATTGCTGCGTACGGCCCGTTTTTTGACGGCATTTGGTCAGCTTTTGGTTTGCTTCCTGTACTTACCCGCATGAAAGGTGCCCTCATCATCGGGGCAATGCAGTGTGCGGGAAAGGAGACCCCATGAGTGCCGCAAGCAAAAAGAGCAAGACGCAGCAGCTCAAGGAGCGTTGGGAAAACGGCGAGCTCGACTGCGGGGCGATGACGCCCGAGTTTATCAAGGGACTCAGTCCCCGTGAGCTGGGCATGCTGGGCGAGCTGATCACCATCGACTACTTTAACGAGCGCGGCTACACCTTGCTGGAGCAGGGTTATCGTTGCACCGAGGGCGAAGCCGATCTGGTGCTGCTCGATGAGCTTGACGATGTCGTGGTGATGGCCGAGGTCAAGACCAGGCGCGTCGCCCTGGATTGCACCACGCGGGTCTTTCCCGAGGAGGCCGTGGATGCCCAAAAGCAGCGTCGGTATCGCCGTATCGCAAGTTGCTATCTCATGGAGCACTATCCGCTCAAGGCGATCCGCTTCGATGCAGTGGGTGTCACCATTCGCGGCGGGCATATCGCCGAGATCGAGCATCAGTACAACGCGTTCGATTGGCAGGTGTCGTGATGGCGTTCGAGACGTTTGCCGTTCACGCGGCCTGCATCCGCGGTGTCGAGGCGATTCACGTCACGGTCGAGGTCTCGCTTGCCGGCGGCGTTCCGGGCATTCAGATGCTCGGCATCCCGAGTATGGAGGTGATGGAGTCACGTGGTCGTATTCGCTGTGCGATGCGCTCGGCCGGCTTTGAGATCCCGCGCTCGGGCATTACGGTCAATCTGGCGCCCGGCGATATTCGCAAGACCGGTAGCGGCTTTGATCTGCCCATCGCCATCGCGGTTCTAGCGGCCGATGGTCAGATTCCCCGTGACAACCTCGATCGTTGTCTTATCGCCGGCGAGCTCGGCTTGGACGGCACGGTGCTTCCTGTCAAAGGCGAGGTGGCGTTTCAGCTATTGGCTCGCGACATGGGGCTGTCTTTTATCGCCGGCAGGTCCGACCAGCATGTGCCACTCGCGGGCGTGGATTGCGGCTTTATCGACCATCTGTCTCAGCTTGCTCACGGCATGGGCGATGCCGCACGGCACTACTTGGATTCCGAGGGTGTCGAGGCGACCTTTGAGCCCGAGCTCGACTATGCAGACGTGCTGGGGCAGGAAGTCGCTAAACGCGGCATGGCGCTTGCGGCGGCAGGAGAACTCGGCTTGCTCATGATTGGGTCCCCGGGATCGGGCAAGACGATGCTCGCACGCCGTATGACCGGCATCCTGCCCGAGCTTTCCGTCGAGGATCAACAGGAGGCGCTGTGCATCCATTCGGTTTTGGGCGAGAACATTGATGGCTTGTTGGCGGGGCACCGGCCCTTCCGCAGTCCCCATCACAGTATTTCGACCGCAGGCCTTATCGGCGGCGGACGCCCGGTGCACCCGGGTGAGATCAGCCTTGCTCATGGCGGCGTGCTATTTTTGGACGAGCTTGCCGAGTTTCCCACGGGTGTGCTGCAGACGCTGCGTCAGCCTATCGAACGCGGCTACGTCAGGATCGTACGCGTCGACGGGGCTTTTTCCTTCCCGTCGCGCTTTCAGCTGCTGGCTGCGAGCAATCCCTGCCCCTGCGGCTTTTTGGGCGATCGCGAGGTACCGTGTCGCTGCTCGGCGGCGATGGTCGAGCGCTATCGGTCTAAACTGCGCGGTCCTTTGGCCGACCGTATCGACATGATGATCGATGTGACCCGTCCCGACCCTCAGGTGATTATCGAGGGCGCGGAGGGTATGTCGTCGGCCGAGTTACGTGACTACGTTGTGCGCGGTCGCGCCTTTCGCGCCTGGCGCGAGTCCCGTATGGACGATGCGGATGCCGAGGCCGAGGATGACGAGACACGGTCCATTGACGGCGTCGTTTCGACCTTTGAGCTCGATGATGCGGCGGAGAAGTGTGTGCTCGGTCTGTCCAAACGCACGCATCTCACGGGCCGCGGCATCGTGCGCTTGGTTCGCATTGCGCGCACGATTGCAGACGTCGCCGAGAGCGAGCAAGTGACGCAGGATCACGTGCTCGAGGCGGCGATGTACCAGGGAAGGAGGGACCAATGATGGCCGAGGGGACCTTTGAGCTGCATCCAGGTGATGCGTTGTATCCCGAGACCGTTTTGGAGCTTTCTGATGTACCCCAGACGCTTTATGTGCGCGGCAATCCCGAGGTGCTTTCGACACCCGCGCTCTCCATCATCGGCGCGCGCAAGGCCTCGCCGTATGGTCTTGCCGTGGCAGAGCTTGCGGCAAAGGTGGCGGTTGAGGCGGGAGTGACGGTAGTTTCGGGCGGCGCGGTTGGTTGTGACCAGGCCTCGGGTTGGGCTGCGGTCAACGCCGGCGGCAAACACGTCGTGGTGCTGGGGACGGGCGCCGACGTGGTCTACCCGCGTTCGAGCGCGGGGCTTATTACGCGCACGCTCGATACGGGCGGCGCGGTCGTGTCGATCTCTCCGTGGGGCATGGGTCCGCGCAAGTTTGCCTTTCCGCGCCGCAATCGCGTGATCGCGGCCCTGTCGCAAGCCCTCTTTGTATCCGAGGCGGGTATGCCTTCCGGGACGTTTTCTACAGCTGAGGCTGCTATGGATTTGGGGCGCGAACTTCTTGCCGTGCCGGGGTCGATCCTATCGCCCGAGTCGCGTGGCACGAATTACCTCATTGCGAACGGTGCCTGCTGCATTGTCGACGAGGAGTCCATCGAGATGGCTATCTCTCGCATATACGGCACCCTGCGCTACTCGCGCCCCGATGCTCCCGGCATTGCCGACCTGAATCCAACACAGCAGACCGTGATGCATGCGCTTATCGCCTCTCCGCTCAAGGTCGACGACATCGCGGCGCTCGTCTCACTCGATGCTGTCGGCGTACTCAAACTCTTGGGTTCGCTTGAACTCGAGGGCCTTATCGAGCGCATGATGGATGGAAGGTATGCGCCCTCCAAGTTTGCCCTTCACGCCCAGACGCCCTTCGGTCACAATGGAAAACGTGTCAATTAGAAAGGTGTTTGCAGATGCAGTTCGATCAGGTGACGGTTATCGGTGGCGGTCTGGCGGGTTCGGAGTGCGCGATCCACCTGGCAGACCGCGGGTTTGCCGTAAAGCTGTGCGAGATGCGCCCCCAGGTGAGCTCCCCGGCCCACCATACCGATCACCTGGCAGAGCTCGTCTGCTCCAATTCGTTTAAGTCGACCCGTCCGGATTCTGCGGCTGGTTTGCTGAAGGCCGAGCTTGAGCGCATGGGTTCAGTCCTGCTCGATTGCGCCCATCGCGCCGCTGTTCCCGCCGGTGGTGCCTTGGCGGTCGACCGCGTCAAGTTTTCCGAGCTTGTCGAGGCCGAGGTTGCCGCCCGTCCCAATATCGAGGTCGTGCACGGTGAGGTCACACAGATTCCCGAGGGTCACGTGGTCATTGCCGCGGGCCCGCTGTGTTCACCGGCGCTGAGCGAAGAGGTTATGAAGCTCGTCGGTGGCGATGCCCTGGCATTCTTTGATGCGGCGGCGCCGATCGTTGATGCCTCCACGCTCGATATGGACGTGCTGTTCTCGCAGTCGCGCTACGAGGAGCAGGGGAGCGGCGACTATCTCAACGCTCCGCTCAACAAGGAGGAGTACGAGGCCTTTATCGAGGCGCTTACCACGGCCGACCGCGTGGTGCTCAAAGACTTTGAGGGCGGCGATCTGTTCCAGGCCTGCCAGCCTGCCGAGGAGGTTGCACGCGCCGGCAAGGACGCTATTCGCTTTGGCGCCATGAAGCCCGTTGGCCTCACCGACCCGCGTACCGGACGTCGCCCCTGGGCAGCGATTCAGCTGCGTGCCGAGAACAAGGAGAAGACCGCCTATAACCTGGTGGGCTTCCAGACCAACTTGACCTTTGGCGAGCAGAAGCGCGTCTTCCATATGGTGCCGGGCCTGGAGAACGCTGAGTTCTTCCGCTACGGTGTCATGCATCGCAATACCTTTGTCGACGCCCCTCACGTGCTCGATAGCACCTTTGCCGTGCCCGGTACCGGCGTGCGCCTGGCCGGTCAGATCACCGGCACCGAGGGGTACATGGAAGCCGTGGCGACAGGTCTGCTCGCGGCGCTCAACACCTATGCCGAGGCTATCGGTGCCGCGGGCGTCGAGTTGCCGCGTGTGGGCGCCCTGGGTGCGCTCGTGGGCTATGCGACCGATCCTGCCACCGTGGGCTATCAGCCTATGCATGTCAACTTTGGCCTGGTGCCGCCACTCGAGGACGGTAAGCGCCGCAGCAAGCGCGACCGCTATCAGGCCTATGCGGACCGTGCGCTCGAGGCCCTCGATGCCTACTTGGCCACGCGTTCCGACTTGTTTGGAGGCGACCGGTCATAGCCTTTCACCTGTACGACACCGTCGACTCTTTTATCGCCTATATCGCACGCGTCGAGGGGCTTTCTCCCAACACGGTGACGGCCTATGGCTCGAGGCTAGAGCGCTTTGCTGCCTGGTGCGAGCGCGAGGATATTGATGCTTTCGCTGCCGACGTGCGCACCATTCGTCGCTATCTTGCCGAGCTTTCGCGTGAGCAGGTGGCTCCCCGAACGCTTGCGGCGCACCTGTCGGCTATTCGATCTCTCTATCGCTGGATGGCTGCCGAGGGGATTGTCGAGGGCGATGCGGTCTCGGCGATCGCGTCGCCCAAGCTGCCGCGTGACCTGCCGGGCGTCCTTACGACCCAGCAGGTCGAGGCGCTGCTCAAGACGCCTGATACCTCAACACCCGCGGGACTGCGCGATGCGGCGATGCTCGAGTTGCTTTATGCCTCGGGTGCCCGCATCTCAGAGCTTGCGGCGCTCAATGTGGAATCCATCTCATGGTCCGAGCGCACGCTGCGCCTGTGGGGCAAGGGAAGCAAGGAGCGCATCGTTCCTCTGTATCGTCGTGCGCTCGATGTGACGCGTCTCTATATTGAAGAGGGGAGGCCGGAGTTGCTCGCTCGGGCAAAGCGCCGCGACCTCGCTACCGGGCCGCATCCGCTGCTTATATCGGCGCGCGGCAATCGCATGAGCGCCGCGATGCTCCGGCGGCGGTTCCATACGCTGGCGACGCTCGCCGGCATTCCGGCCGACATCGCCCCGCATGCGATGCGCCATACCTTTGCGACCGACTTGCTCGAGGGCGGTGCGGACCTGCGCTCGGTTCAAGAGCTGCTAGGTCATGCGAGCCTGTCCACGACGCAGATCTACACGCATCTCACACCCGATCGGCTTAAGCGGGCTGTGGCTCAAGCCCATCCCCGCGGCGAATAGTGGCTGGCACGTCCCGCGCCGCACTCAGGTGTGTGGTTTTGATTGCGGGTTGGCAGGAAGAGGCATTCCTGCTATCATTCATCGGGTTGCTTCACGGCAACATGTTTTTATCACGCACGCGCGGCTACTTCATACCGTGGTGCCCGGGCTTTGGTAGCACATGTCCGGGTTGGTTTTGGAGGATGACCCCGCGCGGAGGCAAACCACAGGAGGTTTAACATGGCTACCAAGATTAATATCCGCACCCTGCTCGAGGCCGGCTGCCACTTCGGTCACCAGACCCGTCGCTGGAACCCCAAGATGAAGCCGTTCATCTTCGGTGAGCGCAACGGCATCTACATCCTCGACCTCAAGCAGACCATCCTCGACGCCGACCAGGCCTACACCTTCGTCAAGAACGTCGCCAAGGGTGGCAACGTGCTGTTCGTCGGCACCAAGAAGCAGGCTCAGGAGGCCGTCAAGAACGCTGCTGAGCGCGCCAACATGCCTTACATCAACCAGCGTTGGCTCGGCGGTATGCTGACCAACTTCGTCACCATCCGCTCCCGCATCAACCGCATGGAGGAGCTCGAGGCCATGGTCGAGGACGGCCGCATGGCAGTGCTCCCCAAGAAGGAGCAGGCTGTTCTCGGCAAGGAGCTCACTAAGCTCCAGACCAACCTCGGTGGCGCCCGCGACATGAAGGGTCTGCCCCAGGCTCTCTTCGTCATCGACACCAAGCGCGAGGAGAACGCCATCAAGGAGGCCCAGCGCCTGAACATCCCCGTCGTCGCCCTGATCGACACCAACTCCGATCCCGACGAGGTCGAGTACGGCATCCCCTGCAACGATGACGCTATCTCCGCTGTCACCCTTATGTGCGAGCTCATGGCTGACGCCTGCCTCGCTGGCTCCGGCAAGGAGCAGGTCTCCGAGGCCGAGATGGCCGCTGAGCCCAAGGCCGAGTAAATCAGTCTTAGTTAATTCTTTTTCATCTCTTTGAAAGGAACCACAATGGCCCAGATTACCGCCGCTATGGTCAAGCAGCTCCGCGAGATGACCGACTCCCCGATGATGGAGTGCAAGAAGGCTCTCGTCGAGGCTGACGGCGACATGGACGCCGCTGTCGACGTTCTGCGTAAGAACGGCCTTGCCAAGGCTGCCAAGAAGGCTGGCCGTGAGACCAACGAGGGCGCTGTCGCCGCGTTCGTCTCCGAGGATGGCAAGACCGGCGCTCTGCTCGAGCTCTCCTGCGAGACTGACTTCGTTGGCTCTAACGCCAAGTTCACCGGCTTTGCTTCCAAGGTCGCTGAGGTTGTCGCTACCACCGAGCCTGCTGACGTCGACGCTCTGCTCGAGAAGCCGATGGGCGAGGAGACCGTTTCCTCCGAGCTCACCGAGATGATTCACATCATGGGCGAGAACATGAAGATCTCCCGCTTCGCTGCCCGCAAGGCCGAGAACGGCGCGCTCGCTTCTTACATCCACATGGGTGGTAAGATCGGCGTCCTCGTCGAGTTCGCCTTCGAGAAGGCTGAGACCGCTCAGGCTGAATCCTTCAAGACCTTCGCTCACGACGTTGCCCTTCAGGTTGCCGCTGTCGCCCCGATCTGCGCTACCCGCGATCAGGTTCCGGCCGAGACCGTCGAGCACGAGAAGCAGATCTACATGGCCCAGGCTGCCGAGTCCGGCAAGCCCGAGGCTATCCAGGAGAAGATGGCTGTCGGCCGTCTGGAGAAGTTCTACAAGCAGTCCGTGCTCACCGAGCAGGAGTTCATCAAGGACAGCTCCCTCACCATCAAGAAGTACGCTGAGCAGGTCTCCAAGGAGCTCGGCGACACCATTACCGTCGTTGCCTTTGACCGTCTGGTCCGTGGCGAGTAAATAAGCTCTTGTAGCTGGTAATGAGCAGGCTGTGGGTTTTACTCACAGCCTGCTTTTTCATGGCTCTTCTTAGAGCCTTTGATAGAATGTTGAGAGTTCAATCTAAAGGAGGATCGCTTTGTCCGACATCCGATATAAACGCGTGCTTCTTAAGCTTTCCGGCGAAGCGCTGATGGGCGACGGCCAATATGGCATCGACCCCAAGGTTACCGACCATCTTGCTAAGCAGGTCAAGGAGCTGCTCGCCGTTGGCCATGAGGTCGGCGTCGTTGTCGGCGGCGGCAATATTTTCCGCGGCATGGCAGGCGCTGCCGGTGGCATGGAGCGTGCTCAGGCCGACTACATGGGCATGCTGGCAACCGTTATGAACGCGCTCGCCCTGCAGGATGCCTTCGAGCATAACGATGTTCCCTGCCGCGTGATGAGCGCTATCCAGATGAACGAGATCTGCGAGCCCTATATTCGCCGTCGCGCCATCAACCACCTTTCCAAGGGCAACGTCGTTATTTTTGCCGCCGGTTCGGGCAATCCGTACTTTACGACCGACACCGCCGCGGCTCTTCGTGCGTGCGAGATCGGCGCCGAGATTCTGATTAAAGCCACCAAGGTTGACGGCATCTACGATAAGGATCCCGTCAAGTGCGCCGACGCCGTCCGTTTTGACAAGATTACCTATCACGAGGTTCTCGTCCGCGGTCTGCAGGTTATGGATTCCACGGCTACGGCACTGTGCCAGGACAACCGTATGCCGATTTTGGTCCTCAACATCGATGGCGAGGACACCGTCAAGCGCGCGCTTTCGGGTGAGCCCGTCGGCACGCTCGTCTATCAGGAGGATTAAGCATGGCAGAGAACATCACCGCCCACATGGACAAGTCGCTCGAGTCCCTCAAGCATAACTTCTCCAAGGTCCGTACCGGCCGCGCCAATGCCAACATTCTGTCCGACATCACCGTCGATTATTACGGTGTTCCCACGCCGGTCACGCAGGTTGCCGCCGTCAAGACCCCCGAGGCCCACATGCTGCTCATCGAGCCGTGGGACAAGGCACTCATCAACGCTATCGTCAAGGCCATCGGCGCTTCCGATCTGGGTATTACCCCCAACTCCGATGGCACCGTCGTTCGTCTGCCGTTCCCGGCTCCCACCGAGGAGCGCCGTCGCGAGCTCGTCAAGGAGTGCCGCGAGTACGCCGAGCAGGCCAAGGTGTCTATCCGTAACATCCGTCGCGACTTCAACAACAAGCTTGAGCGCGATGAGGAGCTCACCGAGGACGATGTCCGTCGCGAGCAGGCCAAGGTCCAGAAGCACACCGATGAGTATGTCGCCAAGGTCGAGGAGCTTCTGAAGGAAAAAGAAGCCGAGGTCATGGAGATCTAAGGTGCAATACGACGAGCATAAACTGGTCGAGTACTTTGCCGACGCCCCTGCGGGCGTCGGTTTTTCCGACCTTGACCTCAATAACATTCCGCACCATATCTCGTGCATCATGGACGGCAACGGTCGTTGGGCCACGTCGCGCGGTCTTGCACGCACCGAGGGCCACAAGGCGGGTATCGTCTCGCTGCGCGAGATCATTACCGCCTGCGTGCGCCTGGGCGTCGACGTGCTTTCGGCCTATGCGTTTTCTACCGAAAACTGGAACCGCCCGCAGCATGAGGTCAACGTCTTGATGCACCTGTTTGCCAAGACGTTCATCGACGAGTTGCCGCTTCTGAAGCGCGAAAACGTGCGCGTTGTCTTTTTGGGTGATATTTCCGCGCTGCCCAAGAAGACCCGCGACGTTTTTGAACGCGGTCTTGCCGAGTGCGCCGATCACACCGGTATGACGCTGGCGCTTGCCGTCAACTACGGCGCGCGTGCCGAGATTACCCGCGCTGTCCGTCAGATCGCGCTCGACGTTGCCGCTGGTAAGATTGATCCTGCCGCAATTGATGACGACATGGTGGCTTCTCACCTTTATACCGCCGGTCTTCCCGATCCTGAGCTTGTGATTCGCACCTCTGGTGAGCTGCGCCTTTCGAACTATCTGCTGTGGCAGGTGGCTTATTCCGAGTTCTACGTCACCGATACCTATTGGCCCGACTTTGATCGCTGGGGCCTTGTCGACGCCATTTTGGCCTATCAGGGCCGTGACCGTAGGTTTGGTGGTCTGAGCAAGACCGAGGAGGCTTAATCGTGTCCGATCGTCCCAAGGCAATTGCTCCCAAGACATCTGAGCGCAAGGCTGTCGCTGCGGGAGCGCCCGCAGCGAAGAATGGCACCGGTTCGTGGCTTGCCGGCTTTATCACCCGTGCCGCCGCCGGTATCGTCTATGCCGTTGTCTTTATCCTGTGCCTGGTTTTGGGTA
The DNA here is from genome assembly GCA_019419665.1 of Collinsella sp. Lineage (GTDB taxonomy): Bacteria > Actinomycetota > Coriobacteriia > Coriobacteriales > Coriobacteriaceae > Collinsella. The sequence goes on from DXZM01000052.1 coordinate 21,946, forward strand.
TTGTGCCCACGGCCATCTTTGTTTCCGTCATGAGCGGCCTGTGCTGCTATGAGTTTTTCCGTATGACGAGGCTCGATGGCAAGATGGCTAACGAGCGCATGGGTATCGCTGCCGCCGTACTCTTTCCGCTGTCGGCGTTGGGCGATTCGATGTTGCTGAATGCCCTGCTTTTTGCCCTGATGCTCGCTGTGGGCATTTGGTATGTTTGGTCGCCGCGTACCCGCATCTCTGATGTGGCCGTGACGCTCATGGGTCCCATCTACACTGGCTTTATGCTGTCGGCTATCGTGCTGCTGCGCGATGCCGTGCCCGGTTTTGCCGGCGCCCTGCTTTCGGTGGGCGTTTGCGCGTCCCTTTGGGTCTCCGATTCGTTTGCCTACATCGTGGGTAGCCGTATCGGCAAGCACAAGATGGTTCCCAAAATCTCTCCCAAAAAGAGCTGGGAGGGGTTTGTCGGCGGCATCCTGGGCTCGGTTTTGATTTGGCTCATCCTGTGGGCGACGCACTTCTACAAGCTCAGCCTGCCCTATGCGCTGCTGTGCGGCGTGGTCGTGTCCGTCCTGGGCGTTATCGGAGACCTCATCGAGTCGCGCATCAAGCGCGGTGTGGGCGTCAAGGATTCCGGTAACCTTATCCCGGGCCACGGCGGCATGCTCGATCGTAGCGATTCGCTTATCTTTGGCTGCATTACCGCGCAGCTGCTTTTGATGATCGGAGGCGTGCTGTAATGTCCTTCCAGACGACGTATGGCCCCGATGGACGTCTCCGTGTTGCCATCCTGGGTTGTACGGGCTCTATCGGCACCCAGGCGCTCGATGTGTGCCGCCAGCATGCCGATCGCCTGCAGGTGACGGCGCTGTCCGTTAACTCCAGTACCTCCGAGCTCGTTGCCGCTGCCCGCGAGTTCTCGGTTCCGGCGGTTGCCGTGGCCGATGTCGCTCATGGCGATGACGCCGTGCTGCAGGAGTTGCCCGAGGGAACTAAGCTCGGCGTTGGCGCGCAGGCGGTTTGCGAGCTCGCGCGTCGCGACGATGTCGACTGCGTGCTCGTCGCTATTGTGGGCGCCGCCGGTCTCGAGGCGAGCCATGCGGCCTTGACCTCGAATAAGCGTCTTGCCCTTGCCAACAAGGAGTCCCTCGTCGTCGGCGGTGACTTGCTTATGCCGTTGGCGCAACCGGGCCAGCTTATTCCAGTCGACTCTGAGCACTCCGCCATCTACCAGTGCTATCTGGGGGAGAACCCGCGCGAGGCTCATTGTATTTGGCTCACCTGCTCGGGCGGTCCGTTCTTTGGCTGCACGCGCGACGAGCTCGATCGCGTGACGCGTGCCGATGCCCTCGCACATCCCACGTGGGCCATGGGTGCCAAGATCACCATCGACTCCGCCACCCTCATGAACAAGGGCCTGGAGCGCATTGAGGCCATGCATCTGTTTAACTGCGACCTCGATTTCATTAACGTGGTCGTGCAGCGTCAGTCCAAGATTCACTCTATGGTCGAGTTCGCCGACGGCTCCGTGATGGCGCATCTCGGTGCTTCCGACATGCGTATTCCCATCCAGTTCGCGTTCTCGTATCCCGAGCGTTGGGATACCCCGGCGCCTCGTATCGATTTCCGCGAGCTGGGGCAGCTCACGTTTGATGCTGCCGACATGGATACCTTCCGCTGTCTGGCACTGGCCGAACGTGCCGGCAAGACGGGTGGCACCATGCCGTGCGTGCTCAATGCCGCCAACGAGGTCGCCGTCGATGCCTTCCTGAACGATGGCTGCAGCTTTACCGATATCGATCGCATTGTGGAATCCTGCATGGATTCCCACGATATGCAGGCGGTCGATTCGTTTGAGCAGCTTCGCGACATCGATGCATGGGCGCGTGAAAAGGCTGCGCAGGTGCTCGCCGCAACCCGTTCCTAACCCATAAGGATTGCTTTTTCGTTTTATGGATACTGTTCTGAGCGTTCTCTCATCGGTCTTTTGGGGCCTGCTGATGCTTTCCGTCCTTGTGTTTTTGCACGAGGGCGGCCACTTTTTGGCGGCGCGTGCCTGCGGCGTCCGCGTGACCGAGTTCTTTTTGGGCCTGCCTTGCCGCTTTGACATCCATTACACGTCGCGTCGCATTGGAACCAAGTTTGGCGTGACCCCGCTGCTGCTGGGTGGCTACGCTGCCATCTGCGGTATGGATCCGACCGACGTCTCGTGTGCCGATCGCGTGCTCGCGGCTATCTATCGTCATGGTCGCGTGACCGTGGCCGACCTTGCTGTCGAGCTCGAGCTATCCGAGGAGGTTGTGCTCGAGGCATGCGCCTTGCTCTTGGGTTGGGGCTCTATCGCGCCTTGGTATGAGGAGGGGGAGAAGCCCTCGCCGAGCTACTATCCCACCAAGTATCAGACGCTGCCGCGAGACGCGGCGGGTTACACCACCTTTGACGGCCGCCGTTTCGATCGAGAGCATGCGACTACCGAGGGCGATGTGTGGGAGCTGCCGTGCGGCGAAGCCGAGTTCCTTGCGCAAGAGCGTTCGCATACCTATCTGGGCCAGGGTTTTCTCAAGCGCGCCTTTATGCTGCTCGCGGGCATTCTCGTCAATATCCTGACGGGCTTTTTGCTGCTTATGAGCATCTACTCTATTGCGGGTGTCACCGTGCCGATGGATACCAACGTGATCGGTCAGGTTGACGAGGGGTCTATTGCCGCCAAGGCGGGTATCGAGGGCGGCGACGCGATCCTTTCGGTTGACGGAGTATCGTGCTCTACCTGGATGGACGTTTACGATGCCATCGGCAAGGCCGCCGGTAAGGACGATATCGCCATTGAGTATGAGCGCGACGGCAAGCAGCATTCGACCTCGGTTGCGCTCAAAGAGGACGAGCGCCTAGGTGTGTATGCCTCTACGCAGGTGGTCCGTTTAGACCCCATCACGTCGGCTCGCCTTTCGTTCTCCTGTGTCGTGCAGACAGCGGAGGGCGTGATGCGCCTGCTCCAGCCGCAGCATACGATGGAGATTCTCGATCAGTCTTCTTCGATCGTGGGCATTAGCGTTATGTCCTCACAGGCTGCTGCTGCCGGCCCTGCCACGTTCCTTTCGTTTGCCGCCCTCATTTCGTTCTCGCTTGGCTTTATGAACCTGCTGCCCATCCCACCACTCGATGGCGGCAAGCTGGTCATCGAGATCATTCAAAAGATTGCTGGCCGCGAGCTTCCGCTCAAGGTCCAGACGATTGTGAGCTATGTGGGCATCGCGCTCTTTGCGCTGCTGTTTGTCTATATGCTTCGTTCCGACGTCCTTCGATTTATCCTGTAGGGGAGTGTTTGGATTGTCTTTATCCCATCCTTTGCCTCGCGAGTTGACGCGCCCCGTGCATGTGGGCGGTGTGCAGATCGGTGGCGGCGCGCCGGTGGTGGTCCAATCCATGACCTGCACCGATACCGCTGACGCCCAGGCAACGCTTGCGCAAGTGTGCGCGTTGGCGCAGGCTGGCTGCGATATCGTGCGTGTGAGCGTGCCCACCGAGGCCGCGCTTGAGGGTTTCCGCACCATCTGTGCCGAGTCTCCGGTGCCGATCGTCGCCGATATTCACTTTAACCATAAGCTCGCCATCGGCGCCGTCGAGGCTGGTGCCGCCAAGCTTCGCATCAATCCCGGCAATATCGGCGATTGGGCCAAGGTCGATGCCGTGATCGATGCCGCGGGCGCCGCTGGGTGCGCGATTCGCATTGGCGTGAACGCGGGCTCGCTTGAGCAGGATATCGCCGAGCGCGAAGACCTCACGCAGCCCGAAAAGCTCGTGATGTCGAGCGAGCGCTTCGTCAAGCACTTTGAGGACCGCGGCTTTTCGAACATTGTGCTTTCGGCCAAGGCCCATAGCGTGCAAACGACGCTCGATACTTATCGAGCCCTGTCACGTGAGATTCCCCACGTTCCGCTTCACCTGGGCGTGACGGAGGCGGGGACCAAGCTCCAGGGCACCATCAAGAGCTCTGTAGGCTTGGGTATTTTGCTTTCCGAGGGCATTGGCGACACCATGCGTGTGTCGCTCACGGCCGATCCGGTCGAGGAGCCGCCGGTCGCCTGGGGAATTTTGCAGTCGCTGGGCCTGCGTCGCCGCGGTCCCGAGATTGTCTCGTGCCCCACGTGCGCCCGCTGTCAGGTTAACCTGATTCCTATCGCCGAGGAAGTAACCGAGCGGCTTAAGAACTATACCGCTCCGCTTTCCATCGCCGTTATGGGATGTGCCGTTAATGGCCCCGGCGAGGCTTCCGATGCCGACCTGGGCGTTGCTTGCGGACGTGGTCAGGCCTTGCTCTTTTCGCATGGCCAGATCATTGGTAAAGTAGCTGAGGACCAAATTGTCGACGCGCTTATGGCCGAGGTCGACAAGCTTATTGAGGAGAAATAAATGACCCGAGCAATGTATATGTCTAAGCTCTATGCGCCGACGCTTAAAGAGGATCCGGCGGACGCCGCGCTCGCCAGTCACCGCCTGCTGCTCCGTGCCGGCATGATCCGCAAGGAGGCCGCCGGCCTGTATTCCTACCTGCCGCTTGCTTGGCGCTCGATTCGCAAGATCGAGAACATCGTGCGCGACGAGATGGACGCTGCGGGCGCTCAGGAGCTCATGATGCCCATTATGGTCGACGCCGAGCTGTGGCGTGAGTCCGGCCGTATCGACGCCTATGGCAAGGAGCTTGTGCGCTTTGACGACCGTCATGGTCGCGAGTTCGTCCTGGGCCCCACGCACGAGGAGACCGTCACGGCCCTAGTGCGCAATGAGCTGCGCTCCTATAAGCAGCTGCCTGTCAACCTGTACCACATTCAGGACAAGTTCCGCGACGAGTTCCGCCCTCGCTTTGGCCTGATGCGCGGTCGCGAGTTCATCATGAAGGACGCCTACAGCTTCTCCGCCACGCAGGAGAGTCTGCAGGAGGAGTACGACAAGATGAAGCAGGCCTACGCCAACATCTGCGAGCGCTGCTACATCAAGGCTCTGCCCGTTGTCGCCGACTCCGGCGAGATCGGTGGCGATACCTCCGTCGAGTACATGGCTTTGGCCGACGCCGGCGAGGCTTCGCTGGTCTACTGCGACGATTGCGGCTTTGCTGCCGATGACGAGGCGGCAAGCACCAAGGTCGTCGTGACCGAGGGCCCCGGCGACGGTACGCTCACCAAGGTCGAGACTCCGGGCATGGGCACCATCGAGGCCGTTGCCAAGTTCTTTGGCTTCCCCGAGAACGGTACGCGAAAGTCGCTGGCGTTGATCGATGCCGAGGGCAAGCCAGTCGTGGCCATTGTCCCGGGCGACCACGAGCTCAATGACTGCAAGGCCGAGCACGTCTTTGGCAAGGGCTATCGCATGATGACCGACGAGGAGCTCCAGACCTACGGTCTGCACAAGGGCTTTATCGGACCGGTTAACTTGCCCGAGGGCATCCGTCTGGTGTGCGACGAGAGCCTGCGCGAGTCCAAGCAGTGGGCCTGCGGTGCCAACGAGGTCGATTATCACTTTACCGGTGCCTGGCCCGAGCGCGACTTTACCGTCGATGAGTGGGCAGATCTGGTCACCGTCGTTGCCGGCGATCCCTGCCCGCACTGCGGCAAGCCGCTCTCTGCTGCCCGCGGCATCGAGGTCTCTCAGGTGTTCCAGCTGGGCACCAAGTACTCCGAGGCCATGGGTGCCACCTTTATGGACGAGGACGGCAAGGAGAAGCCGCTCATCATGGGTTGCTACGGCGTTGGTGTGTCCCGCTCGCTTGCTGCCGTCGTGGAGCAGCACAACGACGAACACGGCATCGTCTGGCCGGTCTCCGTTGCCCCGTACGAGGTCGCGGTGATTCCGCTCGATCCCAAGAAGGAGGAGTGCGCTACCGTCTGCGAGCAGATCGTTGATGGCCTGTGCGCCGAGGGTATCGAGGTCGTCGTCGATGACCGTGACGAGCGTCCCGGCTTTAAATTTGCCGACAACGACCTTATGGGCTTCCCGTATCAGGTCGTTCTGGGTAAGCGTGGCCTCAAGAACGGCACCGTCGAGCTCAAGGACCGTGCTACGGGTGAGCGCGAGGACGTGGCGATCGACGAGGTCGTCGCCAAGGTCGCCGAGCTTGTGAAGGCGGCACGCCGTTAATCGGCGATTTCGCTTGTAGTTCGATATACGGGACGGCCCCGCATTTCTCCAGATAGGGGAGATGCGGGGCCGTCCTTTTATCTTGTCGGCGTACTCAATCGCTAAAAGGAAACCCCACAGCCCATGCGAGCTGCGGGGTTTCCTTTGTGCCTCCGATACGAAATAAATCGCTCAGATATTACTGATAATCGACGACGTCGATCCAGTTCTTCAGGAACTCATCGTTCACGTTGCGCTTACGAGCGAGCTCGGAAGCGGCGACGATGCTCGTCCACTGACGCACGACCTGCATGGGCATGTCGGCGCGGTCGCAGTAGAGCTCCAGATAAGCCTCGGCCTGGTCCTTGCTGTTGAGGGCAAAGAGCAGGTAGGTGGTGGCAACGTCGGCAGCAGGGGAGCCCTGGGTAGCGTGTGCCCAGTCGCACACATAGAGCTGGCCGTCGTCGCCGACGATGACGTTGGAGGGGTTGAAGTCGCCGTGGCAGACCTTGAACTCCTTGGTCATGCCGTCCAGACGCTCCTGAAGGTTGTAGCGCGTGGTGGCATTGAGCTGATCAAGGCTGTCGATCATGCGGGCGAACTTGTCGCGCTGACGGTTGAGCAGCGGGGAGGTGTAGCCGTGGATCTCGATCTGGAGGTCGACGAACATCTCGAGGTACTCACCGAAGCGCTGGGGCTCGGCAGTCATCTTCTCGGCAAGGGTGTTGCCCGGAACCTTCTCGGTCACGAGCGCCCAGCCGTTGGCGTTCTCGAGCTGGGAAACCTCGAGAGCCTTGGGGCTGCGGATGCCGCACTCATTGATGCGGGCAAGATTCAAAGCCTCGTTGAACACGTCGGAGACAGGCTTGGTCTCGTTAAAGACCTTGACGATCTTGTCGCCCAGGTCGTAAACGACCTTGTTGCCACGGCGGACGAGCTCGGTCTTGGAATCGGGTAGCAGCATGGTTGCATCCTTTCAACGATGCGATAGAAGCGACGGCGGGGGTGTGTGAAACACCCGTGCACCCCCGCCGCAAAAAACCGTGCTAAAAACTAGCAGACGGCGTAGTCCTGGGGCTCGCGGCCGTAGTAGGCGTCCAGGTAGAGCTCCTTGATCTCGCTCATGAGCGGGTAGCGCGGGTTAGCGCCGGTGCACTGGTCGTTGAATGCCTGCTCGGTCATCTCGTCGAGGGTGTCGAGGAAGTACTGCTCGTCAACACCGTAGTCGGCGATGGTCTTCTTGACACCGATGAAGTCCTTGAGCTCCTCGAGCTTCGTGATGAAGTTCTCGAAGACCTCCTTGTCGTCCTTGCCCTCGATACCGCAGTACTTGGCCATCTCGGCGTAGTTGTGCAGCGCGTTGGGGTAAGGATACTGGGAGAAGGTACCCATCTTGACGGGAGCCTCGGCGGCGTTGTAGCGCATGACGCGGGTCAGGATGACGGCGTTAGCGATGCCGTGGGGCAGGTGATGGAAAGCGCCGAGCTTGTGAGCCATGGAGTGGTTGAGGCCCAGGAAGGCGTTGGCGAAGGCCATACCGGCCATGCAGGAGGCGTTGTGCATCTCCTCGCGGGCGTGCGGGTCCTTGGCGCCGTTCGTGAAGCTGGAGGGCAGGTTCTCGAAGACGAGCTTGGCAGCGCGCTCGGAGAGGCCCTTGGTGTAGTCGGAAGCCATGATGGAGACGTAGGACTCGATGGCGTGGGTCATGACGTCGATGCCGGAGGCAGCGGTCAGGCCGCGCGGGGCGGTCATGCAGTTGTCGGCGTCGACGATAGCCATGTTGGGGAGCAGCGCGTAGTCGGCGAGCGGCCACTTGATGCCGGTCTCCTTGTCGGTGATGATGGCGAACGGCGTGCACTCGGAGCCGGTACCCGAGGAGGTCGGGACGGCGACGAAGTAGGCCTTCTTGCCCATCTCGGGGAAGGTGAAGATACGCTTGCGGATGTCCATGAAGTCCATGGCCATGTCCTCAAACTTGCACTCGGGGTGCTCGTACATCATCCACATGATCTTGCCGGCGTCCATAGCGGAGCCACCGCCGACGGCGATGATGACGTCCGGCTCAAAGAGAGCCATCTGCTTGGCGCCGCGACGTGCGCACTGCAGCGACGGATCGGGCTCGACATCGTAGAAGCAGTCGTGGGCGATGCCCATCTCGTCGAGCTTGGCCTCGATGGCGCGGGTGTTGCCATTCTTGAAGAGGAACTGGTCGGTGACGATGAAGGCGCGCTTCTTGCCCATGACGGTACCGAGCTCGTCGAGGGCGACGGGCGTGGAACCCTTCTTGAAGTAGACCTTCTCGGGAGCGCGGAACCACAGCATGTTCTCACGGCGCTCGGCCACAGTCTTAACGTTGATCAAGTGCTTCACCCCAACGTTCTCGGAGACGGAGTTGCCGCCCCAGGAGCCGCAGCCCAGGGTCAGAGACGGCTTCATGCCAAAGTTGTACAGGTCACCGATGCCGCCGTGCGAGGACGGGGTGTTGATGACGATACGGCAGGCCTTCATGACGTGCTCGAACAGGCTGATCTTCTCGGCCTGGGCGGGGTGCACGTACAGAGAGGCGGTGTGGCCCGGGCCACCGGCGAGCACCAGGTGCTCGGCCTTGTCGACGGCCTCCTGGAAGTCCTTGGCGTGATACATGGCCAGGACCGGGGAGAGCTTCTCGTGGGAGAACTCTTCCTTGGCGGGGTCGGTGGAGGTGACCTCAGCGATCAGGATCTTGGTCTTGGCGGGAACCTCGATGCCGGCGAGCTCGGCGATCTTGGCGGCAGCCATGCCGGGGATGCGGTGGTCGAGGGCGCCGTTCTTGAACATGGCGGCACGCAGGGCCTCCATCTCGGCACCCTGCTTGACGAAGTAGCAGCCGCGCTTCTGGAACTCGGCCTTAACCTGGTCATAGATGGTGTCGATGACGGTCACGGACTGCTCGGAAGCGCAGATCATGCCGTTGTCGAAGGTCTTGGAGTGGATGATGGAGTTGACGGCGAGCAGCACGTCGGCGGTGTCGTCGATGACGACCGGGGTGTTACCGGCGCCAACGCCCAGGGCGGGCTTGCCCGAGGAGTAAGCGGCCTTGACCATGCCCGGGCCACCGGTGGCGAGGATGATGTCGACGTCGCGCATGACCATGTTGGTCAGCTCGATGGAGGGGACATCGACCCAGCCGATGATGCCCTCGGGGGCGCCGGCCTTGACGGCGGCGTCAAGCACGAGCTTGGCAGCGGCGATGGTGCACTTGGCGGCTGCCGGGTGCGGGGAGATGATGATGGCGTTGCGGGTCTTCAGGCTGATCAGCGTCTTGAAGATCGCGGTGGAGGTGGGGTTGGTCGTCGGGATGACGGCGCCCACGATGCCGATGGGCTCGGCGATCTTGGTGATGCCGTAGGCCTCGTCGCGCTCAAGGACACCACAGGTCTTGGTGTTCTTGTAAGCGTTGTAGATGTACTCTGCGGCGTAGTGGTTCTTGATGACCTTGTCCTCAAGAACGCCGCGGCCGGTCTCCTCGATGGCCATCTTCGCCAACGGGATACGAGCCTTGTTGGCGGCCATGGCGGCCTCATAGAAGATCTTGTCGACCTGCTCCTGCGTGTACGTAGCAAAAAGCGCCTGGGCCTCTCGCATTTGAGCGAGCTTAGCCTCAAGCGCCTCTACGTTGTCCACAATTGCGGGAGTAGTGTTTTCCGGTGACTTTTTCACCATTTGTGTCTCCTTGCGATCGGAGATTTACCCTACGCCTTGCATGATAGCAAGAAATAATTCGGTAAACGGTAAGATTCCCGTAAAAGGCACACTAAAACGCTTCAATAAACTGAAACGTTTCAACTATTTATCTGCCTGCTGCATCGCCCCGCTCATTGGGTACAGACTTACATGAGTGGTTTCACTCATTTGGGACAGACATCGATTTGCGATTTTGTCGTTTTGGGCCTGTTTTTGTTGCTGATTGGATATAAATAGGTCACAGGCTCAGCATTTCGCGTTCCTTCTCTCCTTTTAGGTGTTGCCTGTACGGCTTTGAAAGGAGAGACCATGCCCCGATGCGCCCGCGAAATTTCGCTCACCGGCTATTACCACGTCTTTGACCGCGGTAACTCCAAACAGATCATTTTTGAAGATGATTCCGACCGCTATCGTTTCCTATCGGACATATCGGACAGGTTTGCGTGCCATGACGTGGCGGTGTTGGCCTGGTGCCTTATGGACAACCACTTCCATTTGATGGTTGATGACCCATTTGACAACCTTTCAAAGGCAATGCAGTGCGCGCTGACGGCATATGCTAAGTATTTCAATGGGAAAACGGGGAGAACGGGACATCTGTTTGACAATCGCTATTCGCGGGTCGCGGTTGAGTCGGACACGCAGGCGGTGCAGCTGCTCGACTATATTCATCTCAATCCCGTGAAAGGTGCGCTTGACTCGCTCGAGGCGTACCGCTGGTCAAGCTATAAGGCGTATCAGCTGGGCTATGATCCCTTTGACATCTGTGATGCGGCCCCTATGCTCGATATTGTCGGAGGCTCCCGTTGCTATTGCGAGCATCTCGAGGAAGTTGCCGGGCGCATCTGGTCAATGGAGGTTCTTCCACGCCGGCGGATCCCCGATGAGGAGGCCCTTTCCGTTGCGCGCGAAGTTCTGCCGAGCATAGATCCTTCGCTGCTCAAGGCCCTGTCACGCCCCGAACGCGATGCCTGCCTGCTGAGGCTCAGGCGGGCACATCTCACGGTTAAGCAAATTGCCCGTATCACCGGTATCGGCGCCACGAGCGTGACCAAGGCAACTGCAGGCTGGAAGGATGCAGCGTGAGGCAGGGGCCGGAGCCAGTCGGTGCGCCGCATACGTACGTCATGTCTGTCCCCAATGCGTGAAAACACTCATGTAAGTCTGTCCCCAATGAGTGCAAAAAGGCGCCCTCCGCAGGGGAGGGCGCCTTTGGTAAGTTCTATATGAACGCGAGGTCTTTGACCCGGAGAGTCCGAGGTACTTGTTGGTAAGACCTTATTTAGGAGCGCGCAACCTTGCCGGACTTGAGGCAGGTGGAGCAAACGTTCATCTTGCGACGGTGACCATCGACGACGACGTAGACGCGCTGGATGTTGGGGCGGAACTTACGGTTGGTGACGCGGTGAGAGTGGCTGATGGAGCGACCGGCAACGGGGTGCTTACCGCAAACTTCGCAAACTTTGGACATAACTGACCCTCCTTGGGCGACAAACGAACATGTCGCGTTAACAAACAAGCCTGAACTATAGCACAGAAGCAGCTCCCTGTGCGTAATCTACACAGAGATATTCCTCTTTTGGCGATAGTGCTCACGCCACGGCCCTGGACGTAGATCCGATTTGCGTGCAGCAGAGGGGATTATGCCAGCTCGTGCGTGCGTTTTCAAGCTCGTCCCACAAATATATATAGGTTTATTGAGCATTGGGCTCCGTTTACGGATTGCTCTGTATTTATGCTCGCAATTAAGCTCGAGGTTGGCTACACTATTCCTTGACCATTAAAGGGGTACGAGATGCCCACATGGAATTACATAGCTGCCAAAGAGCAGCCCTTCCTGTGGGTGTCTGGTCCGCTTTAAGCGGTCGGGCATCTATTTTTTTGACTGTGTCAGCAGTCAAGACATGTGAGGAAGGAGATCGATGGGCACGACTTCCCCCAAGGCGGTCATCATGGACGAGACCGCCGTCAATCGAGCGATGACCCGCATCGCGCACGAGATTCTCGAGCGCAACGAGGGCTGTGAAGACCTCGCTCTGGTCGGCATCGTCACGCGCGGCGACCTTCTGGCAAAGAAGCTCGCCGAGGAGATCAAGGAGATCGAGGGCGTCGACGTTCCGCTCGGCAGCCTCGATATCAGCTTCTACCGCGATGACTACGCCACCAATTTCGCTCCCGCGATCCACGCCACCAACATTCCCTTCAGCGTCGATGGCAAACGCGTCGTTTTGGTGGACGACATCCTGTACACGGGTCGTACCATCCGCGCCGCTCTAGACGCCGTCATGGACCTGGGCCGTCCGAGCCGCATTGAGCTGGCAGTCCTCGTTGACCGCGGCCACCGCGAGCTCCCCATCTCGCCGGACTTTGTCGGCAAGAACGTTCCCTCGTCGCATGAGGAGAACGTGCACCTATATATGAAGGAAGTCGACGGCCACACCGCTGTCGAGATTAACGACGTCGCGCCGGGTTCCCACGTGGGCTCCGCGCCGCTGGGAGGTGAGTAGTACCGTGGCGTTCAACCATAAGCACCTGATCGACATTACCGAGTACTCCGAAGAGGACATCAAGCTCATCCTCGAGACCGCCAAGGCGTTCTCCGAGGTCAACGAGCGTGCCATCAAGAAGGTCCCCACGCTCAAGGGCAAGACCATCGTCAACATGTTCAACGAGCCCTCGACGCGCACCCGCAGCTCCTTCGAGCTCGCCGAGAAGCGTCTTTCGGCCGACAGCCTCAACTTTGGCGGCTCCTCGACCTCCACGGTCAAGGGCGAGAGCCTCGTCGACACCGTCGAGACCCTCAACGCCTACAAGATCGACTGCATCGTCGTGCGCGATAAGCACGCCGGTGCTCCCTACATCGTCACGCAGAACTCGCCCGCGAGCGTCATCTGCGCCGGTGACGGCAAGCACAACCATCCCACGCAGGCCCTGCTCGACCTGTACACCATCTGGGAGCACAAGGGTGACTTCCACGGTCTGAAGGTCGCCGTCGTCGGCGATATCGCGCACTCCCGCGTCTGCGGCTCGCTGATCCCCGCCCTTAAGATCATGGGCTGCGAGACCTACGCCGTCGCCCCCGGCACGCTGCTGCCGCCGGCGCCCGAGGTCCTGGGCTGCGACCACGTGACGAGCGACCTCGATTCGGTACTCCCCGAGCTGGACGTCGTCTACATGCTGCGCGTGCAGCAGGAGCGTCTCGAGGGCGCACCGTTCCCGACCATTCGTGAGTACCACAAGCTCTTCGGTCTGACCAAGGACCGCGAGAAGCTCATGAAGCCCGACGCGATTATCTGCCACCCGGGCCCCATCAACCGCGGTGTCGAGTTCGACTCCTATATGGCCGACCACCCGCAACGCTCCGTCATCCTGGAGCAGGTCTACGCCGGTATCTGCGTGCGTATGGCTATCCTGTATCTGCTGCTTGGAGGTGCCGATAATGGCCTTGCTTCTTAAGAATGCCCACGTCGTCGACCCGTCCGTCGAGCTCGACGGTGTCGTTGACGTCCTGATTGACGGCGACAAGATCGCCGAGGTCGGCGAGAATCTCGCCGTCGAGGGAGCCGAGGTCCGCGACCTTTCCGGCAAGTACCTCGTCCCTGGCCTGGTGGATATGCACGTCCACCTTCGCGAGCCCGGCTATGAGGTCAAAGAGGACATCGAGAGCGGCACCCGCGCAGCTGCCAAGGGCGGCTTTACCGGCGTGTGCGCCATGCCCAACACCGATCCCGTCACCGATAACGGCACCGTCGTGGAGTTCGTCAAGTCCCGCGCTGCCGAGGTCGGTCACTGCCGCGTCTATCCGTCGGGCGCCATGACCCGCGGTCTTAAGGGCGAGGCCATGTCCGAGATGGGCGATATGGTCGCCCACGGCGCCGTCGCCTTCACCGACGACGGTCGCGGCGTGCAGGGCGCGGGCATGCTCCGTCGTTGCATGGACTACGGCAAGATGTTCGGCAAGGTCTTTATGAGCCACTGCCAGGACGAGGACTTGGTCGGCCACGGCCAGATCAACGAGGGCAAGGTCTCGACCCGTCTGGCCCTCGAGGGCTGGCCGGCTGCCGGCGAGGAGCTCCAGATCGCCCGCGACATCGAGATCGCCAAGCTGACCGGTGCCAAGCTGCACATCCAGCACATCTCCACCGCCCATGGCCTGGAGATCGTGCGTGCCGGTAAGGCCGCTGGCGTTCAGGTTACCTGCGAGGCCACCCCGCATCACATGTTCCTGACCGAGAACGACCTGGACGAGACCTACAACACCTCGCTCAAGGTCAATCCGCCGCTGCGCACCGACGAGGACGCCGAGGCCATCCGTCAGGGCGTCATCGACGGCACCGTCGACGTTATCGTCACCGATCACGCTCCCCACACCCCGTGGGAGAAGGCCCGCGAGTTCGAGCTTGCGCCCTTTGGCATGATCGGTCTCGAGACCTCGCTGTCGCTCGTGCTCACCGAGCTGGTCAACACGGGCAAGATGAGCATGGGCCGTATGGTCGAGCTCATGGCCATCAAGCCGCGTGAGATCCTGGGCCTCGACCAGGTTCAGGTCAAGGCGGGATCCGTTGCCGACCTGACCGTGTTCGACCCCTCCGCAACCTGGACGGTTGGCGAGGACGGTTACGAGTCGCGCGCCGAGAACTCCGGTTTTGCCGGCCGCACGCTCACCGGTCGTGCCACCGATGTATTTGTCGGCGGTAAACAGACGCTTGCCGACGGCTGCATCTGCTAGCATAGCCTTATCGCTTTTGTGCGCGGCGCCCTTGCGGTGCCGCGCTTTCTATTCGTTTGGACCATGCAACCGCATGGGGGATTGGAGCGTTTATGCCCACACCTTCCACTGCACGCATGCACGACTTCGAGGTCGTCTCGAACCGGGAGATTGCCGACGGCGTCTTCTCGCTCGTCATCTCGGCCCCCAAGCTTGCAAGTGCGCTCAAGCCCGGTCAGTTTGTGAACATCGCCGTACCCGGTGATGCGTCCTCGCTGCTTCGCGTGCCCCTGAGCTACTACCGCGCCGACGCCGAGGCCGGCACCGTCGAGCTGTGGTACGCCGTCGTGGGCGACGATACCCGTCGTTTGTCCCAGATGGGCCCCGGCTCCACCTCTAACCTGCTGGGCCCCGGTGGCCGTGGCTGGATGGTACCCGAGGGCACCAGGAAGGCCCTGCTCGTCGCCGGTGGCATCGGCGTTCCGCCTGTGCTGTGCCTTGCCGGCATGCTTGCCGAGCAGAGTGTTGATGTGGACGTGTGCCTGGGCTTTGGCACCGCTTCCAAGGCCGTGGGCATCGACGAGTTCCGCGCGCTGGGCGCCACGGTTAACGTGTGCACCGACGATGGCACGCTGGGCACGCACGGTTTTTGCACCGACCCGGCAGCCGAGCTGCTTGGCGAGGGCGGCTACGACTACGTCGCCAGCTGCGGTCCCGCCGTCATGATGAAGAAAGTCGCCGCCGCTGCCGCCGAGGCCGGTGCGTACTGCGAGGTGTCGCTCGAGCGCATGATGAGCTGTGGCTTTGGCGCCTGCAACACCTGCAATGTCGAGACGGTCGACGGTATGAAGGGTGCTTGCATGTGCGGCCCCGTGTTCGATGCTTCCAAGGTGGTGGT
Organism: Collinsella sp.; assembly: GCA_019419665.1. Taxonomy (GTDB): domain Bacteria; phylum Actinomycetota; class Coriobacteriia; order Coriobacteriales; family Coriobacteriaceae; genus Collinsella. The sequence goes on from DXZM01000052.1 coordinate 37,374, forward strand.
CTTCTAGTGGGTACCGTGAACATGGCCGTCGATTTCGGCGGCGTCAAGATGCAAAACCCCATCAACACCGCAGCCGGTACCTTTGGCTACGGCTGGCAGTTCCAGAACTTCTTTGATGTTTCCCAACTGGGCGCCATCACCACCAAGGGTTGCGCAGCCGAGCCCTGGCCCGGTAACCCCGCGCCCCGCATGGCCGAGATCCCCGGCGGTATGATCAACTCCGTGGGCCTTCAGAACCCCGGCGTGGCCGCCTTTGCTCGCGAGTCCGGTCCGTGGCTCGAGCAGCTCTCCAAGGACGGCTGCCAGGTCATCTGTCAGGTTGCCGGCCACTCCGTTGACGAGTTTGTCCGCGCACTCGAGATGTATGTCGAGCTGTGCCCCTGGGCTGCCGGCTACGAGATCAACGTGAGCTGCCCCAATATCGCCGCCGGCGGTGCCGCCATGGGCTCCACGCCCGAGGGCGCCTCTTCCGTTATGGCTGCCTGCCGCAAGGTGACCGATAAGCCGCTGTTCGTGAAGATGGCGCCGGTCAACGTCGCCGAGATCGCCAAGGCCCTCGAGGCTGCCGGCGCCGACGGCCTTTCGGTCATCAACTCCATCCAGGGCATGGCCATCGACGTCCATACCCGCAAGTCCCGCGTGGCCAAGCCCAAGGGCGGCCTTTCGGGCCCGCTGTGCCACCACATCGCCGTGCGCATGGTCTGGGAGGTTGCCCAGGCCGTCGATATCCCCATCAACGGTGTCGGCGGTGTCATGACCGGAGAAGATGCGGCCGAGTTTATCCTGGCCGGCGCCACCTGCGTGTCGGTCGGTATGGCCAACTTCGTCGATCCGTGCGCTTCGCTCAAGATCGCGCATGAGCTCGAGGCCTGGGCCGAGTCCCAGGGCGTAAAGGACATCAACGAACTGGTAGGTGCTTTCGAATGCTAGAGACCGATGCCCGCGACCGCGTAATCGTCGCCCTCGACTGCGACCGTGAGCGTGCGCTCGAGCTTGCCCACGAGCTTTCGGGCCATGCCGCCTGGCTCAAGGTTGGCATGACGCTCTATTACGCCGAGGGTCCCCAGATCGTCAAGAAATTCAAGGACCTGGGCTTTAAGGTCTTCCTTGACCTTAAGTTCCATGATATTCCGCATCAGGTTCGCGGTGCCGCCCGCTCGGCCTCGCTTGCCGGTGCCGATCTGCTTTCGGTCCACGGTTTGGGTTCGGGCGCCATGCTCGCTGCCTGCCGCGAGGGTGCCGAGGAGGCGCGCGAGGACCGCGCTAAGCTCGTCGCCATCACCGTTCTTACGAGCATGAATCAGGATGCCTTGAGCGAGATTGGCGTCGAGTCGCCCGTGGCCGAGGAGGCCGCCCGCCTGGCAAAGCTCGCTCAGGCCAACGGCATCGACGGCATCGTGTGCTCGCCGATGGAGGCTCACGACATGCGTGAGCTGCTGGGTCCCGATGCCCTGATCGTGACTCCGGGCGTGCGTCCGGTGGGTGCCGCCCTTGGTGACCAGTCCCGCGTGGCGACGCCTTCCCAGGCTATCGAGCGTGGCGCCAGCCACATTGTGGTGGGCCGTCCCATCACCGGTGCCGACGATCCGGTTGCCGCCTTTGACGCTATCGTCGCCGAGCTGGTCGAAAACGTCGCGTAAAAGATTCCCCTAAGTCACCACTTTTGGGTCTCATTAGCACAAAATAGCCCCTGTGCCTGCGTAAACTTTCCCATCCTTTGTGTGGAATCGCAGGTCAGGGGCTTAACTTTGGGCGCAGTATATTGCACTTTTTGCGGGTATCGTCTAACCTATGGACCCGCGATTGGGCATTTTGTACGTTCTACGTGCTAAAATGCCAATTATTGAATCAGAAATAACCCAACTATTTGGAGGTACGAATGGCACTCCCTCAGCTTACCGACGAGCAGCGCAAGCAGGCTCTTGAGAAGGCTGCTGCCGCACGTCATGCCCGCGCTGAGCTTCGCGAGCAGATCAAGAAGGGCGAGAAGTCCCTCGAGTCCGTGCTCAACTCCGATGACCCCATCGCTTCCCGCATGAAGGTTTCCACCCTCATCGAGTCTCTCCCTGGTTATGGCAAGGCCAAGGCCGCCAAGATCATGGAGGAGCTCGGTATCTCCGCTACCCGTCGCGTCCAGGGCCTCGGCGTCCGTCAGCGCGAGCAGCTCCTCGAGCAGCTGACCAAATAAGTGAGCGCTCAGGATTCCAAGCTCTTTGTGATTTCTGGACCGTCAGGCGCAGGCAAGGGTACGCTCGTCACTCGTGTGCGCGAGCGCCGCTCGAACCTGGGCCTGACGGTTTCGGCTACCACGCGAGCACCACGTAAAGGTGAGGTCGACGGCGTCAACTACTTTTTTCTGACGCGCGAGGAGTTCGACCGCCGCGTGGCAAACGGTGAGTTTGTTGAGTGGGCCGAGGTCCACGGTAACTGCTACGGCACGTTGGTGAGCGAGGTCACATCCAAGCTCGCCTCGGGCGCGTCTCTGATTTTGGAGATCGATGTCCAGGGCGCCCTGCAGGTGAAGGAGCGTTTCCCCGAGGCCGTGCTGATCTTTATCAAGCCGCCTTCGCTTGAGGTGCTTCGCGAGCGTCTAGTCGGTCGCGGTACCGAGACGCCCGAGACGATTGAGCTGCGTATGGCAAACGCCGCCGATGAGCTTGCCCTTGCCGACCGCTACGACGACGTCGTGGTTAATGACGATCTCGACCGCGCGACCGATGAGCTCGTTCGCGTTCTCGATATGCATGAAAGGATCTGAGGTCCGTGTCCGTTGTAAAGCCTTGCATTGACGATCTTCTGGAGAAGACCGATCACAACCGCTTCCTGCTCGCTTCGCTTGCCTCCAAGCGCGCCTGCGACATCAATAGCATGCTGCGTGGCCAGCACAATCGCGTGCTTGCCGTCCAGGATGTCGATGACATCACCATCGGGCTTTCCGGTGCCGATACCATCTCGATGGCTATGGACGAGATTGTCGACGGCGACATCTCTTACGACGAGGCCCGTTACGAGAAGGCGCTCGGCCACAAGGTTGCTGAAGCCTAAATGGCGGCTCGCGTCTGCCTGGTCCACTATCACGAGGTTGGACTGAAGGGTAAGAACCGCGCACATTTTGAGCATATCCTCATGGATAACATCAAGGCGGCCTTGGCCGCCTTTTCCGTGAATGCCGTGTCTCGAATTTCCGGTTATATCCTCGTGACCTTTAACGAGCATCAGGCCGATGAGGCGGCGCGTGTCATTCGCACCGTTCCCGGCGTTGCACGTGTGTCTTTGGCGTATCACACTAACCGCGACCCGCAGGAGTACTGTGCCGCCGCCGTCAAGGCGCTGCGCGAGTTTGGTCCTTTCGATTCGTTTAAGGTGCACGCCAAGCGCTCCAATACTGACTATGAGCTTACCTCGATTGACATCAATCGTCAGGTGGGTGAGGTGCTGTGTGAGGCCTTCCCCGATAAAAAGGTCCAGATGCACGATCCTGACGCTATGGTGCACGTGCTGGTGGTCCAGGGTAGCGTCTATGTGTATGCGCGCTCTGAGCGCGGCGTGGGTGGTCTTCCGGTGGGGTCTGCCGGCAAGGTCGTGACGCTGCTTTCTTCGGGTATCGATTCTCCGGTGGCGACCTGGATGCTCGCTCGTCGCGGCGCGGTGTGCGTGCCGGTACATTTCTCAGGTCGTCCGCAGACGCCCGACACGAGCGAGTATTTGGTGCAGGACATCATCCGTGCGCTTGAGCCGGGTGTCCAGATCGGCCGACTGTACGTAGTGCCGTTTGGCGACTGCCAGCGTGAGATTTCGGTCACCTGTCCCAGCAACCTGCGCGTGATCATGTATCGCCGCATTATGTATTCGGTTGCTGAGCGCATTGCGCACATCGAGGGTGCCAAGGCCATCGTTACGGGCGAATCGCTTGGGCAGGTTGCCTCCCAAACGCTTGAGAATATCATGGCCGTCAACGAGGCCGTGAAGATCCCCGTGTTCCGCCCTCTCATCGGTTCGGACAAGCAGGAGATCATCGCGCGCGCCGAGGAGATCGGTACGTTCGATATCTCCACTGAGGCCGCTCCCGACTGCTGCACGCTGTTTATGCCGCGCCGTCCCGAGACGCACGCTAAACTCGATGCCGTGCATGAGGCCTGGGAGTTGTTCGATCACGAGGAGATGATCGAGCGCCTGCTCAAGCAGACCGAGTACATCGACTTTGAGAGCAACACGTATAAGGCCCCTAAGACCTTAAAACGCAAACATTCGGAGCTTACTCCGCGTGAGATTTACCAAGATCACGAGTAAATTTGTGCATAGACCGACGATGCGTCTGCATCGTCGGTCTTTTGCTATCTGGGCATTTTGTGGCTAAGTGTTCATTTGCTGACGTGTGCCTGAATAAATGGACGGATTTGTGCAAGGTTTTGGTCGGCTTTTGGTTTGACCGCTAAAACCGGTTTTGGGGCGTGGCTGTTACAGGGCTCCTTTCCTGACACGATGGTGTTGGGAGGTTTTGCTATGGCGCAGCGCGAACAACACGAACGGGTCAAAAAGATGGACCGCTTGGCGGACAAGCTGCTCGGTCATAAGGCAGTGGTGATGGCGATACTGGTCGTCATTGCGATGTCGAGCGGCTTGGCGATGGCGAACCTTGGCGGCGGTGCCGGCGCCGTGTCGTTTGAGCGCACTGACGGTTCGGGCTCGTTGGTGGAGCCGGGATCCGGTGATGCCTCGAGCGGAAAGACATCCGAAGGTTCTTCGACTAAGGCTTCTGCCGCGGCAGAGGTCTATGTCGATGTCGATGGCGCCGTTGTGTCGCCCGGTGTATATCGCCTCAAAGACGGCGCGCGGGTGGCTCAGGCGATTGATGCCGCCGGCGGGCTGGCGCCCGAGGCAGACGTTACGGGGCTCAATCGGGCATCCAAGGTCACTGATGGACAAAAAATCCACGTTCCAACGGTAGGGGAGCAGCAGGCGTCTATTGCGGAAGCCGGTGTTGATGGTGGGACTTCCGCATCATCGGGCGCGAGCGGCGCAACAGGCCTGGTAAACATCAATACGGCAAGCGCGGCAGAGCTGCAGACGCTCTCGGGCATCGGTCCCTCCGTGGCCCAGTCGATTATCGATGAGCGGACAAAGAACGGTGCTTTTGCCTCGGTTGACGACCTGATGCGTGTGTCGGGAATCGGCGAGAAGAAGCTTGCCAAAATCAAAGATTGCATCTGCGTATGAGTGCGACCGAGCGCGAGCGTGTTATGCCTCCGCGGCCCCTGCTTCCGTGGACGATGACCCTGTGTGCCGGCATGTGCATGAGCTGCGTCTTGGTGCTCAACATGGCCGCTGATGCGCTGTTGAGGGAGCGGGCGCCAGCGGTCGGGCCGCTTTGGGCCATCCCCGTTGCGGCGGCGGTATTCGTTGTGCTGGCTCAATCTTGTGCGTGGCTTGCCCCTTGGAAGCGGTGGCTGTATGCCGCGTCCGTCGGTCTCGTGGCGGGAGCGGTCGTCTCGGCCTGGTGGGCTGTGGGTGCGCTAAGCGCCTCGAAGGCGCTCGACGGTCGAGCGGCAAGCAGCCTCGAGTTTGTCGTGCAGGGCGATCCATCAATAAACGACGACGTGTATTCCTATACCTGCGAGGCACGCGCGGACGGTAAGAACTTGGCAACGGTTCGCCTATCGTG